>JBKJJZ010000292.1:0-13040 GCA_046597705.1 Vicinamibacterales bacterium | reverse complement strand
GGAATTGAGGACTGAGGATTGAGGGATGAGGATCGGGATTGCACGCATTGCCGATGGCGGATTGCCGATCGGATAGACGGATTGACGAGGCGGCGTACGGAGTGCCCGGTCAACCCCAATCCGTTCCTCATTCACGCCATCAGCACTCTGCGATCCCGATCCTCAATCCTCAGTCCTGAACCCTCAATTCCGCAGGGGACCTGACAAAGTAGTGCTAAAGGGACGCCCTGCGTTCGACACGAAGTCGAGATTGCCCTGACTTCAGATCACCGCTTCATCTAAGCGAGTATCTCGTGTACCACCCGGCCCGCCACATCCGTGAGCCGGAAGTCGCGGCCACTGAAGCGGTAGGTGAGCTTCGTGTGGTCGATGCCCATCAAGTGAAGAATCGTCGCGTGCAGGTCATGCACGTGCACGGGGTTCTCGATCGCTTTGAAGCCGAAGTCATCGGTGGCGCCGTAGGTCATGCCGCCCTTGATGCCGCCGCCGGCCAGCCACATCGTGAAGCCGAAGGGGTTGTGATCGCGGCCATTCTGCGTGCCGCCTCCGCCGCCCCCCACTTCCACCACCGGCGTGCGTCCGAACTCCGAGCCGCACACCACCAGCGTGTCCTTGAAGAGGCCGCGTGATTTCAGATCCTTGATGACGGCGGCGAACGGCTGGTCGGAATCCTTCGCGTTCTTGCGGTGGAGCTGAATGTCGTTATGGTGATCCCACGGGTCGCCAGCCGCGTAGTACACCTGCACCATCCGCACGCCGCGCTCGACCAGGCGCACGGCCATCAGGCAACCGCGCGCCGTGCTGCCCATGCCGTAGAGCTTGAGCGTGGCTTCAGTTTCTTTGCGGATGTCGAATACGTCGGGCGCTTCGGTCTGCATCCGATACGCGACCTCCATCGAGTTGATGGCCGCTTCCAGCTGGGGATCCCTGGCCTCGCCGTTCTGCCGCATCTTGTCGAGCTTCTCCAGCAGATCGAGTTCGCGCCGTTGTTCGGGCAGCGTGAAGTCCTTGTTGTTGATGAACGACACCAGCTTCTTCGGGTCAAAGTCCTTTCCGATGATCTGGTCGGGCCGTTCCACCTTGTCTGAGATGAACGTTCCCTGATGCACCGCCGGCAGGAACGCGTTGTTCCACATCGGTGGTCCGACGGTAGTGGGCATCGAGGGGCAGAGCACGACGTAGCCGGGCAGGTTCTTGTTATCCGAACCCAGGCCATAGGTCAGCCATGCGCCCATCGACGGCCGGCCCGCCTGGGTGTGACCGGTGTTCATCATGAGCATCGACGGTTCGTGATTGGGAATGTCGGTATGGACTGACCGCACGAAGCAGATGTCATCCGCGCACTCGCCCACGTGGGGGAACAGCTCGCTGACTTCCATGCCGCACTGGCCGTACTTCTTGAACGTGAAAGGCGACCGGAGGAGCGTGCCCGTCTTGCGTTCCGTCGCCACCTCGCCGCCCGGCAGCGGCTTGCCGTGGAACTTGTCGAGCATCGGCTTGGGATCGAAGCTGTCCACCTGCGACAGGCCGCCATTCATGAAGAGGAAGATGACGCGCTTGGCTTTCGCGGGATGGTCCAGCGCGCGGGGGCCCGGGCCGGCCTGTGACTGTTCCAGAATGCCAGCGGTGGCCAGCGATTCGCCCACCAGGCTTGCAAACGCCAACATGCCAAAGCCGTTGCCAATCTTGCAGAGCGCATCGCGGCGGGTGACGGGAGCGGAGGATCGGTGGGACATGGTGGCTCAGTTCAGGAACAGGAACTCATTCGAGCTCAGCAGGATTTTCAGATAGCGGCCGAACGCCGTCACCGGTTTCTTTTTTTCGTCCTTCACGCCAGGTGCGCCTGGAACCACTCCGGCCATCATCCCGTCTCCGGGTGGCGCAGGTGGAACGACCAGTGGAACCGCAGGTGGCGGCGCAGGCGTGACTGGTGTCGCCACGGGTGTCGCCGCAGCCGGCTTGGCGCCAGGAGGTGATCCAGGCGCCATCGCGGCCTTCCTGGCCGCAGCCGCGTCTTCCGCGTCTTTTGCGTCTTTCAATTCCTTCGCCTTGCGCTCTTCGTACTGGCGCATCGGCTCGGCTTCCAGGAAGTCGACGCCCGCCTTCACCTCGTCTGCGGTCGGCGTGCGGCCGAAGATCAGGCGGTAGGCCTTGTTGATGCGAGCCACGTCGGTCGGCTCCGCGATGACGCGTTCGGCCAGGCGTTCGGCTTGCTGCTGCATGAAATCACTGTTCATCAGGAACAGCCGTTGGAGCGGCACATTCGTATTGAACCGCTTTTCGGCCGATTGCATGGGGCTGGGGAAGTCGAAGAGTTGCAGGAATTCATCGAGGCGATACCGGCTCACGCGACCGTAGATCGTGCGCCGCCCGGACAGCGGCGTCAGCGTGGTGGCGGGCCCGCCCATCTTCGATTCCAGCGATCCCGCGACGAACAGCACGGAGTCGCGCAGTTGCTCGGCACTCAGGCGAGACCGATTGGCACGCCAGTAGAGGCGATTGCCGGCGTCCTTGTCGTAATTGGCCGGGCTGTTGGTGGTGCTCAATTGGTAGACGGAGCTTCGCAGAATCTCGCGGTGCAGAGCTTTGATCGACATGCCATGGTCGATGAAGTACTGCGCCAGGTATTCGAGCAGTTCGGGATGGCTCGGCCGTTCGCCGTTCCACCCGAAGTTACTGGGCGTCTCCACGAGGCCCGTGCCGAAGTGGCCCTTCCAGACGCGATTGACGATGACCCGAGCGGCGATGGGCTGTTGGACGATCGCGTCTGCCAGCTCCAGCCGTCCACTGCCCTTGGAAAAGGTCTGGCGCTCCGGCTTGCCAAGCACGGACAGGAATCCTCGCGGCACTTCCGCGCCCGATCGATACTGACTGCCGCGAATCGCGACCTTCAGATTCACCGGCGGGGTCGCCAGCTCGTGGACGCCATGCACGTACGGATATGGCTCGGGCATGGCTTTTTCCATCGCCTCGAGATCGTCGCGCAGTGCCTGAATCAGCGCACGGCGATCCGGCCCCAACTGGCGCTCGAGCCCCCAGCCCGAAAAGTAGAGCAGCCCGAGCTTGGGCGCCACCGCGGGATTGTTTTCGTTTTCGAGGTCGCGCGCGAAGACGTCGGTAAACAGATTCGTGCGGTCAATCGGCATCGACTTGAGTTCCAGGCCACAGCCGGGACAGAAGTCGTCGTTCGTGACAAACGCATTCGGTTTGTTCAAGCGCTCCTTGGGCTTTGTGCCCGGCAGCGCTTTGGCCGCGATGATGTCGTTCTCGATCTTGATCTCACGCCTGGCGAGAAGGACGTCGACCACCAGATCCTGAAACTCGCCGGCCAGGCGTTTGGCCTCGGCCTCCGTGCCGCCACCCGTGACCATTTCCTGCCACGACTTGAGGTACGGATAGAAGGTGGGCGGCTTTGCCAGAAAGCGGAGATACCGATCAAAGAGTTCGTAGTCGAGCTTCTCCGTCTGGACCACACGGGTCTTGTCGGCTTTGGGTTCGCCGGTGACGCGCCACGCAGCCACCATGTACTTCGACACCTGGAACGCCAGTGTCTGGGCCAGCTGCTCCGACTCTTTCTGCTCGTACTCGCCGAGCAGTTCCCGCTTCTTCTCGATCTTCTTTTCCTGCGCCTTGAACTCATCAACAATCGCCTGCGGCGCCTGCGGATACTCGTGGTATTCGGTGTTGAGGAACACGCCGGCCATGCCGTAGTAGTCGGAGGTGGGGATGGGATCGTACTTGTGGTCATGGCAGCGAGCGCAGCCGACCGTCAGTCCCAGGAACCCGCGGCTGACCGCGTCCACGCGATCGTGGCGTTCGTCCGCGCGAGTGATTTCGACCGCGCCGTTGTCGTAGTACCAGGGGCCGAGGCCCAGAAAGCCCAGGGCCGGCGCGTTGCGAACGCGCTGCGAGGGGTCGATCAGGTCTGCCGCCAGTTGCGCCCGCACGAAATCGCCGTACGGCATATCGTCGTTGAACGCCTTGATCACCCAGTCGCGGTAGAGATACGCATTGGGATACGGGTTGTAGCCGCGACCCATCGGATCGAGACTGCGATAGTCATCCTCGCCGTAGCGCGCCACGTCCAGCCACACGCGGCCCCACGTCTCGCCATACCGAGGTGAAACCAGCAGGCGATCGACCAGCGTCGAGAACGCATGGGACGATCCGTCTTTCGTAAACGCGTCCACCTCGTCAGGCGTGGGAGGCACGCCGGTCAAATCCAGCGTCACCCGCCGAATCAACGCCAGCTTGTCCGCCATCGCCACGGGACGCAGGCCGTCCTTCTCGAGCCGCGCCAGAATGAAGCGATCAATATCGGTCTTCGGCCACGACGCGGCCTTGACCGCGGGCACCATGGGCTTCGACAACGCACGCACCGACCAGAACTCCCGATGCGCGGGCGTGATCTCCATCACCTTCGCAGGCGCGGCCGCCGCTGGCGCAGACTTCGAAGAGGCGGGCCACACGGCACCCGCGCGCACCCACTCGACCAACACGTCAATCTCGTCGGGCTTCAGTTTCGATTTGCCCTTCGGCATGCGGGGCGCGCTCGGATCCGATTGCCTGACCGCCTGTATCAACAGACTCTTGTCGGGATCTCCGGGAACGAGGGCGGGACCGGACTCGCCCCCTTTCAGAAGGGCCTCTCGCGAATCCATGCGGAGGTCGCCCTTCGCCGCTTCAGCATGGCACTCGTAACAATTGGCCGCCAGGATCGGCCGCACGCGTGCCTCGAAGAACTCAGCACCCTGGGCGGCGACCGCGGCCTGCTCCGCGTTCGCCCGAACGCCAATGGCCGTCACTAGCACGGCGGCTGCAAGAAACACTATCCGCTTTGAACTCATCATTGACCTGCGACCTGCGACCTTCGCCCCCGCCGTGCGGCCGTCGCAGACTATTATGGACGCCCATGCGTACATCGGGCAAACAGACGACGCTCGCCGGACTTCTTCTGGTTGGGGCCATGTTCGTGACCGTTAAGGGTCAGGCCGTGACACCACCTCAAGCGGCCACACCAACCCCTGCGCCGCCTCCAATCAGGCTTGCGCTTACGAGCCTTAAACCCGATGCGGTCATCGACGGTGGCGCGGATCGCCGCATTGCGGTCACTTCAGATGGCGTGTGGCTCACTAATCGTGCGGCGGCCACGCTCACACGCATCGATCCGAAGACGAACATGCCGGGCACGCCACTGTCGGCTGGTGCCCCGGGCGGCGGTCCCTGCCAGCCCGTCGTCTCCGCATTCAAGAGCCTGTGGGTGGCGCTCTGCGATTCAAAGGGCCTGACGCGACTGAGCGTGCCGGCGGAAAAGGTGGCAGAGAAGTCTCCACTGGCCGTTGCCGTGACCGTTCGCAGCGCAGGTCCGCTCGCCTCGGCCACGGGCAGTATCTGGATGATTACCGACACGGCCGGCACACTCGCGCGCATCGACCCTGATACCAATGCGGTCGTCGCAGAGGTCACCGTCCCCGCCGGCGTGAGTGCGATGGTGTTCGGCATGGGCGCCCTCTGGGTCTCATCGTCTACCGGCAATACAGTGACTCGGGTGAACGCGGAGACGAACGTCGTTGAGGAAGAGATCAAAGTCGGTCGCCGGCCCGTATCCGTGGCGGTCGGCGAGGGCAGCGTCTGGACGATGAACGGGGGCGACGGCACCGTGTCTCGCATCGATCCGAAGACGAACAAAGTGATCGAGACCATCAAGAGTGGTGTGGCCGGCGCGAGCGGCGCCATCGTGGTGGGTGAAGGCTCGGTCTGGCTGAGCGCGAGTGGCACGCCTCTTACACGCATCGATCCAGTCACGAACAAGATGGTGCAGCAGTTCTCGGGGCCCGGGGGCGGGGCACTCGCGATCGGGTTGAAATCGCTGTGGCTCAGCGCCACGCCAACCGCCATCTGGCGCATCGATCCCAGGCGCGTCGAAGCGACCAGAAAATGACTCCGGGACCCCTGGTCTCCTGGACTCCGACAAGTCTCAGGCTGCTCATCGTCGCGCTGCTGGCTGCCGGCTGCGCTACTGCCGTCCCATCACCACCGCGTCAACCGGCGACAGCCGAACTGTTTGATGTGCAGGAGGCCGGCATCGAGGCACTAGGCAGAGCCTTGGCTGACCGGAGTGTGACGTCGCGGCAGCTGGTCCTCCAATACCTGGCGCGCATCGAGGCATACGATCAGGCGGGGCCGGCCGTCAACGCGATGATTGCGCTGAATCAGCATGCGCTTGACGCCGCCGACACCCTCGACCGTGAGCGCGCAGCCGGCCGGGTGCGCGGCCCCCTGCATGGCATTCCCATCGTGGTGAAAGATAACTACGACACCGTCGACATGCCGACGACCGGCGGGTCCGTGGCACTGGCCACGTTGCAGCCTCGGCACGACGCCTTCCAGTTGGCGCGCTTGCGAGAGGCCGGCGCCATCATTATCGGCAAGACCAATCTCCATGAGTTGGCTGCGGGAATCGTCACGGTCAGTTCCCTCGGCGGGCGCACGCGCAATCCGTACGACTTGTCGCGCAACCCCGGAGGGTCGAGCGGCGGCACCGGCGCAGCCGTGGCATCGGGCTTCGCCGCGGCGGGCATGGGCTCGGACACCTGCGGCTCGATCCGCATCCCGGCCGCACACAACAATCTCGTCGGACTTCGTCCCACGATGGGCTTGTCGAGCCGGAGCGGCGTCATCCCGTTGTCACACACCCAGGATGTGGCGGGCCCAATCGCGCGGTCCGTTCGTGACCTTGCAATCATGCTGGACGCAACGGTCGGGCCCGATCCCACCGATGCGGTGACGATGGCGTCGAGCGTGCGCCGACCGAAGTCGTTCCTGGGTGGACTGTCCTCAACTACCTTGCGCGGGATGCGCATCGGTGTGCTGACGCCTCTGTTTGGCGACACGCCAGAGGACGCCGAAGTGGGAGACGTCGTCCGTGCCGCCATCGAACGCCTCAAGGCCGCAGGTGTCGTTCCGGTTGAGGTCGTCGTGCCGGACCTGGCTTCCCTGATGGGCACCACCGCCGTGATCGATTTCGAATTCAAGTTCGATCTGATGGATTACCTGACGCAGCGGCCGGGCGCACCGGTCGCGTCGCTTGGCGAGATTCTGGATCGCGGTTTGTATCACCTCGATCTCGATGCGCAGTTCCGGCGTCGGAATGCGACCGCCGAGCGAACATCCGATGCGTATCGGGCCACCCTCGAACGACGCGAGGTGTTGCGCCGGTCACTGCTGGCGGCCATGGACGCCGAGCGCGTGGACGCCGTCGTCTATCCGCCGATTCGCCGCAAGGCCGTCCGGTTGGGTGAGGTGCAAGGCGGGGGCAACAATTGCCAGCTCAGCGCCAGCACCGGTTTGCCTGCGCTCGTGGTGCCGGCCGGATTCACGGCCGATGGATTTCCGGTGGGCATCGAGTTCCTCGGCCGGGCGTTCGATGAACCACGCTTGATGGCGATCGGCGCGTCCATGGAACGGCTGGGGTCACTGCGCCGGCCTCCCGCATCAACGCCGGTGCTCGCGCGCGATGACCCGCGCGAACCGCGTAGCCCGATCCAGGTCGACTCGCGTGCAGCGCTCACTGGAGCGCCGGATGTGAAGACCGCGTTCACCTGGGACGCGGCTGCGAAGATCCTCACGTACGACGTGACCGTGTCCGGTGTGCAATCCGCCGACATGATCCTTGTGGCCCTGCATCGCGGTGACGCCAGCCAGCTCGGTCCCGTCGTCGCGCCGCTCGTGAGCCCCGGCTTTCTCTCGGCGAAGGGCCATTTGTCTCTTCGCGACAGTGAGCGCGACGACCTTCTGGCCGGGCGCCTTTACGTGCGCTGGTATACACGCCAACAGCCGCTCGGAGTGGGCCGCATTCCGGTAAACGCCAGGTAGCTGGCCCGGTGCTTGCCCGCCGTAGCTCCGAAGGAGCGAAGGAGGGTAGACTCCCGCTGGAGTTGCATCATGCGTATTTCCCGACGTGTCCTCACCATTCTGTTGCCGGGTGCTTTCGTAGCAGCCCTCGTTGTTGCCCCACCGCTTGCCGCGCAGTTCGGTGGTCCCCCGGCCGGTGGGCAGCCGGTGCGTGCGACCACTGGCGATGCGGTGACGGACGCGCTGCGTTCACTGAACTATCGCTCGGTGGGTCCCGCAAACATGGGCGGGCGCGTGTCGGCGATTCTGGGCGTGCCTGGTGATCCAAAGACCTTCTTCGTCGGTGGCGCAGATGGCGGCGTCTGGAAGACCACTGATGCCGGCACCACCTTTCAGGGGGTTTTCGAAAACTACTTTGCGTATTCCGTCGGAGCGCTTGCGCTTGCTCCGTCCGATCACAACGTCGTCTGGCTCGGTTCAGGCGAAGGCGATCCGCGCAATTCCGTCGGTTACGGCAACGGCGTGTATCGCTCCACGGACGGAGGGCTCACCTGGAAACATCTCGGCCTGACCGACTCGGAGCGCATCAAGCGCATCGTGGTTCATCCCAAGGATCCCGACACCGCACTGGTATGCGCGATGGGGCACGAGTGGGGGGACAACGAAGAGCGCGGTGTATTCAAGACGACCGACGCGGGCCGCACCTGGAAGAAGGTGCTCTACCTGAATCAGCAGACGGGCTGCTCGGACATCGACATGGACCTGAGCAATCCACGCAATGTCTACGCCGGCATGTGGACGTTCCGCCGCAAGCCCTGGCGCTTCGATGACGGCGGCAAGGACACGGCGCTTTACGTCAGCCGCGACCTGGGCGAAACGTGGAGGAAGATCACGACCACGCCGAATCAGCCGATGGCGCGTCCGGGCGTGTCGGTCGCGCAGAGTAATCCGCGCGTCGTCTATCTGGTGACCGAATATCCCACCGCCGGCACGCTGTTCAGGTCGAACGACTATGGCGAAACGTGGGCCATGGTCAGCGACGATCGGAACCTGAACTTCCGGCCGTTCTATTACTCGGACGTCATTGCCGACCCGAATGACGAGAACACCGTATTCACGCTCTCGGGCGGTCAGTCGAAGTCCACGGATGGCGGGCGCACGTTCATTCGAACCGGCAACAGCGTGCATGGCGACCATCAGGCGTTGTGGATCGATCCGAAAGATTCCGACCGCGTGTTGAGCGGTTCGGACGGCGGCTACCAGGTCAGCTACAACGGCGGGATTGACTACCACATCTTCCGCAACGTCGTTCTCTCGCAGTTCTATCAGGTGTTCTACGACGATCGCGATCCGTACTTCGTCTGCGGCGGTCTGCAGGATAACGGCAACTGGTGCGGACCGAGCCGCACCAAGGCGGGCTCGATCCTGACTGACGACTGGTATACGGTCAGCGGCGGAGATGGCTTCTACGCGGTCCCGGTTCCCGGCAAACCGAACATTGTCTATTCAAACTCGCAGGGCGGTTACTTCACCGTGACCGACACCAACACGGGCCGCTCACGAAGCATCCCGCCCTATCCCCGGATGATCGGGTCGGTAGGGCAGGGCATGTTCCGCGCGAAGTATCGCTTCAACTGGGACGCGCCGATTCACATTTCGCCCAGCGATCCCAACGTGACGTACTGGGGCGGCAACGTCCTGTTCCGCAGCAAGGACGAGTTCTACACCTTCGACATCATCAGCCCCGACCTGACCAACGCCGAGCCGCACAAGCTGCTCGACTCCGGCGGAGAAATCTACCTCGACAACACCGCAGCGGAGTTCCACGCCACGATTCTGACCATCGCCGAATCTCCCAGGGAGAAGGGCGTGATTTGGGTCGGCACCGACGATGGGAATGTGCAGGTGACGCGCAATGACGGCGGCGCCTGGACAAAAGTGAATGCGAAGATTCCCGGATTCCCGGCCGAGTCCTGGGTCGGCAAGATCGACGCCTCGAGTCATGTGAATGGCCGCGCGTACATCACCGTGGATCAGCACCGCCTGAATGATTTCAAGCCGCATGTCTTTCGGTGCGACGACTACGGCAGCCGCTGCGAGAACCTGTCGGCTGGATTGCCTCAGGACGACTATGCGGTGGTCGTGCGCGAGGATCCGAAGAACCCGAACGTGCTCTACGCGGGTATGGAGCGCGGCCTGCAAGTCAGTCTCGACGCCGGCAAGAGCTGGCACGACATGCGGCTGAACCTGCCGCGAGTCTCCGTGCGCGACATCAAGGTGCACCCGCGTGACAACGACCTCATCATCGCCACCCATGGCCGCGGCGTGTGGATTCTCGACGACATCGCTGCGATTCAGAACCTGTCCGAGGCCATGGCCTCCGACGCGGCCCTGTTCGACGTGCATCGCGCCACCCGGTGGGAGAGCTGGGACAAGGACTCCAACCTCGGGACCAGCACGTGGCTGGGCGAGAATCCGCCGTCGGGCGCGATGATCAACTACTACCTCAAGGCTGATTCGCCGTCGACGG
The DNA here is from genome assembly GCA_046597705.1 of Vicinamibacterales bacterium. Taxonomy (GTDB): domain Bacteria; phylum Acidobacteriota; class Vicinamibacteria; order Vicinamibacterales; family SCN-69-37; genus SYFT01. The sequence continues at coordinate 2,656 of JBKJJZ010000292.1, read as the reverse complement.
GGGCGCCCGCCGTCACCATCACGATCGCTGATGCGGCGGGGACAATGGTGGGACGCATCACCGAGCGTGGGCGCGCGGGAGTGAACCGGACGATGTGGGACTTGAGCTGGTCCGCGTCCACGGGGCCCGCCCCGGCGGGCGGCCGTGGTGGGCGCGGCGGCGGGCGAGGTGGTGCAGGCCAAGTGCCCGCCCTCCCAGGCAAATACACCGTCACACTGACCGCCGCGGGCAAGACCGTGTCGAAGCCGCTGGAGCTTCGCGGCGACCCCGACGTGAACCTGCCGATGGCCGACTATCAAGCGCAGTTTGATGCCGCGAAGAAGACGCGCGACCTGGCGATCCGCGCCGGGCAACTGGTGACCACCGTCGACGACCTCACCCAGCAGGTGACTAACGCCGAAGCCCAGGCGCGCAAGGCCGGCATGGCAAACATCGATCAGGTGCTCGAACAGGCAGGCAGCGCCAGGGCCCAGCTGGCTGCGCTCATGGATAAGCTCCGGCGTCCCCAGCCGGCGATGGGTTACCGCATGTATCCGCGTCTCACCGAGGAAGTGGGAACCACGCTTGGCGGCATCGTGGGTTCGCAAGCTCGTCCTACCGCTGGATTGATGACCGTGCTTGGTGAACTCGAAGGCGATGCGGTCGCGCGCCAACAGGAACTCCAGAAGGTGATTGATGGCGCAATCGCAGCGCTCAACAAGATGCTGGGCGATCAGCCGAAGGTGATCGTGCCGCGCCAGGGGGGTGGCCGATGACGCCGACGAAAACCCTCGCGGCGCTCGTCGTGGCCCTGATTCTGGTCGCAGTGGGGCAGACCAGCAGACTTTCCGCACAGGCGAGCGTGAAGTACGTGAAGTACGAGTCCGCAGGCCGGACGGCCTGGGGCATTCTCGAGAACGACACGACGATCCGCGAGCTCACCGGTTCGCCGATTTCCTCGAAAGCCACGCCCACGACCAGGCGCGTCTCCGTGGCCGATGTGCGGTTCCTGCCACCCGCTGAACCGACGAAGGTGATTGCCGCCGGTCTCAATTACAAGAGCCACATCGGCGAAGCGTCGCCCGCGAAGTATGTGGGCCTCTTTGCGAAGTTTCCGTCCACGCTGAGCGGGCACGGTGCGGACATCGTGTATCCGGCTGATGCCACCACCGTCCACTACGAAGCGGAGATCTGCATCGTCATTGGCAAGAGAGCCCACAACATCACCGAGGCACAGGTGAAGGAACACATCTTTGGCGTGACGGCCTGCAATGACGTGAGTGAGCGCGCCTGGCAGAAGGCGGACTTGCAGTGGCTGCGCGCCAAAGCCGCCGACACGTTCGGGCCGATGGGCCCGGCGTTGGTCACCAATGTTGACTACGACAAGTTGAAATTGATCGGCCGTCTGAACGGCAAGGTCGTGCAGGAGACGACGACGGATTTGTTGATTTTTTCCATCGACAACATCGTCAGCTATACCAGCCGCTACATCACGCTGGAGCCGGGTGACGTGATCTTCACCGGCACCCCTGGCACGACGCAGGCGATGAAACCGGGAGATACATTCGAGGTGGAGATTCCCGGCGTGACCCTGCTTCGCAACAAGGTCGTGGCAGGGAAATAGTGTCGCCGGGCTTTTAGACCCGGCGACACCAGAACGCGTTAGACGCGACCGTTGGTTCCGCGCACGGCGTCCGCCGCTTCTCTCGAAGCGTCCGTTGCCGTCTGACGGATGTTCTCGTAGGTCTCCTTGCCACGGCGTAGTGCATCACTGCCCCGCTCCATGACGTCGTCCACCGCGCTCGAGACCGTCTCGGCTGCAGCTTCGTACCCTTCAGTTGCCTTCCGGCGGAGCCGGCCCGACGACTCGTACAGCTGCTGCCGCAGTTCCGAACCGGCCTTCGGCGCAAGCAACAGTCCCACCGCGGCCCCGATGGCTGCGCCGCAGACGACGCCCATCAAGAAGCCGTTACCGCCGCTAGTTTCAGAATCGTAGGTCTTCATCTCTCGCATCATTGCCCCCTTCGTTTACGTACCTTGTTTCATCGAATTCCTGCCGCGCGGATCGCAGCTGAGCCCGTCCACTGCGCCGTTCGCGGCTCGTGAAGGCCGACACGGCAGCCAACAAGCCCTTGGTCACGGCCCAGCCTGGCAGCACCGCGGTCTTGACGGCTGACGTTGCCGCGCTTACACCATGGCCCACGGCAGACACCGAATCTTCCACCCGGTCGCCGACGCGTCGCAGGCGCGCCACTTCCTGGTTCACGTTGTCCAGAACTTCAGTCACGCGACGTTTGACTGGCTCAATCTGCTGCTCAACGCGATCGAGCGTGGCGCTGGTTTTCGCGTACAGGCGATACCCCACCACTGCGACCGTGGCCAGCGCGGCCACCTGGATGACGCCGGCGATCGCGATGACCGCAAGCCAGATATTCATGTTGCTCACTTGTTCGGGCGTCATACAGAAAACCTCTGCACTAACGTACCGACTCCAGGCCGCCCCGTCTGTGCCATTTGCGACACGTGTCTTGTGCCTGCGCGCGTAAGGAAACTGCGGGGCGTGACGCAGGGCGTCCATTTACAGCGGTTTTCACTTGCCTGTAGTACGTAGCAACTGTCTTGGCGTGTCAAGGCTCACACCGCCACGCCCTGCGCGCGGCCCCCTCCGCTGGGTGCG
>JBKJJZ010000291.1:0-15981 GCA_046597705.1 Vicinamibacterales bacterium | reverse complement strand
GAGGTCTGACCGGACGAAATAAGCGAATAAAACGCCGGGAATGCTGCCGCCAGTAGCGCAACGATCCAGCCATACCGGTGGAGATTGGGAAACGTGGCCCACATGGCGTAGCAGCACGCGCCATAGATTCCGGCTGATAGAAGGAGCCAGAGGGTAACGGCTCGACCGTATGTCCACCCTGCAAGTGGAGCAAAGAACATGGCGACCTGCGGCGCGTGGACCGGTAGAAAGCGATTCTCATAGTCAGGCACAAGTGCGTCCATGCGTCGAGCTTGGGCTTCGAAACTGTAGAGGTCCTGGCCCGCATGGTCGTTCGCGATCTCGCCCAGCACGTAGAAGTGCGCGAAGTCGTGTCCTTTGATGTGGCCGGATCGATCGAGGCGCCCGCGGACGCCAATATCCACGGCGTAACTTGTCCACACGAAAAGCAGCCAGCCGTAGACGGGAATCAACGCGAGGTGAATCCGAATCAGTCTGGCCTGCGCAGGCGTGAGAGGCCGGGTCAGATTCATGGACCCGGAAAGCATCGCACGGCGGCGCGTGAATCGGTGACCGGCTCAAAGGGGCCTGCGCCTGCGCGCGCAAAGACCACCGACACGGGCCCGTCGAACGCGGCCACCCAGCCGGCCGCTCGCAGCGTCTGGGTGACGGGCAATCGCTTCGGTAACCAGATGTAGTCAGGATTGAGCGCACGCAGATAAGAAGGGGCTGTTGCATCGGCCGCGTAGAAACGGCGGTGTGCCTGAATGGTGCCCTCGGTGTAGACGGTCTCGCGCCGGCCGTCCATCGACACCTGCAGGTCCGGGCCGAAGTGCCAAATCGCGTACTCGCCCCAATCGAACCACGTGAGCATTCGCCCCTGAAGGCGATTCTTCAAGATGAACTGGCTCGCCTCGGCTTCGGGCACCCACGGTCCGGCAATCGTCAGGCAGCTGGCGTACGGCCCGATGACTTGCGCCGCCGGCACCAGCATCGCGACCACTGTGATCACCGTGATGGCCATGACGCCCGCAGCCGGAGCCGTTGACGCCGCTGGCGCCGTGACCGCGCGCCAGCGGGCCACGAAACGTTCGACCAGGGACATGATCTCCGGCGCGAGGAGAATGACAGCCGCGAGCGCGAAGAAGGCATCCAGCCGGCTCACGCGAAACGAGGCGAAGGCCAGGAGAGCCACAAGGCCAACGTAGTCCCACCGGCGTGGGCGCCCGGCCCACCAGACGGCGATCGAGGCGACCGACAGCGTGAGTAGCCACGGCGCTCCGAGTGCCACCGGATACGTGAGCACGGAACCCCATTCTTCGATGTCGGGACGCCCCAGGCGAACGGTCTGGGCGAGAAACCGCCACATGCCGGCGCCGTACGGATTGAGCAACGTGGCCGCCACCGCTGCGAGCCCCGCCGCCGTCAGCAGGAGGCGGCTGGTCAATCCGATCCGAAGGTCCAGGACTCGTACACCGGTCCACAACCCCAGGATTCCAAGACCGACGATCCATCCGCCGTGGAAATTGACCCAGAGCGCCATCAGTGGTGGCAGCAGCAACAAACCCCGGCGCCGCCCGGCATCGACTCTGGTCAATGTGACCAACAGAACGGCGAAGAACAGGACGGAGAATAGTTGCGGCCGGATGTTGTGGGTGCGCCAGAACGTACCGACGAACGCGATCACGAGCAGAATGGCGGTGACGGCCGCGGCCCCCTGCAGCCGCTTCAAGTGCCGCCAGAGCAGCACGAACAATGCGGCGATGATCAACATCTTGAAGGCCACAAGGCCGGTCGATCGGCCGATGCCGTAGATCTGCGCGAACAACACTTCGGAGAGCCACTCGTGATTAATCCACAGCCGATCGCTCGTGAATGCGTAGGAGTCCGCCTGGATGATCTGGCCGGTGTGTATGATGTCCCGGCCGAACGTCAGATGGCCCCACAGGTCGGCATCGGCCGGCGTCCCGATTGCCGCCGTCGCCAGCATCAGCACCAGGCCCAGGCCGGCAAGCACACGAGGCCCGGTCATTTGCCGTCCGCCAGTTGCAGCGACTTGAAGTGCGGCAGCACGTCAAACCGCGTGCGATACCGCGACGGATTCTCACCGCGCTGGTCAACGCGCGATGGGCCGATGTGTCCCAGGAACGTCGAAGCTTCCCGCAGGTAGACGATCTTCGCCGGGTCGAGTCCGATGATGCGGGCACAGGTGGCGTCGACTGCCACCAGATCCGATCCCATCGCTAGAAATCCCGTCTGTCGGGGTTGGCCCATGATCGGACCATCGCCTTCCATGGCCACCACGGCATCCACGATCGTGAATTGCGGCCGGACCGTCGCGTTCAAATCCAGAATGGAATTCTCGATGCCGTGATAGTGCAGAAAGTTCTTCGGCCAGCCGTAAATGGCACCAGGCACGACACCGAAAAGATTCTTCATGCTCGCCGTCATCGCGGCCCAATGGTGCGTCTTGAGTTTCGGCATCGAGACGACGAAGTCCGAGCGCAGGACCTCCACCGGTAACGCGATCTTGTCGAGCCCTGTGAAGTGACTCTTGAGCGCAATCATCCGAACGTCGTCGTGATTCAAGTCCACGAACCGGATGCGCATCTCGCGCAAGTGGTCAGAGAGGCCGGTGACCGACAGCAGATATTCGATGTCCCGGCGATGCCCGGGTGCTTCACCAACAACGACCTCCCGCGCGCCGGCGCGCAGGAACGCCGTAGCGGCGCCGGCCACCACAAGCGGATGTGTGTTAATAACCGTCCCCGGTGCGTATTCAACCAGGTTCGGCTTGAGCAGCACCGATTTGCCGGTGACGCTGACCGCGAGTTCACGGAGGCCGCGGAAGATCACGTCCGCGAAATCCACGTCGTATGTCGGCGCGGGAAAGAGGCCGACTGATGAGCGCGCGGGCACGACGAAATCGGCACGCTCGTAGGGCGAGGGACGGCCACACGACGCAAGGACCGCAGCCATCGGCAGTGCCTTGAGCCAATCGCGCCTCGTGATCCTAGAGTCCAAAGGCATGTGGCTGGTCGAACGATGACAGGGCGAAGAGCGCCTGCGCGAGACTGTGGTGATTGCCGAAGGTCAACGTGGCCGAGGTGTGACTGATGAGGCTCGACATGGCTTGACCCACGGGCCGGCGATAGGTGGCGAGGCAGATGACTGACAGCGCCAGTGACTGGGTGGAGATCTCATCGCGCCAGATTGTCTCCAGTGTCGCGAGACTCCGCACGACCGCCTCGTGGTCCCGGCGGTCCTGCATGGCCAGCAGTCCAAGCGCGGTCGTTGGGACGTACGGCCGAAGGTCCTGCCCCATCACCATGGCGTTGCCGAAATTCCATCCGCCCGGCTGGCACGTGCGATCGATGAGCAGCCGCTCAGCCTCCCCAATGCGCGCGTGCGTGTTCGAATCAATAGGCCCGGAACTGCGCGCCCTCTTGAGCGCGATCAATCCCCAGCAGGTGGGCTCGACCCAGCTGAAGGTGGCGTCCATCCATGACCAGCCCTGAAGCCGGTTGTCCTGGCGCATGGCGTCCGACGGGGGCGCCGACGCGCCTTTGCTGGCGACGACGACCGCCACGAGGCGACGGCGTGCTTCGTCGTTCGCCACGTCACGATGATGCAGGAGCATGAATGCCGCCAACGCATTGAAACCGATGTTCACCGGCCATTCGGGATCTTCGACAAGCCATCCTGACGGCCGCTGGCAACGCAGAAGCCACGGCGATGCAGACTGCCGAAGGGCTCGTCCATCCGCGCCGGCATCAAGCGCCAGCAGCGCCCAGCAAGTGGGTTCGAGCCGGCTGGCCTTGCCAGGGTAATAACCCCAGCCCCCATCGGCGTTGCGACCAGACAGAAGCGCCTGCCGCAAGCGGCTGATCGCGCCGCGCCTGGCGGCATCGGTCGCAGTCGCCACCCGCTCACCCGGGGCTGATGCGGCTTGGCGTGACACGATGGCACTGTCGCCGATTTTTACTCTCTTGTCTACAGATCCTCCGGGCGATCGACGTCACGATGGACACCGGGATCGGGGACATCCACCGACACGCTCTCGTAACGCGAACGTTCTTCACTGAGGATGGCGTCGGAGGGCGCATGCAGAATGCGATCGCGCAAGGCCGTTGAAAGCACGAGCGGGTGCCCTCGACGGCCGGCGTGACTCGCGAAGGTTGTCAGACCGCTTCGCATCGCCGCCGTGAGCACCGCAGCCACCGTCTCGGACCGCACGTACGGCATGTCGCCGGGCAACAACACGCATTGATCGCTCGCGCTCGAGCCAGCCTCCGCCACGACGCTCGCCACACCGCATTGAATCGATGAAAACATTCCCCGTGCGGGATCCGGATTCGCAACAATCGTGACTGGCAGTCCGGTGAGCGCCAACCGCACGGCCGGCTCGCTTTCGGCTGACACCACCACGACACACCGTTCCGCGCCACCGTCCAGGAGGGATCTGACGGTGCGGCGCACCATCGCCTCACCATCAACCAACGTCAGCAACTTGATCGGTGCGTCCGGAGCCGATGCGGCAAACCGTGAACCACGGCCCGCCGCGGGCACGACACCAACAACCGCCACTACGGACCTTCTTCCTGCTTCGCGATTGTTTTGGCAATCGAAGCAGTCCGATACACAGCCGTGCCCATCGAACCAACAGCAATTAGCGCCACTGTTGCCATCAACACGCTGCCTTCGGGCCAGCCAAAACGAGTGGTGACCGCCCTGTCGGCGAGCGCACCCAGCGCGAGAAGCACCAGCCGTTCTGCACGCTGCATCACGCCGCCGGTGCCGGTCACACCCACCGCTTCTCCGCGCGCGCGTGTGTAGCTGACCAGCAGCGAGCCGCTAATCGCGAGCACCGATAGAGCCGCGCCCAGAGGCGAGTCTGACAAATACCAGGTCACGCCAACAAACGAGAAGCTTTCCGCGAACCGGTCGAGTGTGGAATCCATGAACGCGCCGTAACGGCTCGTCAGCCCTCTGGCCCTGGCGATGCGGCCATCGAAGACATCGGCGAGACCGCCGAGCAGAATGGCCCATCCCGCAAGCGCGAGCGCGCGCTCAGCGAACAACACGCCGGCTGCCGCGCCAAACGCCACTCCCAGGTAATTGAAGACGTCGGGCGAGACTCCGGCCCTGACCAGCACGCGCTCGGCAGGCCCGATCACCCACATCAGCCAGTCACGAATCCAGAAGCCAAGTAACGCACTGGCGCTCCTGCGCGCCACGTCCGCATCTCTCGGACGATGGCGCGATACCAGCGCGAACACCGGCATCGTGGCCACGACGGCGAGCAGAAACCAGAGCGGGAGAGTCTCAATCAGCGTCACGGGACCTCCTGCGCTGAGGACGGTCTCGCAGGTACTTGAAGACTCTGGGCCACAGGAAGATCAGTGGCCAGCGTTGTTCGCGTGCCGTCAGCTCGATCTTCGTGTCGCCGCTGCGTTCGATTTTCCGCACGATGTAGTCCAGCCACCCCTCGTAGAGTACGACGTGTTTGAGCAAACGCGCCGTCGCGCGCGCCTTGCTGCGCTGGAAATACCAGCGGACGCGCCACCGCTCGAACGGCGTCGATAAGACTCGCTGACGATACACGCGAGTCGCGAGGTCACCGGCGCCCGGCTCCACCGTCAGGAAGCCAAACGAAGCCAGTTTCTCGAGCAGGGGCGAATAGATGGCACGCAAGGCCTCATGCTGGGCGGCCGCGAGCGTGGCCGCATGGTCACCCACTTCGGGCCTGATCTCGCCATCAAGCGATCGGCCAAGCACCGAGCGCACGTATTGATCCACGGTGAACCGTTCGGGCAGGGAAGGCCGGCCCCAACCAAACGTCTCCCCGCGCGCCCTCGCAATGGCCGTTCCCACGTTCAGCGCGGCCTGCGCGTCACGTTGCCACGCGATCACCACGAACTGGAACAGCCGTCCCTGCACAAAATGGTCTTTTCGTCGCGTCGAGCAGGCGCGCTCGAAGTGTGCCAGAGAGAGCACGCAGCACTTCGCGGGCAGGCCGGTGGCGGGATCGGTGACCGCGATCACGTTTGGCGCAAGCACGTGCGCCAGCGCGGTTGCCACACGCGGCGAGTACGACGTGCCCACTGTCGCGGCCAGTGATTCATAGGCGGCGCGGTAGTTATCGACGATGACGAAGAAGTCGTAAGCGGAATCCGCGCGCGGCTGTCGCCCCTGGGCGCGGGAACCGTAGTGAATGACGGCGACTGTGGAAGGGCCGAGCGACCGGGCGAGAAAGGCGGCCAGCGCCGTGGAGTCCGCAGCCACCGGATGATCGAGACCCCACGTGAGGGCGTCATAGAACTCCAGTTCGGGCGAAGGCGCCATGTCAGACGGCATCGCGAAGAAGCGGTGAAGACCGTGGGCTGGAACCGCTCCGGATGTCCTCCAATGTGGCGATCATCTGCACCCGCAGGAACTCCAGAAAGTCCGGAACCTCGGATTCCAGAGCAGGTGGCTGGAAAGGCCCGATCACGCGCAGTTGAATGTGCGAACCTGCCACCCGGACCATTGTGTCGGCCAGCGTGCGAATATGCCACATGCCGTCGCCGACGATGCAGTAGACGGGCATCGGGGCGCGGGCCAGGATGACGCGCATCCCGCGGGTCATGAATGGCAGGATACTGCCGTCCTTCGTGCGGTGCCCTTCAGGAAAAATCAGGAGTGACGCCTCTCCGCGTCGGCTCCGATCCGCCGCATCCGCCAGCATTTCCAAGTCCGACCTGATGCCCTTTCGCGTCTGGGAGATCAGGGGAAACCTTGCCAGCCGGACGAAGGTCGAGATCCCGGGGATTCCCCAGGCATATCTGCGGCGAGTGGGAATGACCGCCAGGTAGCGCGGCATGAGCCTGATGCCGAGGACAATGTCGAGCAAGGACTGATGGTTCATGATCACCACGCGGTTTTCGAGACCAATTGCGCCATTAGTCGTAATCCGGACGCCGGCAACGTGCGTGAGCAAGGCCAGGGGCGCTCGCGCCTGGAGGCGGCCCCAGGCTGGCAGAAACCGGTCGGTGAGGACTGGAAAAAGCCACGCCAGAGGAACTAGGATGAACCGTTGCACAAATCCCATGAACAGAACGAGATAGATCAGGTAGACGAGTACGAAGACCGCGCTCCTTGAAACGCGAAACACATTGAGTAGAGACATGGCAAACCAATCGGACACGGAAAGCGAGACGGCGGACCAACGGGGCACGGACCCCGCCGCAGCCACTGAATACGACTACAGCAATTTCTACTACTCGTCCAGCGATGACCTCTTCGCGATCTTCGGACCGTATGACGATTGGTGGTACGGCAACGCACGGAAGAGCGGTTACTACCTGTTCTCGCAACCGATGTCCACGCCCCCGGGCGCGCGCATCAACCTGGAGGAGCAGCTCCACCATGAAACCCTGAAGCTGCTGAACCTGGCCTCCTATAATTATCTCGGGCTTTCGACGCACCCCGAAGTCATTGCGGCCGCGCATGAGGCGCTGGACCACTATGGCCTTGGCGCGGCCGGCTCCCCCATCCTCAGCGGCACGATGGACGTGCACCTCACGCTTGAAAAAGAACTGGCCGAGTTCAAGAAAAAAGAAGCGTGCATGGTCTTTCCGACCGGCTACAGCACCAACGTCGGCCTGCTCTCCGGCCTGATGCGTCCCGGGGACTGGGTGATTCTGGATCAGAACGTCCACGCCAGCATCGTCGACGGCGCGATCCTGGCCAAGGCGCAGGTGAAGTTCTTCCGGCACAACCAGCCCGCCGACCTCGAGAAGAAACTGCGCGGCACCACGGGCAAACGGCTGGTGGTGGTCGAAGGCGTGTACTCGATGGACGGTGACATCGTCCGCCTCCCCGAGATGGTGGAGATTTCCAAGCGGGCCGGGGCGCGGATTCTGATCGATGAGGCGCACTCGAGCTTCGTGTATGGCGAGAACGGCCGCGGCGTGGTTGAGCACTTCGGCCTCGAGGATGAAGTGGATATACACGTGGGCACGTTTTCGAAGGCGCTTGGCGGCCAGGGCGGCTACGTGGCGGGCTCCCAGAGCCTCTACAACTATTTGATGGGATTCGCGCGGTCGCGGTTCTTCTCCTGCGCGCTCGCGCCGGCCGTGGCGGCCGGCGTGCTGGCGGCGTTGCGAGTGGTCAAGAAGGACCCGGGCATGCGGGCGCGCCTGTGGGACAACGTGGCGCACTTTCGCGGGCTGATGTCGGCCGCCGGGGTGGATGTGGGCGAGTCCACGTCGCAGATCATCCCGATCATGATTCGCAACGACCGGCGCATCATGAGCATCGCGCAGAAGCTGCAGCGCGCGGGGATCTACCTGCAGCCCATTTTGTATCCCGCTGTCGCCAAGCATCGTTCCCGCTTCCGGGTCTCGATCTCGGCCTCACATACGAAGGCTGATCTCGATCAAGCGGCGGCGATTCTGGTCAAGGTTCTTCGTGAGGAGGAGATCATCAAGTGAGCGCCCTGAAGCCCGGACAAGTGCAGTATCAGTATCGCCATGCCATCGGCGGGTTCTTCGAGTTTCCAACCGAGAATGCGCGCAAGTTGATTCCGTCCTCCATGTCGCCGGTTGAGCCTCACCACGGCCAGAGCGTGCTGTCGGTCATGGCCTTCGACTTCAGCGGCAGTTCAGTCGGCGAGTACGGCGAGCTGGTGCTCTCGGTGCCCGTCGCGCCTCGCATCGACCGCGGCCGGCCGCTTCCGCGCGCCGCGTTCTTCCCATTCCTCGTGGGCACCACCACCAAGGCCTCGCGCGAGCATGCGATCGAGCTGTGGCACCTGCCGCACTTCATGGACGACATCGAGATCACGTTCAACGTCGGCGAACACGAGATCACCGTATCGGCCGCGCATGGGGGCAGCAAGATCCTCGACATGCGGATCACGGACTACGCGTGGGAGCCGGTTGAACATTACTACCAGGCGTTTGAACACGACGCCACCGGCACCTACATGGCCACGATGGCCATGAACGCGCAGTTCAGCGAGAACGAGGAAGAGCGCGGGTCCATCGAGATCTATCCGCACGCGTTTACGAAGGGGCTCGATCCCGATGGCGTGAACGGCACGCCGTTTCGCGAACTGTGGATGCGCGACGGCCGCCAGACGTTCGATCCGCTCGAGACCATCGGCCCGGGCGGATCCTGATGTCCGATCGCGTCTGCGTCATCGTCAATCCGGCCGCGGGCCGGGGACGAGGCGCCCGGACCCTGGGTGCGGTGACCTCGGCATTCAACGCCGTTGGCGTCACCAACATCCAGACCACACAGGCACGCGAAGACGAGGGCGCCATTGCCCGGCGGGCGATGGATGCCGGGGCCACCACGCTTGTGGCGGTGGGCGGGGATGGCACGTGGGGAAATGTAGCCAACGCCATCCTGACGTCAGGAGCCAATCGCGACGTCCGTCTAGCCCTCGTCGCAGCCGGCACAGGCAATGACTTTGCGAAGACGGCTGGGGCGCCGGCGACCGATGTTGTGGCGACTGCACGTCTTGTCACAGAGGGCGCTGAAATCCGCGTCGACGTCGGCCGCATCGAAGAGCACTTCTTTCTCAACATCACGGGCTTTGGATTCGACGTCGCCGTGCTCGAAGACATCCTGAAGATCAAATGGGTAAAGGGCGAAGCGCTCTACCTGTATTCGGCACTGCGGCAGTTGTCGTCGTACAAAGGCGTGGAGATCGACGTCGCGTCGCCGGCGAAGCGCCGTGACAGGGCCAGGCACCTGATGCTGGTGATCGCCAATGCGAAGAACTTTGGCGGCAAGTTCAAGGTGGCGCCTGAGGCCTCCCTGACCGACGGCCTTATCGATGCCGTCGCCTTTCTCGATGCGTCGTTTCTGCGACGTGTGAAATTGTTTGGCGCCGTCGCCAAGGGCGCACACCAGGCGCTTGATGAAGTGGTCATTGAACAGTCGCCATCGTTCACGGTCCGGTTCACGGCGCCGCCGGCGTATGAGACCGACGGCGAGTACCGCCAGGCGAAGGCGGCGGAACTGGAAGTGGCGTGCGTGCCAGGCGCCTTGCGGCTGGTCGCGCCGGCGGTGTCACAGGCGCGTCAGGTGCCTCGAGGAAAATGAAAGCGATCAGTTTCGCGGCGCCGATACCGGCCTACCTCGCGACCCAGGTGGCTGGCCGCGTCTCGGAGAACTGGTTGGTTGGCGGCCACGCGTGCACCCGGTATGCCGAGGTGGCCACGCCTGAACTGCCCAACCAGCACTGGGTGCGCATTCGAACCCGGCTCGGCGGCATCTGTGGCAGCGACCTCGCTCTGGTCGGACTCGAATCGAGCCCATCAACGTCGCCCTTCTCTTCGTTTCCCTTCGTCATCGGGCACGAAAATGTGGGCACCATCGAGGCGTGCGGCACAGCCGTCCGCGGCTTTGGCGTGGGTGACCGCGTCACCGTCAACCCGTTGCTGTGCTGCGAACCCAGGGGCGTGTCGCCGCCATGCGGCGCGTGTGCCGCCGGCCGCCACTCGCGCTGCGACCACTTTACGGACGGCGCATTGCCACCGGGAATGTTCATCGGTTTCACGCGCTCGCTTGGTGGCAGCTGGGGCGAGCAGTTCGTCGCGCATGAGTCACAACTGGTGCGTGTCCACGATGCGGTGAGCGACGCGGGGGCGGTGATGACCGAGCCCCTTGCGTGCTGTGTGCATGCGGTCCTGGGCGTCAGACCGCTCCCCAGCCACCGCGTCCTGGTGATCGGCGCGGGAACGATGGGGTTGTTGATGGTGGCGGCGCTGCAGGCGTTGGCGCCGGATTCGCCGGTCACCGTGCTGGCGCGGCATCCATTCCAGGCGCGTCATGCGATGAACCTGGGCGCATGCCGAACCGTGATGGCTCGTGGCGACTATCTCCCCGAACTTGCAGAGGCGGCGGGGACGCGACTGCTCAAGCCGATTCTTGGCGGGCCGATTGGCGTCGGCGGCTTCGATGTCGTCGTTGTCTGCATCGGAAGCACCCGCGGGGTTGAAGATGCGATGCGTTTTGCCCGCGCCGGCGCAACCATCGTGCTGCTGGGCAATGCCACCACGCTCAAAGGCCTCGACTGGACGCCGCTGTGGATCAAAGAGCTGTCGCTGCGCGGCACGCTGGCCTACGGCGGGCACATCCACGGCGGCACGGATATAAACGCCTTCAACATTGCGTCAACGCTCATCGCGAAGGGCCGGGCGCCCATCGAAAGCCTAGTCACCCACCAGTTCCCGCTGGCCGAGTATCGCACCGCGCTTCACACCGCCCGAGCGAAGGGCTCAGGCGAGAGCGTCAAGGTCGCGTTCAAGTTCGGTGCGTAGGGCGTCCCTTCAGCACGTAGGGCGTCCCTTCAGGGGCGCCAGGTATCTTTCAGCGTCACGGTGCGATTAAAGACCGGCCGGGACGCTGTGCTGTCCCTGTCCGCGCAGAAGTAACCGAGCCGTTCGAACTGATACCGCTGCCCGGCAGCCGGCGACGACAACGAGGGCTCCAGCTTGCAGCCCGTCAACACGTCGCGCGCGTACGGGTTGATCTGCGCCAGGAAGTCTGCGTCACCGGTCCCCGGTGTTTCAACGATGAACAGCCGGTCGTAGAGCCGCACATCGGCATCCACCGCGTGGGCCGCGGAGACCCAGTGAAGTGTGGCTTTGACCTTGCGTCCGTCCGGTGCGTCGCCCCCACGCGTGAGCGGGTCGTACGTGCATCGCAGTTCGACGACTTCCCCGCCCGCATCCTTGACGACCTCACGACAGGTGATGAGATAGGCTCCGCGCAAACGCACTTCCCGGCCCGGCGACAGACGGAAGAACTTCTTCGGCGGCACCTCTTCGAAATCGTCACGCTCGATGTAGATTTCTCGACCAAACGGCACCCGCCGCGTGCCCATGCCCGCGTTATCGGGGTGGTTGGCCACATAAAAATCTTCAACCTGTCCATCAGGGTAGTTCTCGATGACTAGCTTCAACGGCCGAAGCACGGCCATCGCCCGTGGAGCACGCGCGTTCAGATCCTCGCGGACGCAGAACTCCAGGAGTCCGACATCAATCATGTTCTCGCGCTTGGCCACGCCGATTTCATCGCAGAAGCGCCGAATCGCTTCGGGCGTGAAGCCGCGGCGCCGAAGGCCGGAGATGGTCGGCATCCTGGGATCGTCCCACCCGCTCACGTGTCCTTCAGTCACCAGCTGCATCAGCTTGCGCTTGCTCATCACGGTATAGGTCAGGTTCAAGCGGGCAAACTCGATCTGCCTCGGTTGCGCCGGCAAGCCGTTGACGTTGGCGATCAGCCAGTCGTAGAGCGGGCGATGGTCCTCGAATTCCAGTGTGCACAACGAATGGGTGATGCGCTCGAACGCGTCTGACAGGGGGTGCGCGTAGTCGTACATCGGATACAGGCACCAGGCGTCACCCGTCCTGTGATGGTGCGCCCGCCGAATCCGGTACAGAATCGGATCGCGCATCGTCACATTCGGCGACGCCATGTCGATCTTCGCGCGCAGGACATGCGCGCCATCGGGATATCCACCGGCGCGCATGCGCGCGAACATTTCCAGATTCTCGGCAGCAGGCCGGTTGCGGTGCGGACTCTCGCGGCCCGGTGCCCGGAGCGTGCCGCGGTATTCACGAATCTCGTCAGCCGTCAGGCTGTCCACGTACGCCTTGCCGTCCCGGATGAGCTGGACGGCGCATTCATACAACCGATCGAAGTAGTCGGACGCATAAAACAGCCGGTCCTGCCAGTCGAACCCCAGCCACCGGACGTCCTCCTGAATCGAATCCACGTACTCGGTGTCTTCGGTCACCGGGTTCGTATCATCGAATCGGAGATTGCAGGCGCCGCCGAAATCACGGGCGACACCGAAGTTCAGGCAAATCGACTTGGCGTGGCCGATGTGGAGGTAGCCGTTCGGTTCGGGCGGGAATCGAGTGGCGACCCTGCCGCCGTTGGAGCCCGCGCCGACGTCGGTCGACACGATCTCTCGTATGAAGTCGAGGCGGGGGCCGTCGGTCATGGCGTAATTGTAGATTGCGCATGGCAAGATAGGGCAACCTCACCCACACATGCGCGCGCGTCCCCAGCACCTGCTCGAACGAATCGTGGTCCTTCGCCCCGGGGAGGCGACGACCGCGTGGCTGATGTTCACCTACTCGTTTCTGGTGATGACGGCCTACAACATCATCAAACCCATCACCCGGTCGAAGGCCATCAGCTCATTGGGTGCGGACAACTTGCCGTACGTGCTTGTTGGAGCCGCGGTCGTGATTGGCTCGCTGATGCACCTGTACGACCGCAGCACCGCCAGAGTGCCGCGGCGCATGGTGGCACCAGTCACACAAGCGGCCCTGGCGGGACTGCTGGTGGCATTCTGGGCCCTCTTTCGAATGGATGCACGATGGGTGTCGGCGGCATTCTTCGTATTCGGCCTGGTCTTCGGCTTGCTCCTGGTGAGCCAGTTCTGGACGCTGGCCAACAGCCTCTACGATTCGCGGCAGGCGCGACGATTGTTCGGATTCATCGGGGGCGGCGCCAGCCTGGGCGGCATCACGGGCGCCGCTGTCACCACCTATGCGGTGGACAATGTCGGTTCCGATAACCTCGCGCTGGTCAGCGCCGGCGTCCTGCTGCTGTGCGCGGCCACGGTGCTGGCGATCAATAAAGCGCAGGGGACCCCGGGTCTGAAAACCCGGGGCTCCGAAGACAAGACTCCGGGCCCGGAGGGCGATGCGTCTGTCGACGGGCGCGACGCCTGGCGACTGCTGATCGGCTCCCGCCACCTGCAGCTCATCGCCCTCATCGTGGGCGTCGCCGCGCTCAGCGCCGTGTTTGTCGAACAACAGCTCAACATGGCAGTCGCTGAGAGAGGGGCCACCACCGACGACATCACGCGCTTCCTGGGCAAGGTCACGATGTATCTGTCGATGGCCGGCTTCGTGGTGCAAGTAGGCTTGACCAGCCGTCTGCATCGCTCCTATGGGTTGGCCGCGGCACTCCTGCTGTTGCCCGCCGTGGTCGGGGCAACCAGCGTGGTCATTCTCGCCACGGGCGCCGTCTGGGCGGTTGCCGTGGCGCGGGTCCTCGACACCTCGCTGCGCTACACGGTCGATCGCACCACCCGCGAGGTGTTGTTCCTTCCCCTGCCCGTGGACGTCACCCAGCGAGCCAAACCCTTCGTTGACGTAACGGTTGATCGCTTCGCGAGAGGCGGCGGCGCTGTCCTGCTGTTGTTGCTGATCAAACCCTGGGGCCTGGGCCTCGCCTGGCAGCAGCTCGCGTACGTCAACCTCGCACTTGTCGCCACGTGGATCGGTCTGGCGCTGGCCGCGCATCGGGAATACCTCGACATGTTCCGGCGCAACCTGCATACGCGTGCGATCGAGCCCGAGGCCGTGCGGTTCGACGTCGCTGACTCACGAACCATCGGACTGCTCGTCAGTGAGCTCTGGTCGCCCAACGAGGAGTCAGTGGTCTACGCCATCGAGATGCTGGAGACCGTCGGCCGTCGCGACGTCCTGCCGGCATCCCTGTTCGCCCACGAGTCCAGTAAGGTTCGGGCGCGCGCACTCAAGTCACTCGAGCGAAACGAATCCGCCGACGCGGAATCAGTGTTGCCCGCCGTGCGCCGGCTGATGTCCGACCCCGACGCCGACGTTCGCGCGGCTGCGGTCCGCGCCCTCGCGGCCCTTCAACTGGATGCCGGGCGCTCGCTGCTGCGGCCGCACCTGCACGACCCTTCCCCGGGTGTTGTCGCGGCAGCGGCCGTCGAACTCGCAGACTCTGGCGAGCCCGACGATGAGACGGCGGCCGAAGCGGCGCTGGCTCGCCTCATTGCCGACGAGGACCCGTCCGGCCGGCGTCATGCGGCCAGGGCGCTCGCGCGGATTCGACATCCGGGGTTCCGAACGCTGCTCGTGCCGCTGCTCCACGATCGCGACGTCTTGGTGGCGCGCGAAGCCATCAACAGCGCGGGGGCCAAAGGCAGCGTCGATACGATGCTGGTTCCAGCGCTGGTTTCGCGGCTGGGCCATCGCGCGCTCAAGCAGCCCGCCCGCGAAACCTTGTGGGCGTCGGGCGAGTCCGTCGTTCCGGTGCTCGTGCACGTCATGTCCGACCCGCAGGAACACGTCTGGGTCCGGCGGCACATCCCCGGCACGCTGCAGGGAATTGCCTGCCAGGCGTCCGCCGACGCTTTGGCTGCTGCCCTCGAGGACACAGACAGCTTCATCCGGTTCAAAAGCATCGCCGCGATCGAAAGGATGAGCCGGACGCATGGGCAGTTTCAGGCGCCGCCCGGCGTCATTGAAGCCCGCCTGCTGCGCGAGGCCGCGCACTATTGCGACCGGCTGACGCTGCGCCAGAACCTCATCGAGCGCGAAGCCGGAAGCGCGGACACGCTTCTGGTGCGCGCGCTGGATGACAAATTGTCGCGCAGCATCGACCGCATTTTCCGTCTGCTTGGCCTGCGCTATAGCGCGAAGGACATTGCGGCCGCCAGGTATACGCTCGAGCACGGCGACGCACGGGAGCGCGCGTCGGCGCTGGAATACCTCGACCACGAACTGACGGGCCTGGTGCGCAAACGGGTGATGCCCATCATCGACGAAGCTCCGCTGGCCGAACGGATCCGCCACGCGAACAGCCTGCTGAAAACCCGGGCGCGCGACGTGCCCGACACCGTCGCGCAGCTGTTTCACGATAACGACCCAATCGTGGCCGCGGCGGCCGTGCACTTTGCCGGCGAGCACGGACTGCGCACTGTACTGGCTGACGACCTCGAGTATCTGTCTTCGCACGCCTCCACGCCGGTGATCGTGCAACAGGTGGCGTCGTGGACCAGGCTGCGAAGCGGCCTGGCCGGCGAAAAGGTGCCGCTGGTGGAACTGGTCAATCGCCTGCGGACCATTCCTGTGTTCGCATTTGTGCCGGTCGTTGAACTGTTCCGGATCGCCGAACGCGCAACTCCAGTCGTATTCGACCCCGGCCGCACGATCTATGAAAAAGGCGAGCCGG
>JBKJJZ010000034.1:0-3172 GCA_046597705.1 Vicinamibacterales bacterium | reverse complement strand
GTTCACGCACTTCAGCGGCCCCAGCCGCGACGGGCGACGGGCTCAACGCAGATACTGCGGCCGATCGCGGGCGCGATGATTCGCAGTTCGGCCATCAGTTGATCGAACTGCTTGGGGAACAGCGACTGCGCGCCGTCGGAAACCGCGTGATCGGGATCGCAGTGCACTTCGAGCAGCAGTCCATCAGCGCCGCCGGCCACCGACGCCCGCGCCATCGCCGCCACCTTGTCGCGCCGGCCGGTGCCGTGGCTGGGATCGGAAATCACAGGCAGGTGGCTCAGTTGCTGCACGACCGGAATCGCGGAGATGTCCAGTGTGTTGCGCGTGTAACTCTCGAACGTCCGGATCCCGCGCTCGCACAGCATCACGTTCATGTTCCCGCCGGCCAGGATGTATTCAGCCGACATCAGCCACTCTTCGATCGTGGCCGACATGCCGCGCTTGAGCAGCACCGGCGTGCGCGCCTTGCCAAGCTCGCGCAGCAGCGAATAGTTCTGCATGTTCCTGGCGCCCACCTGGAGGATGTGCGCGTACTGCTCCACGAGTGGAATCTGCGAGACTTCCATGACCTCGGTGATGAGCTTGAGGTCGTGGCGATCGGCCGATTCGCGCAGCATCCGAAGTCCGACTTCGCCCAGGCCCTGAAAGCTGTACGGGGAACTGCGTGGCTTGAACGCGCCGCCGCGCAAGACTTTCGCTCCCGCTCGCTTCACGGCTATGGCGGTAGCTTCCACCTGCTCGGGCGACTCTGCCGAACAGGGACCCGCCATCACCACCACTTCATCGCCGCCGATCCGAACGTCGCCGATCGTGATGACCGTGTTTTCTTTCTGGAACGAGCGGCTGGCCAGCTTGTAGGGCTCGCTGATCCGCAGCACCTCATGCACGCCGTCCTTCACGCCAATGAGCGCCATGTCCGCGGTACCGGCACCGACGGCGCCCAGGACGGTTCGAGTGACGCCGGCCGACCGGTGCACATCAAACCCCTGCTCCTTCAGATATTCAACGACAGACTCCACCTGTCCTGCCGTGGCGTCTTCTTTCATGACGACGACCATGTCGTTCACCTGTTCTTTAACTTTCACGATAGACCTTCAGTGCATTCTACCCTTGAGCCAGCGGACAAACCGCTCAGCCTCCGCCGCAGCCTGTCCCCGGGGCACCTCCGCGAGCGTCTGCACCAACGCGCTTCCCACCACGGCGGCATCCGCGTATTCGCAGGTCTCGCGGACGTGCTCGGGCCGGGAGATCCCGAAACCCAGTGCCACGGGCATCGGCGTCACTCTCCGGATGGCGTCAACCACCGGTTTGGCTGTGACCGCGACCGCGTCGCGAGCGCCCGTGACGCCAAGGCGGGAGATGGCATAGAGGAAGCCGCTGCCCAGCGCGGCCGCCTGGCGCAAACGCGCTTCGGTGGTCGTGGGGCTGATGAGGAAAATCTGATCGAGTCCGGCTCCGGCCAGCGTCCCGTGCATGGCCTCCGATTCCTCGATTGGCAGATCGAGCAGCAGGACGCCATCCACACCATCATCCGCCGCCTTGCGCGCGAAGGCGTCAGCGCCCATGCGAAGGACGGGATTCACGTAGGTGAACAGGACAATCGGAGTCTTGATATCCGTGCGAACGGTCCGTACGATGTCGAGCGCCCGGGTGAGCGACCCGCCGGCCGCAAGAGCGCGCTCGGAGGCTCGTTGAATGACCGGGCCATCCGCGATTGGATCAGAGAACGGCACGCCGATCTCAATCACGTCGGCGCCGCCGCGTGCCACGGCGCGGACAATCTCGCAGGAAGTGGTGAAGTCGGGATCGCCGCCCGTCACATAGGCGACAAGCGCCGGCTCCCGGTCTGGTGCGGTCTGCGTCCGAAGCGCCGTGAATGTCTCGGTGAGGCGGCTCATACACGCACCCCCTCGACACGGGCCTTCAACCGGGCGCGGACAGTCTCGACGTCCTTATCGCCCCGCCCCGACAGGTTCAGCAGCACGACAGTGCCGGGCGCAAGGGTGCGGAGGTTGCGTTGCATCCAGCCAGCTGCGTGAGAAGACTCGAGGGCCGGGAGAATGCCTTCGTGCCGCGCAAGCCACCCAAACCCCTCCAGCGCGGCCTCATCGTCTATCCAGTCGTACTGCGCGCGGCCGATGGAAGCGAGCCACGCATGCTCCGGTCCGATCGAGGGATAGTCGAGCCCTGCCGAGATCGAGTGCGTCGGCAGGATGTTGCCGTTGGCGTCCTGCAACAGAAGGCTGCGAGTGCCATGCAGTACGCCCGGCGCGCCGCCCGCAAACCGCGCCGCATGCTCCCCGTCCGTGATGGCCCGGCCACCGGCTTCGACGCCCAGCAGCCGCACGCCCGGATCATCGAGGAAGGCGTCGAATATCCCCATCGAGTTGCTGCCACCGCCGACGCACGCGACCACCAGGTCCGGCAGGCGCCCGGTGACCGAGAGCATCTGCGCACGCGCCTCTGCGCCAATCACCGACTGAAACTCACGCACCATCAACGGATAGGGATGCGGCCCCAGCACGGAACCGAGCACATACGCGGTGGTGCCGACGTTCGCAACCCAGTCGCGCATCGCTTCGTTGATCGCGTCTTTCAGCGTCTGACCCCCCGCGTCCACAGACGCCACGGTGGCGCCCAGCATCTGCATACGAAACACGTTCAGCGCCTGGCGCGCCATGTCCTGCGCGCCCATGTACACGACACACTCGAGCCCGAGCAATGCACAGGCTGTGGCGGTGGCCACGCCATGCTGGCCCGCGCCGGTCTCCGCCACCACGCGCGTCTTCCCCATCCGTTTCGCCAGCAGTGTCTGGCCAATGGCGTTGTTGATCTTGTGCGCGCCGGTGTGAGCCAGGTCCTCGCGCTTGAGGAACAGACGCACGCCAGTGTCCTCGACCCCATGCCGTGCTTCATAGAGCGGAGTGGGTCGCCCGACATACGTTTCGAGGAGGTGCTGCAACTGCGCGACGAACTCAGCGTCTTGACGCGCGGCGAAGTACGCGGTGGTGAGCATCTCGACGGGCGCCACCAGCGTCTCCGGTATGAAGCGCCCGCCGAACTCGCCGAAATACCCTCGCGCATCCGGATCGCGTCGCCCAAACGACGGGCCGGGAGAGAGATTGGTTTCCACCGTCACACGTTTCCTTTCACTTTGGCGCCCCTGAAGGGA
>JBKJJZ010000016.1:0-17484 GCA_046597705.1 Vicinamibacterales bacterium | reverse complement strand
CGCTGACGGCGCAGGTGGCGGACAAGAAGTACATGAACGTCAATGACGCGCACGTGGTGGCCACGGTGCGATCGCCGACGGGCGTGGTGACCGAAGTGCCGCTGTCGTGGACCGTGAAGAGGGATGGCGAGTATCAGTCGAAATTCGCGCCGACCGAAGAAGGCACCTACGAAGTTCGCGTGACGGCGACCAGGAATGGCGAGACCCTGGGAACGTCGGTGACGCACGTGCGTGCGGCGCCCAGTGAGCGCGAATACTTCGACCCGGCCATGCGCGGGTCGTTGTTGCGCCGGCTGGCCGAGGAAACCGATGGGAAGTTCTTCAAGTCCGGAGATACGTCGGGGTTGGCGGATGCCCTGACGCTGAGCGGACGCGGCGTGACCGTCGTAGAAGAGAAAGACCTCTGGGACATGCCGGTGCTGTTCCTGCTGCTGGTGGTTCTGACCGGCGGCGAGTGGTTGTATCGCCGGGCAAGGGGGTTGGCATGATGGCGTCGAAACACAGGTCCGCGTACGCGCTGATCGTGGGCGCGGTGATCGTGTCAGTGGGACTGACGGCGGAGGCCACGCAGGGGAGCCAGCGGGGCCAGCGCGGTGGCGGGAACGAGCGCTTTCAGGCCGCGGCCATGATTGAAGGCAACGTCCCCTACGACGGCCGGTTCACGTTCGTGCGGCTGATGTATCGCGGGTTCGGGCGCGGGGGCAGCAGCTGGTCACATGACTATCCGCGCGGCGAGCGGCATTTCATGAAGATCATCAACGCCGTGTCGTTGGTCGGGCCGCACATGGACGAGAGCAATGTTCTGACGCTCGATGATCCGGAGCTGTTCAAGTATCCCGTGGCGTATATGGCTGAGCCGGGCTACTGGCAGATGTCGGAAGCGGAGCTGGCGGGTCTCAAGGCCTACATCGCGAAGGGTGGATTCCTGATCTTCGACGACTTCGTGGGGCAGGCCTGGTACAACTTCGAAGCGCAGATGAACCGCGTGTTCCCCAGAGCCGTGTGGCAGGACATGAGCGCGGAACATCCCATCTTTCATTCGTTCTACGACATCAATGATCTCGATGTGATTCCGCAGTACTTCCAGAACTACGGCAAGCCCATTTTTCGCGGGTTGTATGAAGACAACGACCCGAAAAAGCGGTTGATTGCCATTGCCAACTACAACACGGACCTGTCTGAATTCTGGGAGTTTGCCGACAGCGGCTACAGGGCCGTGGCAGACACCAACGAGGCGTTCAAGCTGGGCGTCAATTACATCATTTACGGGATTACTCACTGAAGAAGCCGGCGCCCCTGAAGGGACGCCCTACGCAAGGGGACCGCTGTGAATACTGTGACGCAAGACACCGTGCAAATGAATTCGGCCGACGACATCGCCCTTGCCGACAAGATGAATGCGGCGCGCGGGCAGATCATCGCCGAACTGAAGAAACTGATCATCGGCCAGGACGCCACGGTGGACCTGATTCTCCTGTCGCTCTTTGTCGGCGGCAACAGCTTGATCGTCGGTGTGCCTGGTCTGGCCAAGACGCTGCTGATTCGAACGCTGGCGCAGGTGCTGGACCTCAAGTTCAACCGCATCCAGTTCACGCCGGACCTGATGCCATCCGACATCACCGGCACGGACATCATCCAGGAAGACGCCGCCACCGGCCGCCGCCAGATGGCATTCGCACCCGGACCGATTTTTGCGAACATCGTGCTGGCCGACGAAATCAACCGCACGCCGCCCAAGACACAGGCCGCGCTGCTCGAGGCGATGCAGGAGCATCGCGTGACCATTCAGGGGCGCACCTACAACCTCGAAGAGCCGTTCTTTGTGTTTGCCACGCAGAACCCCATCGAGCTGGAAGGCACGTATCCGCTGCCCGAAGCCCAGCTCGACCGGTTCATGTTCCACATCATCATCGAACACCCGCCGGAAGATGAGGAATACGATGTCGTCCGGACCACAACGGCCATTCTTGATCCGCAGTTCAATCGGCCTGTGACCGGCGCCGAGCTTGTCGCGTTCCAGCGCCTCGTGCGCCGCGTGCCGGTATCTGAAGCGGTCATGCGCTACGCGCTCCGGTTGGTGCGCACCAGCCGGCCGAAGTCCGCGGAGGCGCCCGAGTCCGTCAAGAAGTACGCGGCGTTTGGCGCCAGCGTCCGCGCGGCCCAGTACCTCATCCTTGGCGCCAAGGCGCGCGCACTGACGAGCGGCCGCTACCATGTGAGTTTCGACGACATCAAATCGCTGGCGCATCCCGTCATGCGGCACCGCGTGCTCACGAACTTCCGCGCGGAGTCGGAAGGCGTCACGAGCGACGTGTTGATCGATGACCTCCTGAAGTCCGTACCGCTGCCGAAGTCCGGCATGTAGGACTCTGCACTTTCCGGACCCTGGACCCATATGGACCGCCGCGAGCAGTCGGGAGCGATGCCGGGGGCGAGGTTTGTCGACCCCAGGGTGCTCGCGCGCATCGGCAATCTGGAGTTGCTGGCCCGTCACGTGGTGGACGGCTTCATCAACGGCCTGCACCGCGCGCCGCACTTCGGCGCGTCGATCGATTTCGCGGAGCATCGCGGGTATGTGGCGGGCGATGACATCCGCCGCGTTGACTGGCGCCTCTACGCGCGCACCGATAAGTACTACGTCAAGCAGTACGACGCCGACACCAATACCAACTTCGCGGTGCTGCTCGATATTTCGAAGTCGATGTCGTTCGGCAGCGGCGGGGTGACGAAGATTGAATACGCCCGCTACCTGGCGGCGTGCATGGCCTACATGGCCCATCGCCAGCGCGACCGCGTCGGCATCGTGACGTTCGACCAGGACGTGGTGAACTACGTGCCACCGTCGGCCAAGCACTTCGACGTGATGCTGCACACCCTCGATCGCGTGGAGCCGGTGCGGGCTGGACGGCTGCGTGTGCCGCTCGAGAAGATCGCAGAACATTTCAAGCGCCGCAGCGTGGTGGCGCTGATCTCCGATCTGTACGAAGAGCCCGATGAGATCCTCGAAGCGATCAAGCCGTACCGATTCCTCGGTAACGACCTCATGGTCTTCCATGTGCTGGACCCGGCCGAGCTCGACTTTCCTTACAAGGATGCGTCGCGGTTCCAGGATCTCGAGACCGGCGAGGAAGTGCCAATCGTGCCCGAGTCTTTACTGAAGCAGTATCGCGAGCTCATCGCGGCGCACATTGATGCCCTGCGCACGAAGTTTTCGGAAATCCGGGTGGATTACACCCTCGTCAACACATCGCGTCCCCTGGACGACGCGCTGTTTAACTACCTCGCGAACCGCGAGCGCACGATGCGGGTGAGATAAGCCCATGTCCTTCCTGGCGCCTCTCTTCTTTATCGGCCTGGGCGCGCTGGCCATTCCGGTGCTGGTGCACCTCATCCAGCGCGAGAAAAAGACGCCGGTCGAGTTTCCGTCGCTGATGTTCCTGCGGCGCGTGCCGTATCAGTCCGTGCAGCGCCGGCGCATCAACAACTGGCCGCTGTTCCTGATGCGATGCCTGGCCGTACTCCTCACGGTGCTCGCATTCTCCCGCCCGTTCTTCAGCCAGACGCCGGTCCAGGCGTCGATGGCCAATGCCGGCGCGCGGGAGGTGGTCATCCTGCTCGACCGATCCGCCAGCATGGGCCACAGCGATCACTGGCAGCGTGCGAAAGACGAAGCCAAACGCGCGATCGATGGTCTTGGGTCGGGGGATCAGGCCACGCTCGTGTTGTTTGACCGCAGCGCGGAGGAGAACGTCCGCGCCACCGGCGACAAGACGCGCCTGCGGGGCGCTGTTGACGCCGCGGAGTTGTCGGCGGCCGCATCCCGCTACGGCCCGGCGCTTCGCCTGGCCCAGAGCCTGCTCTCGCGCTCGACCCTCGGCCGCAAGGAAGCCGTCGTTGTGAGCGACATGCAGCGGACCGGCTGGGAGAAGCCGGAAGAGATTCAGTTTCCGGAAGGCACCACCTTCACACCGGTGTCGGTGGCCGCCACTGATCCGGCGAACGTGTCAGTGACGTCGGTCACCTTCAACCGCACGCGCTTCGCCAACGAAGAACGCATCATCGTCACCGCCGCTATCGCCAATCGCGGAGGCGCGCCGGTGGAGAACGTGCCGGTCGTGTTGTCGATTGACGGGCTGGATGTAGCCACGCAGCGCGCCACGCTCACGCCCGGTGTCACGAACGCCGTGACGTTCCCCGCGTTTACGCTGGCGCAGGCGTTCGTGCGCGGCACGGTCAAGGCGGGCACGGACGCGCTGGCCATCGACAACACCTTCCATTTCGTGTTGTCGCCCGCGCGGCCCACGCCGGTGATGGTCGTGGTGCGCGACGGCGCCGCGGCCACTGAGAGCCTCTACCTGTCAACCGCTCTCGCTGTTGGATCGCCTGCGCAGTTTGAAGTGGACGTCGTGCCGGTCTCGAAACTGACCGCGGCGGGGTTGTCCCGCACCCGCGTCGTGGTCGTCAGTGACGCGACGATGCCGGGCACGATGGGGCCGGCGCTCAAAGAGTTTGTGCAGCGCGGCGGCGGATTGTTTACGGTAGTGGGGTCGCGTGGCGGTGCGCTCGATGGCGAGGGGGCTTTGCTGCCGGGGACCCTGCAGGACCCGGTGGACGCGGCCGGTGGCCGCGCTGAAACCCTGGGCACGATCGACTTCAGCCACGTGGTGTTCGAGTTGTTCAAGGCGCCAAAGAGCGGTGACTTTACCGCCGCCAGGTTCTTCCGCTATCGGCCCATTTCCCCCGCGGCCGGCGACCAGGTGCTGGCCCGGTTCGCCAACGGCATGGTGGCCATGGCCGAGCGGCGCGTTGGGGCTGGCAGGGTCATCGTTTTCGGGTCCACACTGGACAGTAACTGGAACGATCTGGTGCTGAAGCCGGTGTTCGTGCCGATGCTCCATCAGGTGGCACGCTACCTTGGTCAGGTCGAAGAGACGCTGGCCTGGCAGAATGCCGGGCAGGTGATCGATGTGTCGCAGCGCGTGGCAGCGCTCACCGCTGGTGGCACGGATGGCCGTGTGACATCGGCCCTGGTTGTTGCGCCCGGTGGCGGTCGCCAGACCGTGGGTGGCGCGGCTGGCGGATCCGTGGAGTTGCAGGAACAGGGGTTTTACGAGGTACGGCCGCAGGGCGCTGCGGCGTCGGGCCGGCCCTATACGGTGGCGGTGAACGTCGATCCGCTCGAGTCTGACCTTGCGTCCATGGATGCCCAGGAGTTCACGGCCGGGGCTACCGGGCGGGCGTCATTGACAAGTGCGGGTGTGCCCACCGACATCAAGCCCGAGGAGTCGGAGCGGCGCCAGTCGATTTGGTGGTTCCTGCTGCTGATCGGGTTCGTGTTACTGGTTGCGGAAAGCATCATGGCCAACCGGTTGTCGCAGAGGCCGGTGTTTCAGTTCGGCGAACCGACATTCAGCAAATAGGGCGTGGTTTCAGCCGCGCCGAAGACCGCAGGAGAACCATATGACGGCAATTGATCCCGCAAGCACCCCACGCGCGCAGCTGACCGCCGTCATCAGCGAGGTGCGAAGCCGCTGGCGGACGAAGACGGCGCTGCGCGGCGCCGCTCTGGTGATCGGAGGTACGGCGATCATCCTGCTGGGGTCGGCCCTCGGCATCGATGCGTTGCGGTTCTCGCCCAGGGCCATCATGGGATTCCGCGTCGCGGCCCTGCTGGCCATCATCGCGATCATTGCCATCTGGCTGGTGCGCCCGTTGCGCCGCCGGGTCAGCGACGGTCAGGTGGCCCTGTACGTGGAGGAGCACGAGCCCTCGCTCGAAGCATCGATCCTGAGCGCGGTGGAAACCGTGGAGACCGCCGGGTCATCCGCGTCACCGCAACTCATCGAGAAACTCGTCGAGCAGGCGATCGAACGATGCCGCACGCTCAACACGAGCCAGACGATTGGACGCACGGCGCGTCGCCGGTTTGCCGTCGCCATCGTGGCCGTGATCATGGCGTTGGCTGCGGCGTTCATGTTTGGTCCGGAGAACCTGCGGCAGGGACTGTCGGCGCTGCTGCTGATCGTGCCCGCCGAAGCCGCCAGTCCGTATTCAATCGAGGTGCTGCCCGGGAACGTGACCGCACCGCGCGGGTCGGATCAGAACGTCAAGGCGCGTCTGGTGAACTTCAGTTCGGATCAGGTGCTGCTGATGATGCGCACCGGATCGGAAGGCGACTACCTGCGCGTGCCGCTGGTGCGCGGGCTCGAGTCCGGCATGTATGAAGGCATGTTGTTCGACGTGATGCTCAACGTTGAGTATTACGTGGAGTCGGACGGCGTGAAGTCGGCAACGTACTTGATGACGCTGGTGGATCTGCCGGCAGTCAAGACCCTCGATCTCGAATACCGCTTCCCGGCCTATACGCGCTTGCCGCCGCAGGTGGTTGAAGGTGGCGGTGACGTGGCGTCGCTCAAGGGCACGACGGTGAATTTAAACATCGAGTCCACGATGCCGACCACTGGCGGCCGGATTGTGATGGGCGATGACCGTACGATGCCGCTGACGCTGCAGCCGGATGGCAAGCTCACGGGCAGCTTCGTGGTGGAGAAGAAAGGCTTCTACCGCATCGAACTCGAAGGGCCGAACAAGGAAGCGGTGGCCGCGTCGCCCACCTACACGGTGGATGTGATCGAAGACATGGCGCCGACGGTGAAGTTCGTGAAGCCCGGTCGCGACACGTCGGCGAGCGCGGTGGAGGAAGTGTTCCTTGAAGCGCGCGCGGATGATGACTTCGGCGTGAAGTCGCTGGACCTGGTGTATTCGGTCAACGGCGGTGAAGAGAAGATCGTGCGGATGTATAACGCCGGCGAGACGCCGCGCGCCGAGGTCTCGGCGGGTCACACCGTGTATCTCGAGGAACTCAACGTGAAGGTGGGAGATTCGGTCTCCTACTACGCCAAGGTGGCCGACAACGACGGCGTGGCCGGTGGCAAGACGACCAGCAGTGACATTTACTTCGTCAAGATTCGGCCGTTCCAGCAGGCGTTCAAGCCTGGCCAGTCCGCCGAAGGCGGCGGCGGTGGCGGCGGTGGCGGCGGCCAGCAGGAACCGGGCGCGCTGTCCGAGAAACAGCGCCAGATCATTTCGGCCACGTTCAACCTGAACCGCGACAAGGCGAAGTCGTCGCCCGAGAAATTCAAGGAAGACTCCGTCGTGGTGGCGCTGTCGCAATCGAAGCTGCGTGATGAAGTTGCGGCTCTGGTTCAACAGATGACGCAGCGTATGGGTGCCGACGCGGACTTCCAGGCCATCAATCAGTCGCTCAAGAAGGCGTCAGATGCGATGGTGATCGCGGAGAAGCAGCTGCGCGATCAGAAGTCGAAGGAAGCGCTTTCGCCCGAGCAGACCGCGCTCAAGCATCTGCAGGACGCAGAGACCAGCTACGAAGTGGAAGTGCGTGAACGCCAACAGCAGCAGGGCGGCGGCGGTGGCGGTGGTGGCGGCGGGCAGATGGCCGAGGATCTGGCCGATCTCTTCGAACTCGAGCGCGACCGGCTTGCGAATCAGTACGAGCTGCAGCAGCGCGCCAATGAGCAGCAGGCCGGGGGCGGCGCTCAGGGCGATCAGGAAGTGGACGAGGTCGCCAAGCGCCTCAAGGAACTGGCGCAGCGCCAGCTGCAGGAAGCCGAGCGTCAACGGCGCGCGGCGGCGGCCAGGCAGAGCGCGTCAGGTACCGGATCTGGCCAGCGCCAGATGGCCGACGAGATGGAAGAACTGGCGCGACAGCTCGAAAAACTGAGCCGCGATCAGCAGCGTGAGCAGCAGCAGCGCCAGCAGCTGGCGGATGAAGCGCGCAAGATGCAGGAGGCCGCAAATCAAGCGCGGCGTTCAGCGGCCAGCAGCCAGCAGGATGGCGGCAGTCAGGCCGCGGCCACCGCGCAGCAGTTACAGGAAGCGCAGCGCCGTTTGCAGAGTGCGATGGGCAACGCCGGCAATCCGCAGCAGGCCGTTCAGGATGCGCAGCGCAAGGCGCAGGAACTGGTGCAGGAACAGAAGGCCATTCAGTCCCAGGCGCAGAGCCTGCCGCAGCAGGGTGCCGCGCGAGACGAACAGGTGAAGGCGATCGGCGACCGCAAGGACGCAATGGAAGCCAAGGTCTCGGACCTGCAGAAGCAACTCAGCAACACCGCCGGCCAGATGCGTGGCGAGCAGCGTGATGCGGCCAACAAGCTGCGCGAGGCGGCCGACGGCATTCGCAGCGATCAGGTGCAGGAAAAGATTCGGTACTCGAAGGGTGCGCTCGCCGGCAACCAGGAATTCTCCAGAGGGTACGAGCAGGAGATTGCCAACAACCTGAAGGAGCTGCAGGACACGATCGGCCAGGCGTCCGAGGCGATGAGCCAGGGCATGCGGCAGAACGCGCAGTCGCAGGCGCTCGACAAGGCGCGCAACCTGCTGCGCGGCATGGAAGCGCTCAGCGATCGCATGCAGCAGGAAGGGCAGCAGGGCCAGCAGGGTCAGGGCCAGCAAGGCCAGCAGGGCGAACCGGGCAAGGGTGGAGAGGCCAAGGGCGACCAGGGTAAGGGCGGCGAAGGCAAAGGCGACCAGGGCAAGGCTGGTGAAGGTAAAGGCGGCGAAGGCAAGGGTGGTGAGGGTAAGGGCGGCGAAGGCAAGGGCGGGGAAGGCAAGGGCGGGGAAGGCAAAGGCGGTGAAGGCAAGGGTGGCCAGCAAGGCGGCCGCGATGGTCAACAGATGGGCGACGGCCGCGGCACACCCAATGACGGGTTGCAGCGTGGCGCGTCGATGGCCGGCGGCGGTGGTGCGGACGCGCGCAACACGGGCCAGCAGTACTCAGCCGAAGCGGTGCGCCAGTTCCGTCGTGAACTCGCCGAACGCACGCTTGATGCGCAGGCGTTGCGACAGGCGCTTCAGAATGCGGGCGTGCCGGCGAAGGACCTGGAAGAAGTGGTCCGCCAGCTTCGCCAGCTCGACAACGACACGGCCTTCAAAGATCCGCTCGGCGTACAGGAACTGACGGCCGCGGCGCTCGAAACGCTGAAGAAGTTCGAATTCGATCTGCGCAAGAAGCTCGACAAGTCCAGCAACGCGCTCTTCCTCAATGGCAACGAAGAGATTCCCGCGAACTTCCGGAATCTCGTCGAGGAGTACTACAAGTCGTTGGCGAAAAAAGGCGGAGGCAAGTAGGACGGGGTGCACGTAGGGCGTCCCTTCAGGGGCGCCGGCCAACAGCAATAAACCTTCAGGCACCGGGAGCGGTGTTCCGCTGAGCGGCCACTCGTCGCGGGCGCTCTCCGGCTCCCCCCTTCGCTCCTGCGGAGCTACGGCGGGGCAAGCGACGACGCGGAAAAAACGCCTCTCCAGGGACTTCGCCCGGGATTTCGGTTGGGGGCCCCCATCCCCAACCGCTGTCACCCCCTTCCAAGGCGTTTTTTGACTTGGCACTGCCGCGTCGCTCGCAGTCGAGCGACCGCGACGAGTCGCCGCTCAACGGAAAACCGTTCGTCCATTCCCACGGTCGAACCTCGAACCTCGAACTTGACTTGTGTCTTCGCTTTTGTAAGACTGCCTCTCCATGAGGCTTCCCGCCACCGAACGACTCATCCTCTCGCTCCTCTCGAGCGACGGCGCCAGCTATGGCCTCCAACTTGTTGAAGCGTCGCGCGGCCGGCTGAAACGCGGCGGCATCTACGTCACGCTCGGCAAGATGGAAGAGAAGGGCCTCGTCTCGTCCTCCCTGCAGGACGACGGCCGGCGCATCTATGAACTCCAGGGCCTGGGCCATCGCGCGCTGGCCGCCATAGAGATCATGGGGGACGTCAGCGGAGCGAAGTCATGACGGGCGTGCTCTACACAGTCGCGCAGCAGTGTCTGAGTCTCCTGCCGGTCGACGCCGCTGGCCGCCGATGTTTTGACGAGACGCTGGCCGACTGGCGGAAGGAGGCCGCTCAGGCTTCCGGCGTCTTGGCCCTCGTCGTTCCGGCCCGCGCCATCTGGTCGGTGTTTCGCTGCCTGATGCTGGTCTCTCTGCGAGAAATCCGTTCACGCGAGGGCGCTTCGGTCCTCTTGCGTCTGGCCGCGTGGTCAATCGTCTGCATGCTCCTGTTTATTGGGTTCCACTGGAACGATTCCATCGACCTGGAGGGGACACGGGTGTGGATGGGGCCCATCCCCGGAGTGCTGCTGTCGGTGCAGATCGTCACTGCCATGCCATTCCTGGCCTTCCTGTGCGCAGCGGTCGGTCGGAGACATCGCGCAGCTGTTCCGCAGCTGGGACCTGCCCTGGTCGTCAGCGCTGTGATGTTCGTTGCGATGGGATGGGCGTTGCCAGCGGCCAATCAGGCCTACCGTGAGTTTGTCTATGCGCTCCAATCGAGCGTGCCAATCCTGCCGGGGATCAACGAGCGTTCACTCATCGAGCTGGTTGGCATGCTCTTCACACAGGATTTTCAGCGGGCTGCCTTCGGCCTCAGCATCAGACTCGTGTTTATGGTTGCCGTCCCGGCGATGCTCATAGCTGGCGCCGCGGCGCGCTCTTTGACCGGATGGCGTAGGGCTGCCGGCAGCATGCTACCGATCCCGGTGTTACTCCTGCCGGCCCTTATCGGTTTCAACAGATATAGTGAGGTCGCCTGGTGGCCGGCCTTGCTGGCGGTGATCCTGATCACGCGCGCGCTGGCGAGTGCCGAACGCGAACGTGCCGAGGTTACCTCGTGATTGGCATCGTCCGATTCTTCGTGGGACTGCTGGTGCTCGACGCACGCAGTCAACGCGCGATCGAATCGACCATGGCGGATTGGCGTCATGAGTTGGCTCACACCACGACTCGCCGACGGTTCATGACGAATGTCCGGTCGCTCGCCGCCGTGGTCCGCACGATCGCGAACGCGGGGGTGGCGGAGTTTCCTTCGGCTTGGGTCAGTCCATTCGTATTGAAACTGAGCGTGCTGGTCGCCCTCTCCCTGATCTGGGTGTTTTGGGCAGGCCCGTCAGGAAGTACCGGCCGGTTCTTTCTGGTGATGTCCGATGCCAAGGCCTGGACGCTGGTGGTGGCTTCCTTTATGACGCAGTTTCTGATCTTCTTCCCGGTCGCGGTGTTTCTTGCGGAGGCTCTGGGCCGGCGCCGCGGCGTTACGCCGGTGGCAGGGACCCTGGTTGTTCTGGGAGCAATCGGACTGCTGCTTGGATTGGTGGTCTGGCCGGCGAGCGTCTATTACCTGCGATACGAGAGTTGGCGCCACTTTGCGAACGCTTCGGTTCCAGAACCAACGTTCAATGCGCTTTACCTCCGGACCCTCAGCCTCGTCACGACCGCGCTGACGGTGGCATGGACCTGGGTGCTATTTGTATTCGCAAACCGCGTCAGGCGAGTGGGTGGCGCAACGGGATGGTTCATGGGTTTCGGAATCCTCCTCGCGTCGATCTTTCTCAGCGCACTGATTCCGTATCCGCCTCTCCCGGAATTGCGAGTGGCGCTGATGCTCAGCCAGCCGCCGCTGACTCTTGCGGCGATCCTTTGGGCCACAAGCCGTCTCGCCCGCATCGAAGCCCGTCGCGCCGCAGCCGCGTCTGATGACCTTCTGAACGACGGAGTGACTTCTTGACCGGGCCGCTCTACGAGGTCGCACGGTGGTGGCTCGGTATCCTGCCCATGGACGAGGCTGGTCGACGGAGCTGTGACGAGACGCTGGCGGACTGGAGAAGGGAAGCGGCGAAGGCCGAAGGGAATTGGGCAGCCCTCGTCGTCTCAGTGCGCGCGATGTTTGCGTTGGTTCGTTGCGTTGCTGGTGTCAGTCTTCGCGAGGTCGCGCTGATACGTCGGTCCGGGGTGCTCACTCGGATGTTCCTTTGGACGCTGGCGTATTTGGCGATCATGGCAGTGATCGTTCAGCTCTCACCCAATATCTGGAAGCTGTCGCCGACCTCACGCATCTACGCTCAGGTAGCGGTGGTCGCGTCTTTCCTTCCCATAGCGCTACTGCTTGCAACAGGATTTGGCGGTCGACGTCGGCCCGTGCCCGGTGTGGGCCTTGCGCTCGTCGGTTTATTGATTGGCTTTCCGCTGCTCGGATGGGGTGTGCCTATGGCGAACCGCGCGTTCCTTGACGCGAACCCGGCGCGATCGTCTTACCCGGACCACCCTGAGCGGGGCGAAGAGCTGAGGCCGTGGAAGCCAGGGGATGGACTCAGCATGGCGATGGAGTGGCATTACTACTCCGAGGTGCGCTCCCCACATCCGTTCAGCAACGATCTGACCGTCGTACAGCTTGGCGAGAAGCTTGCCAGCGGTCCTGAGGCCAATGGATGGAACGCGATGCGGTACCTGAGTTTCTTCGGCGCCTACCTTGCGACGTGCGTCCTTGCGCCACTCCTGGCATCAGTGCTGCGGCGCCGGACCGCGCTGGCTCGGTACGGCGTCATTCTGGTGACTGCAGCACTTCTCTTCAGGCCGCCCGACTTTAGAAGCTTTGACGGCGAGTTCTCAGTCGTATTGTGGCTGGGAGCCTTCTGGATTCCGGCGATCTGGATGACCATCTGTCTGCTCGCAGCCGCCCATCGCGAAGGCGAAATTGGCGCTGAAGCCACGCCCTACGTTGAACTTAAATAGTAAATATCCAATCGTAAATAGCCAATCTCAGTAGCCCCTGTCCGCTACCGCTCGTTCGGACAGAATAAGATCGTCCTCGTGCCTTCGAACGATGAGACGCGCCTGGCAAACGCCGAAACAAGGCTGAAGTCCACGCCGTCAGCCTCGTCCTCCCTGTCTTCGTCATCCGACTCCGGCCGTTTCGTCGCCGGCCACGTGATGGGCGGACGGTATCGGATCGTGCGCAGGCTCGGGCGCGGCGGCATGGGCGAAGTCTACCTTGCTGACGACTTGAAGCTGGGCCAGTCCGTCGCCCTGAAGTTCCTGCCGCAGTCAGTGGAGGCCGACCCCGAGCGGCTCGCCGCGCTTCAACGCGAGGTGAGAGTGGCGCGGCAGGTCTCGCACCCGAACGTCTGCCGAATTTACGACCTTGCGGATGCTGACGATGTGCACTTCATCACGATGGAGTACATCGATGGCGAAGACCTCGCGTCCGTGTTGCGACGAATCGGGCGCCTTCCCGAAGAGCGTGCAACTGCGATGGCGCGGCAACTCGTGGCCGGCGTGGCCGCAGCGCACGCGCGTGGCGTGATTCATCGCGACCTGAAGCCGGCCAACGTGATGATCGATGCGGACGGGCGCGTTCGCGTCACGGACTTTGGTCTGGCGATTGCCGATGGGGCGGCGGCGGGCGAGTGGGCCGGCACCCCCGCATATATGGCGCCCGAGCAACTGGCGGGCAAGCCTGCTTCCGCAAGGACCGAAGTCTTCGCGGTGGGGCTGATCCTGTACGAGTTGTTCACCGGGAAGCGCGCAGCAGAAGGAAACACTCTCGACGAGCTTCGCGAACACCATTTGTCGAGGTCGGTGCCTTCGCCCGCGCAGGTTGTGGCGGGGTTGCACCCGGCGATCGATCGCACCATCATGCGCTGCCTTGATCCGGATCCGGATGTGCGACCCGCATCGGTGGTCGCGATAGCTGCAGCTCTTCCTGGCGCTGACCTCCTTGCGGCAGCGATCGCCGCCGGCGAAACGCCCTCGCCGGAACTGGTCGCGGCATCGGGAGGCGACGCGGCGACTCTGGGCCCGATGGCCGGCGTCATGGCCCTCGCCGCAGTTGTTGTGATGCTGGCGATGACGATGGCGCTGGTGGATCGAGTGGGGATGCTGGCGCGCGTGCCGCTGCCGCTGTCGTGGGACGCGCTGTTCGACCGCGCGCGTACGTTCGAGTCAAGCGTCGGCCTTGGCGCCGGCGCCGGGGACCGAGCCGCTGGACTGCGCGCCTACAGCGACGCAACCCGGTGGATTCTGTCGAAGCCCGAGGCGGCCGAGCGTGCGCGCCTGTTTGCCGGCGCGCGGCCGCCGGCGCTGTTGTTCTGGTATCGATCGAGTCCCCGCGCTCTGATTCCGATGAACCCGACACTGTCGATGCCGTCGCCGGCCGACCCTCCGTTGAATGACACCGGCATGGCGACCGTGGTGCTCGATACAACCGGGCGGCTGATGGAGTTCAACGCCGTTGGTCC
Source organism: Vicinamibacterales bacterium (assembly GCA_046597705.1). Lineage (GTDB taxonomy): Bacteria > Acidobacteriota > Vicinamibacteria > Vicinamibacterales > SCN-69-37 > SYFT01. The sequence goes on along the minus strand of JBKJJZ010000016.1, from coordinate 3,411 downwards.
GCAGCTGGAGTCGGCTGCGGAACCTGCAACGACGGCCGTGGACTGGAAGGCGTTCTTCACCGCTGCCGGGCTGGACATGACCTCGTTCACCCCGCTCGATCCCGACTGGGTGCCGCGCAACTATGCCGACGCGCGGATCGCCTGGACCGGCTCGATGGCGGAAACCCCAGGCGTTGGGATCCGCGTTGAGGCGGCATCGCATCGGAACGTACCGGTGAGCTTTCAGGTCATCGGGCCGTGGGCCAGACCCACACGCATGATTGCTCCGCCAGTCAACCGTGCGGCTCGCGTCGTGGCCACGATTGCCACCGTGGTGGTTGTGCCGTTGTGTCTGGTCGGCGGATTAATCCTCGCCAGGCGCAACCTGATCCGGGGCCGAGGAGATCGCCGGGGCGCGATCCATCTGGCCGCACTTGTCTTCGCGCTGTCGATCGGTCAGTGGCTGCTGGGCGCGGCGCACTTCTCCGACGTGGACGCCGAACAGGCGCGCTTCGGTTCCACACTCGGCTCCGCCATCCTTGGCGCCAGCCTCTATGGGCTTCTGTATCTGGCGATTGAACCGCAGGTGCGAAGGCTGTGGCCGCACCTCCTGGTGACGTGGTCCCGGCTCGTCTCAGGCCGCTTTCGTGATCCACTGTTCGGACGCGACCTGGTTATAGGCTCGCTGGCGGGCATGACCATGACGCTCATTACGTTTGGGCACTACGAGCTTCCAGCCCTGTTCGGGTGGCCCGCCTTTGCGCCGCCTTCCTCAGTGGTCAGTACTCTCGGAGGCTCCGGCGCGTACTGGTCGCACGTGCTGAGCGTCCTCTCCAATTCCATCGCCAATGCGATGGTCGGCGGCGTGGGACTGACACTTCTCCGGCTGGTGGTGCGCGACGCCCGGGCCGCGTATGTGATGGCCACACTTGGTTTCTCGTTCCTTGCGGCGCGCGGCCAGATCGAAACCGGATCGCTGCTGCTCGATCTCACCATTGGCGTGCTGCTCGTCGTTCCGGTGCTGTGGGCCATCATTCGATTCGGGTTCGTCGCCGGCATGGTGGCGTTTACCGTGCACTTTCTGACGAAGGACGTGCCGATGACACTCGACACCTCACGGCTCTACTTTACGGGCGGCTTCACCATCGCGTTGCTGGTAATCGTGGCGGCCGGCATCGGCGTTGTGCTGGCAAGGGCACGCGAGCCGATCTTTGGAGCAGTAATTAGGACCGAGTAGGGCGTCCTCCGCACACTTCCTACGCGGAGACGATGTCCGTGTGTCTGAAGTACGTAGGGCGTCCCTTCAGGGGCGCCGTGAATTGGCGCGGCTAAAGCCACGCCCTACGTACTACAGGCAAGTGAAACTGCTCTGGGCGCCTACGCGGAGACGATGTCCGTATGTCTGAAGTCGTCGCCGACGAACAGTAGCGTGTCCCGAGGGACAGCGGCCGTTGCATAGGCGAGGCAGTCGCCGAAGTTGAGCGATGCTTTGTGGCGGCCCCGTCCAAATCGTTGAAAGGCCGCGACCGCCGCGTGCCACTCGAGTTCGCCAAACGGCACGACGGTGACACCCAGCTCCTTGATCAGGTCGTCCACATCGCGCCTGGACTCGGTGCCTTTCCGGGCAGAGTAGACCATCGACGTTTCCACCAGCGTTGGCGCGCCAACCCGGACCGCGTCGGCCTCCAGAATGCGATCGATCAAGTCGAGGCTTCGGGATTCCGACAGAAGGATCGCGACCAGGGCCGAAGAGTCGAGCGTCATACGCCCGTGGGCCCGTATCCAAGAATCGCGTCCTCTTGCTTGCGCGTGAGGCGGCGCCCAAGCTGCTTCCTGGGAATGTTCGGCCAGACTCTGGTCTCGAGGAACTTGACGACGCGTGCGCGACGGTCGGCGACGGACGCGCCTTTCAGCCGGCGGTGGCGCTCCTGCAGCGCGCGACGAATGGCCTCAGTCTTCGATTCGCCGGTCAGCCGGGCGACCTCCGTCGCAAGGCGTTCGACCTCGACGTTCTTGATGTTCAACGGCATGGTTACACCATGGTATATCAGACAATGGTGTAACGGTGTAAGTCGGCGAGATCGGCTGGCTGGCCGGCGAGATTACCGCTCGGTGATTCGGGGCCAGGCGCCGCCGATGCGGCCGGCGTGGAATTGCACGCCCTGCTGGGCGAGGGCCTCCGCAAGTTCAAGCGGATTGCCCCGAAACAACTCACCGGCACGAGACAGAATCGCCTCGCCGGCATGCGCGGGCGGCAACAGCGCGACTACTTCCTCAGCGCCTTGCAGGGCCGTCTTCCACTCCCGCGACAGGGCAGTGGCGTCCGGAGGCGGGCCCTCAAACGCAAGTGCCTCAACCTCCTGGACCGAATAGCGCGAGGTGCGTCCGGCGTGATCCAGGAGTCCGCGCGGAGAAAACCCCGGATCCTTGCCGCACGCCGCCCAGGCGAGATAGCCGAGTTTTTGCAGGCGCCGGTCACACTCGATCACGTCAATCCAGTCGCGCACCTCCGCGCGGCCGATGAGTGCCAGCACCTTGTTCGTGGCCAGGTCGAAGGGATGCAGTGTCAGTCCCAGCTCGTCATGGTGCACCAGCGGAAAGAATCTGAACGCACTGTCATGCATCCATTCAACGAGCAGGGCCTCACGGCCTCGCGCCACCGTGGCTTGCACAAACCCCGGTCGCTCCCGCAGGGCGAGCACCGAGTACCCCGCGGCAGTGAGCACCTGCCGGTCCTCGTCCCACGATGCCGCGACCGCTTCAGTGGTGTCATGAAACAGGTCCAGGTCTCGCGATAACCGCTGCGTCTCAAGCGCCACCGTGAGCGCCACGCCGCCGGCAATGTAGCGGTCACCGCGAGCCACGCGGCGGTCCGCTAGGCGCCGGCAGATTTCTCGCTGGAATTGGGTGAGAGCCATTGACGAAAACGGGCCGCTTCCTGAAATGCGCGGCGGTCTCCATGCTGTTCGATCAATCGCAGTACCGCCATGCGATCCGGGGGCGTCTCCGGATAGTAGTCAACCCGGAGGAACCAGAGGCACTGTGCGCGATGCTGGTCCACGAACTCGCGGAACTCGTCCACGTTCGCCGCTGTCATGCCGCTCATTACGACCGAGTCTAGCACTTGAGCCTGCAGTGCGACGCGCGGCGACTATCGCCCTTGAGATCCGCGCGCCAGATACGCCAGCGCCTTTTCGACCACCGCGTCCACCTGCGCGCTCGTCGCAGTGAAGTGGTTCGCTATCATCGAGAAGACCAGTCGCTCGCCTGACTCGGTCACGAGGAATCCCGAGAGTGAACGCACGTTCGAGATGGTGCCGGTCTTCGCCTGCACGTGGCCGGCGAGCACGGTGTTGCGCATGCGCAACTCGAGCGTGCCGTCCTGTCCGCCCACCGGCAGCGCCGCGAGGAATGGGCCACGCAGCCGCTCAT
>JBKJJZ010000569.1:0-2676 GCA_046597705.1 Vicinamibacterales bacterium | reverse complement strand
GCCCCTGAAGGGACGCCCTACGTACGTTCCACGCCCGCGGCCACCTTGTGGTGGAACGTAGGCCTTGTTGGGATTGATGAGCTTGAATCGCTCCAGCGCGTGGCCCGGCTCCAAGTGGTTGCCGAGATCGATCGGCCACCGTTCCGGATCGGCAATCTGCCCCCCGCCATCACGCACGCGCCAGGCCTCGATGGCGTAGTGCAGGTAATCGGCGTCGGTCGCGTAGCTGGCGTTGGGTTTCGGCGTGTAATTGTCCAGAATCTGCAGCGTCTCAATGAGGCGCGACCCGTCACTGGTCGGAGGCGGGGCCGAATAGATCCGATGCCCGCGATACCGGCCTTCCAGCGGCTTGCGCTCCATCGCGCGGTACTGCGCCAGGTCTTCGAGCGAAATGATCCCGCCGTTGGCTGCCATGTCGTCCGCGATCTTTCGCGCGATGGATCCGCGGTAAAACGACTGGCCGCCTTCCTTCGCCAGCACCTTCAGTGTCTCGGCGTAGTCCTTATTGATGAACCGATCGCCGGGCTTCGGCACCTGCCCGTTCGGCAGATAGATCTTCGCGGCCTCGGGATACTTTGCCAGGCCCGCGCGGCCCGCGGCGATGGTCGTCGGCAGCGCCTCGTCGAGGATGTAGCCCTGTTCCGCCAGCTCGATCGCAGGCGCCAGCACCTGTTCCCATGTCACTTTCTTGCTGCCGTACTTCTGGAACAGCAGCTCGAGTCCCGCAACGATCCCGGGGATGTTTGCCACGGACGGCCCATCCTGCGCCGTACGCTGGCCGGTGGGCGTGAAGATCTTCGGGTTGTCGAACGTCGCCCGCACCGGTGTCATGTCTTTGTATTCGATGACGACGGGCTCAGTCATGCCCTTCATGAAGAGGATCGCCTGTCCGTCACCTCCGACGCCCGACGCATCGGGCTCCACCACACCGAGCGCGAACCCCGTCGCGACAATCGCGTCAACGATGTTGCCGCCAAGTTCCAGCATGCGCGCGCCCGCGGCTGAGGCCAGCGGATTGCCCGACGTCACGACTGCGGTGGTCTTTTCGACCACAGGTTTGATGAGGGGCTGCTCGGCCACCATCGCATCGACGACGTTTTCCACGTCGCGGGCCGATTTGGCCGCGAGTGCGGCGGGGCGATGTTTCGCGCGCAGGGCATTCCACGCCGCGGCCGATTCGCCCTTCGAGTAGTACAGAGACTTCAACGTCTGCCACGCGCGATCGAATTGCCCAACCCATCGATTGGACGCCGGCGCGGCAGCGGCGACCGAACGCGACTGATCGTCAACGCGTCGCGGGGCGGCCACATGCCACAGCTGCGCTGTCCCCTCTTCCGCAAACGCCGCCGGGGCATCGTCATCATTGCGTGTGGGATTGCCGTTGTAGGCGTTGACCGTTGTCGACACTGTCGCTATCAGCAGCGTCTGACCATCGGGCGACCACGCCGATGCACCAGCCTTTCGGGATGCGAGGACCACAGGCAACGTGGCGTTCGCACCGCCGCCTCGCCCACCGCCAGGACCGCCAGGGCCACCGGCGCGCCCGGGTTGAGCGGTATCGGCGCCCGCAACAACCGGAGCCGGAAGTTCCGAGACGAACGTCCCCGTTCCAAGGCCCTGTCGCGAGGCAAGGTACGACACGCGCATGTTGTCCGGCGCCCACGCTGGAAGGCGTTCGGCGCCACCGCCTCGAGTGACACGAACTTCGCGTGGTGACTCCCCTGCCAGGTCGCGCACAAACACATCCGCTTCGTCACCAGGTTCCAGATCGCGATCAGAGATGAAGACGAGGCGACGTCCGTCTGGCGAAACCTGCGCCTGCCACTCGGATGCCGCATCACGCGCGAGCTTCACCGGCGTGCCTGTGCCATCGGCCGCAATCGCGTGGACCTGCCATCGACCTCCGGGCGGCCGATGAGAAAACACCAGGCGGCCGTCACGCGTCCATGACGGCCAACGTTCGTCTCCATCGAGCGATGTGATCTTGCGCGCCGCACCACCGGAGGCAGGCGCGACATAGACGTCGTATGCCCCGGCCGTATCCGCCGCAAATGCGATCGACTTTCCATCGGGCGACCATCCTGGATCCCGCTCGCTCACCCACGCACCACGCGTAGTGACGACAGGTTTTTCATCGCGGCCGTCCGGCGTCATCGTCCACACGGACTCGAGCCACGACACGGCGATGCGCTTGCCATCGGGTGAAAAGGCGGGGTCGCGCATCCCGGTGAGCGCGACAGGCGTCTGCGCGTAAAAGGCCGTAACGGCCAACGCAGTCATAGCCGCAGTGATGGCCAGCGAGATATATCGGCGCATGACGGGATGATACTTCGGGTAGCATCCGACATATGCGCGCACTCGTTCTGCTCCTGCTCTCCGTTCTGTCGATCGGCCAGGCCGCGCCACCCGCGCGCACCATGCGCGTCGATTACTTTCACACCGGGAACACGAAACAGGAACTGTTCAGTTTCGATGAAGCTGTGATCGAGCCGGCACCGTGGGCCGGGCCGGCGGACCGGGCGCAGGACGTGTTGCGATACGGTGCCTACGGCTTTGACGTTCGGGACGCCGCAACAACGCGACTGCTGTACTCGCGTGGGTTCGGTTCCATCTACGAGGAGTGGGTCACCACCGAGGAGGCCGGGGTCATGACCCGCACCTTCCACGAGTCAGTTC
>JBKJJZ010000502.1:0-4231 GCA_046597705.1 Vicinamibacterales bacterium | reverse complement strand
CTACCCGAAGCCCGAACGTCTGGTCTTTGTCACCAGCCAGTTCCCCACGCTCGGCTTCGACCAGTTCTGGGTGTCAGTGCCTGAGTTCTCCGAGTTCCGCGACAACACACAGGCGTTCTCGTCAGTCGGCGGATACACCATCAACGCCGCCAACCTCGGAACTGATCCACCGTCCCGGCCCATTCGGGCGCAGGTCACGCCGGAACTCATGCCAACGCTCGGTGTCAATCCGGTGCAGGGACGATGGTTCAGCGTGGATGATTCGCGACCCGGCGCCGCGCCGGTCGGCATTCTCTCGTGGGAGTTATGGCAGCGCTCGTACGGCGGCGACGCGGGCATCATCGGCCGGTCCCTGCTCATCAACGGCACCGCCACCGAGATCGTCGGCGTCATGCCCGGCGGCTTCGATGTGCACGATCAGAAAGTGGAACTGTGGCAGCCGCTGACCATCGACCCAGCCACATTCGCGAACAGTCGGGGCGGACACTTTCTCTATCTGGTCGGACGACTCAAAGACGACGTCACGCTCGACCTGGCGCGCGCCGACACGGGCCGCCTCGTCGCACAGTGGCGGACGATGGTGCCGCAGGGACATGTACCGAGCGTTCCGAGACACCAGATAAGACTCGATCCGCTCAAGGACGACATCGTGGGATCGATTCAGCAGGCACTCCTGATTCTGCAGGTGGCGGTGGTGTTCGTGCTGTTGATCGCATGTGCGAACCTGGCGAACCTGTTGCTCGCGCGAGCCGAAGCTCGACAGCGGGAGTTCGCCGTGCGGTCGGCACTGGGCGCGGGCCGGGCGAGGCTCCTGCGGCAGTTCATTACGGAAGGACTGCTGCTCACAGGCATCGCATCAATTGTCGGCACCGGCCTCGCATGGCTGGGCATCAACGCGATGCTGTCGGTGAACCCGGAGGCCATTCCCCGGTCGGCCTCGGTGACGCTCGACGGCCGTGTGCTCGGGTTCACGTTGGTTACCGCCGCCGTGACCGGCGTGATTTTCGGCATGGCGCCACTGCTGCACCTGACGACCCGGCTCTCGATCGCGCTGCGCGATGGCAGCCGCGGCACAACGGCCAGCGGGTTCCGGAAGGCGCTGCGCGGCACGCTGGTGGTGGCGCAGGTCACGCTCGCCGTCGTGCTCGTGGTGGGCGCCGCGCTTCTGATGCGCAGCTTCATCAATCTCACGCGTGTGGACACCGGTTTCGAGCGCGCGCAGCTCATCACGTTCGGCGTGGTGTTGCCGGCGCCGAGTTATCCGCCCGAGCGTCGCATGGCGTTTTTCTCAGACCTGCAGGAGCGGCTGGGCGCCATCCCTGGCGTGCAATCGGTGGGCGCGATGACCGGCCTGCCGCCAAATCGGGCGGTCAACGCAAACGATACGGACTTCGAGCACATCACGCCGCCACCGCCTGGCGTCGATCCGGCAACGACGGGCCAGCCGCCCGAAAACGTCGACTACTACCAGACCGTCACGCCCGGCTATATCCAAACGATGGGCATCCCCATCATCAAGGGCCGCGGGTTTGAGACAGGCGATGCAGGTGGTGGTCCTGTCGTGTTGGTCAACGAAGCGTTGGCGCGACGGTTCTACCCGGATAGGGATCCGATCGGGCAGCGACTAAAGCCGGGTGGCGCGGCGCTGCCGTGGTTCACGGTGGTCGGCGTGGTGAAGGACGTCAAGCAGGGCGGCGTGGATCAGGACACCGGCACCGAACTGTACGCGCTGGCGGACCAGCAGCCGCGCATCGCCGGATTTGCGCCGACGGACATGAACCTGGTGATGCGGTCGGCGGTGCCGCTCGACAGTGTGGCGCCGCAGATACGCGCGGCGGTGCAGGGGCTTGATGCGAGCCTGCCGCTGATGCGCTTGCAGACGATGGAGGACGTATTCGGCACGGCTGTGGCGCGGCCGAGGTTTCTCACGGTGCTGCTCGGCGTCTTTGCGGGTCTGGCGCTGGTGCTGGCGGCCGTGGGCACGTACGGGATTCTGTCGTATCTGGTGACCGAGCGGCAGCAGGAGATTGGGATTCGGATGGCTCTGGGAGCCGCACGCGGAAGCGTGCTCTGGCTGGTGCTGCGTCAGGGGTTGTGGTTGGCGGGCCTCGGCCTGGTCGCCGGCGTGGCCGGCGCCCTGGCCGTGGGCCGGTACCTCCAGACGCTGCTGTTCGGAATCTCGGCCACAGACCCGCTGACGCTGGGCTTGGTCTCCGGCGTGATCCTGATGACCGCGTTTGTGGCGTGTCTGATTCCGGCGCTTCGGGCAACCCGAACGGACCCGCTGACCGTGCTGCGGGGCGAATGACCAACAAAAAAGACGTCGGGTGTCTTTTTCGACGAAAAAGACACCCGACGTCTTTTTTGTTGGTCATTCCCCCCGGAGGGCTTCGATGGGGTTGACGCGCATCGCACGGCGGGCGGGCACCCAGCTTGCCAGGCCGGCGACCAACAACAGGAACACGGCGACTGCGGTGTAGCTGATCGGGTCGGTCGGCGCCACGTTGTAGAGCAGGGACACGGCGTTCTGCGTCAGTGCGGCAGAGGCCGCGAGCCCGAGCACCACGCCCACGCCGGCCAGAATCACCCCCTGACGGACAATCAACGTCTGGACGCTTGCGGCACTGGCGCCCAGCGCCATGCGCACACCGATTTCCCGCGTGCGCTGTGACACCGAGTACGACAACACGCCGTAGACACCGACCGCCGACAGCAACAGCGCGATCACACCGATGATCGAAAACACCCATCCGAAAATCGCAAACTGCCAGAAGCTCAGCCTTCGCCGGGCATCCATCGTCAATACGCTGTAAATCGGCAGGTTGGCATCGGCGGCCCGCACCTGGGCTCTCACGGCCGGCATCACGGCACTGGGCTCGCCCGCCACCCTCATCGTCACCCCCGTCCCGAGCGATTCCTGGTACGGGTACGGCACATAAATCGCGGGGTAGGTTTCGTCGTCGGGATCGATTTCGTCGTGTTTGATGTCCTCGATGACGCCGATGATCGTCAGCCACTCCTCGGTGTTCCCCGACCCGGTCACGCGCACGCGACGCCCAATCGGACTGCTCGCGGCGAAGTAGCGATTGACGAGCGTGCGATTGACGAGCGCCACCGGCGTGCGCGACCACCCCTGCGCCGTCGTGAAGTTTTCGCCGTCTGCCACCGACAGTCCAAGCGTCTTCAGAAAACCTGGAGTCACGCCATGCAGGTCCGTATACGGCTCGCGGCCGTTTTCAAACGGCACACCGTCCACGTGCAGCGACCCACCCCCGCCGCCGCCACCCAGGGGGACCATGCCAGACGCAAACACCGCTTCTACTCCCGGCACGCTTTCCAGGCGTTCCACCAAGTCGCGCACCCTGTTGGTCACGGCATCAGGGCCCGCATAGACGTCCGCCGGCAGATAGGTTCGGAACGTCATGAGCGGTGCCGGGTCGAACCCCACCTCGTAGTCGTCGAGATTAACGAACGTCCGGACGAACAGCGCGGCGCCAACAAGCGAGACGATCGCCAGCGCGACCTGCGCCACCACCAGCGCGTTGCGAGCGAGAGAGCGCGCGCCGCTATTGCCGCGAGTGCCCTCTTTCAACTCGTCGTGTAAGGTGCCGCCGGTGGCCTGAAACGCCGGCACCAGACCAAACACGACGGCTGTGACAACGGCGACGATCACTGCGTAGGAGACCGAGCGCCAGTCGATGCGCCACTGGATGTAGTACGGAATCTGATCGGGCGGCATCGCGGCGGTCAGCCACTGCGTGCCCGCATACGCCAGCGCGAGCCCGAGCGGCACGCTGATCACACCGAACACCACACTCTCGGTGAGCAACTGGCGGATGATCCGCGCCCGCCCTGCGCCCAGCGCTGCGCGCACCGAAATTTCGCGGCGCCGCACCGTCGCCCGCGCCAACAAGAGATTAGCCACGTTCGAACACGCGATGATCAGCACCAGCGTGGCGGCGCCCATCATCAGCCAGATCACCAGAGACACATCCGTAGGAATCAACTCGTCACGCAGGTCATGCACCCAGGCGCTCCATCCATTGTGCGTGGCAGGAAACGCCGTCGCGAGCCGCGCGGCGATCGCACGGGCCTCTTCGTCGGCCTGTGCCACGGTCGCGCCATCGGCCAGCCTGGCAAACACCTGCAGGCTGCGGTTGTCTCGAGGCTGCGCGTGGACCAATGGCGTGGCGGGCACCCACAACTGCGCGATCTGGGGAAACTTGAAGCC
>JBKJJZ010000408.1:0-3605 GCA_046597705.1 Vicinamibacterales bacterium | reverse complement strand
GACAACACGGTGATCGCGGCCGTGGACCTGGTGGCCGCGCTGGCGCGACGAGCGCGCGTGCCGGTATTCACCATCCTGCCGGGCCGGGCCGACCGCGGCACGCTGTTCGACATCGGCCCCAACTTCTTCGAGTCGGGCCGTCAGGCCGCGTTCCTGGTCGCCGACGTGCTCGAGGGCGCGGACATGGCGACGATTCCGATTCGCGATGTGCTCGACCTCGTCCCGGCCTTCTTGTCGGTGAACACCACGGCGCTCAAGGGCTTGAGGGAGCGATGGGCGTTCACTGAGGCCACCGTGAAGCGCGCCACCGTGACCGTGGACCAACAGGGTGTGCACGGTGCATCGCGGGCCACACCGGCGCCACGGCAGGCGGCCGTGAAAAAATGGCGCCTGGGTTTTGTCGAGTACAACAACACGCCGGATGTGGAGGAATCGGAAGCCGGGGTGCTGGCAGGCCTGAAGGAGGTCGGCCTCGAGCCCGGACGTGATTTCGAATACACCGTACGCAATGCGCAGGGTGATATGGCCACCGTCACGGGGTTGATCGATGCCGCCATCGGCGACGGGGCCGACATGCTCGTGACGTTTTCCACGCCCACGCTGCAGGCCGCCATCCAGCGGACCAAGACGATGCCGATTGTGTTCACCTATGTGGCGAACGCATTTTCGGTGGGCGCCGGTACGACCAACGCCGATCATCTGCCGAACGTGACAGGCGTGTACATGATGGGGGCGTTCGACAAGATGCTTTCGCTGGTGCGCGAAGTGATGCCACGCGCCCGCAAGCTCGGCATGGTGTACGTGCCCGCAGAAGTGAACATGGTGCATCAGCGCGATGCGCTGTTGGCCGCGGCGGGGCCGATGGGCTTTGAGGTCAAGTCGGTGGCCGCCAACTCGAGCGTCGAGGTGGCAGACGCGGCGATCGCGCTGGCGACAAGCGGGATTGATGCCATTTGCCAAGTGGCCGGCAATCTGACCGTCACGGCCTTTCCCGGGATTGCCCAGGCCGCTCTCAGAGCGAAGCTGCCGGTGTTTGTGTTTCAGTCTGCGCAATTACGCGCCGGCGGAGTGCTCGCGGTGTCGCGCGACTACCACGGCAGCGGTCTCGCGGCCGGCCGGATCGCGGCCCAGATCATTCGCGGCGCCCGCCCGGCCACCATTCCCTTTGTCGAATACGCGCCGACGAAGCTGATGGTCAACCTCGATGTCGCCCGCAAGATTGGGTTCACGGTACCGCCGGCGGTCATCCGTCGCGCGGATGAAGTCATCGGCCGCTGACACCGGAGCAGGGGACACGATGCAGATTACAAAGACGCCCGGCGATGGCGCGCTCAACCTGACAGTGGCCGGCCGTCTCGACGGCTACTGGGCCGACCATCTCGACAACGCGCTGTCGGAAGCCGTGCGCGACGGACACCATCACCTTCGGGTGGACCTGTCACAGGTCACATTTCTCAGCTCCGCCGGCATCGCCGCGTTGATGAAGTTCTACAAACAGCTCAGCCGGATTACCGGCACGTTTGTGGTCGTGAATCCGTCGAGTTCCGTGCGACTCGTTCTCGAGATGACACGACTGAGCGCGGTGCTCATCGCCCCAGACATCCAGTCGGCAGTGACGGTGGCGGTGCCCAGGCCGGGTAGGGCAGTGGCTCGGGCGGGCGTGGTCTTCGAGGTATTCGACAGGCCGAATGCGGCCGGCCTCAGATGCCGCACGGTCGGCGCCGATGCGCCTTTGGGCACGGCGGGGTTTTCGGAACGTGACTGCACCAGCCTGGGATCGCTGTCTCCCGTGTTCGCACTGGGCGTGGGGGCTTTCGGCGAAGGATTCGCGGACTGCCGATCTCGATTTGGCGAGATGCTCTCAGTGGCTGGTGCCACCGGCTACCAGCCGGCCGATGGCACCAACGTGCCCGACTATCTGCTCGCGACCGGCCCGCTGCCCGACGACGTGCGCGTGTTGTACGGCCTGGCGTGTGAGGGAGAGTTCACGAAACTGGTGCACTTCGAGTCGCAGCAGCCCGGCTCTGTCATCGGCATGTTGAGCCTGCTTGAGGGCCTTGTCGAAATTGTCGGATCCGAGGCCGTGGGATTTGTCATGGTCGGTGAAGCGGCCGGCCTGGTAGGCGCGGCGTTGCGCCGATCGCCGGCTCAGCCTCTTGGGAGTGGCGACGATGCCGGCGGCGATTTCTTTGCGCACCCCGGTGTTCGGGGCCGCCTGACATTTACGGCCGAGCGCGCGTTCCTGCGCTCAACCACCGTTACCGCCGGTGTGCTCGTCAGGGGTGGCAGCGTGGGTCGGGCGGCCTGCGTGCGTCCCCTTGGCACGGAAGGCATGGCCGGACACGTGCACGCGGCGGCGTTTCCCTTCCGGCCGCTGCGCAAGGGAGAGATTGATCTGAAGGACACCGTGACGTCGCTCTTCGAGCACGAACAGCTCCTCGGCGTGCTCCACCTGCTGCATGACGACCGTGGTCCGGCCGGCGCCGGCGAAAGCGAGTTCATCCGCGGCGCGTGCTGGGCTGGGCCGATTTCGGCTGAGTGGCTCGGCGAGGCCAGGGACTAGCCATGTTGCTGCTGATTGGCGCGGTCACCATCGGACTCATCCTGTCGCTGCTTGCGCTCGGCGTGTTCATCAGCTTCCGCATCTTCTCGTTTCCCGACATCACGGCGGAAGGCTCGGTCACGCTTGGCGCGTCGGTGACGGCGGTGCTGCTCGTGGCCGGTGTGCATCCGGTGCCCGCCACGCTGGCGGCGTTCGCCGCCGGCGCGCTGGCCGGTACGGTGACCGGGGGGATCCACACGCGCTTCGGCATCAATCGACTGCTCTCGGGCATCCTTGTGATGACGGCGCTGTTTTCCGTGAACCTGCACATCATGGGCAAGAGCAACGTGCCGCTGATGTCGGAACGGACCGTGGCATCCCTTGCCGAAGGGTGGGGCGTTTCACTGCTGGGCGCCGAGAACGTGAACCTCATGGGCTGGGAGGTCGCCACGCGTGACCTTTCCGTGCTGGTGCTCTCGCTCGTCATTGCCGCGGTCTTCGGACTGGCCCTGTATCTCTTCTTTCGCACGAACCTCGGCACCGCGATGCAGGCGGCCGGTGACAACGATCAGATGATTCGTGCGCTGGGTGTGAACGTGAACACCATGATCGTGCTCGGGTTGGCGCTGTCGAACGGACTCATCGCATCCGCCGGCTCGCTGCTCACGCAATATCAAGGCTTTGCTGACGTCCAAATGGGCATTGGTATGGTGGTGTGGGGGCTGGCCAGCATCATCATTGGTGAGGCGCTCGTGGGTGTTCGGCAGCTCGGCTACGTCATCACAGGCGCCATCATGGGGTCGGTGCTCTTCAGGCTGCTGGTGGCCATTGCGCTCCGTGGCGGACTGAATCCGAATGACCTGAAACTGATCACCGCTGCGTTTGTGTTTGCGGCCCTGGTGTTGCCCGGCATGATGCGAAAGATGGGGAAGAAACATGCTTGACGTGCGGCGCATCGTCAAGACCTTTAACCCCGGGACGCCGAACGAAGTACGCGCGCTTCAGGGCGTGGATCTGTCGATTGAAGAAGGTCTTGACGATGCGCCGCACGTCAAGCATGTTT
>JBKJJZ010000142.1:0-13905 GCA_046597705.1 Vicinamibacterales bacterium | reverse complement strand
CGCTGACGTCCTGCATCGCTTCGAGAAGGACCGACTGGGTCTTGGGCGTGGCGCGATTGATTTCGTCCGCCAGGATCAGGTTCGCGATGAGCGGGCCTTCCTGGAACCGGAGTTCATGGCGGCCCTGATCGTTCTCCATCAGGACCCAGGTGCCCTGGATGTCGGCTGGCATCATGTCCGGGGTGAACTGGATGCGCGAGAACTTCGCTTCAATCGCCGAGCTGAGGCACCGCACCAGCATCGTCTTGCCAAGGCCGGGGACGCCTTCGAGCAAGACATGGCCGCCGGCCAGCAGAGCCGTCATCACACCGTCGATGACCTCGTTCTGGCCAACCATCATCTGGTTGATGCGCGTTTTGATGTCCGCATAGACGGCGCGAAACCGCGCCGCATCTTCCCGCGCCTGCGCGGCGCCGGTCGTCGTCGTCATCGAATGTCCTTTTTGTTGATCAGAAAGTATTTCTCGACCAGATTCAGCATCCAGGGCTTGAGCAACGGATGCTCGACCTGGCCGAACGGCAACTCACGCGGACTCCGCTGCTCGGCATTGAGCGCCGGCTGCGACTCTTCCTTCGGCGTGGAGTTCTCCTGGGTCACTTTCGAACGCCCGGGGTTTGTCATCCCTTGAATGCGATCCGGCGTGGGAATGCCAAGAATCATGGCCGGCACGCCGCGTGTCTTCTTGCGGCCGCCAGGTCCACTGCGGCCGTTGGCGTTTGGATTGGGTTGATCACCGGCAGGGCGCGGCGAGAGGTTGCGATCCACCGGAGGCTTGTTCCTGCGAAGCGAGGGCCGTTCCACACCCGCGGTCTTTTCTTCTTCCACCTCGTCCTGATTCGCGCCCTCGTCCTTGCCGTCGTCCTTGTTCGCGCCGGCGCGATCGGGCTGGTCAGTGGCGGGGATTGAGTTCGAATCGCTGCTGGACGACTTCGACTGCCCCTGTCCGGACGTGGCAGACGAGGCCTGCTGCTCTGCCTTCTTGCCTTCGGACTTCCTGGCTTTGGTCGTGGCGGACGCTTGTTGATCCTGGGGTGGATCCTGTTCCAGCGGTTGCGACGGCGTCTGCTGATTCGACGGCGTGCCGCTGCTGCTCATCGCCTGGCTCGACGACCGGCTGTTGGCCTGGCCGCCCGCGTGAGACTGACCATCGGCATCCTGATCCGTCTTCGGCGTCTTCGCAGAGGCATCGGGCGCGGTCTGCGGGCTGCTAGGCTGCGCAGGGTCACTTGGCGTCTGTCGATCGGGCCGGGGCGGATTTGGCTTGAGGTCCAGCAGCGATGCCGCGATTCGGGCAGGCAGCGTCTGAAGGTCCGCGGTGGCGATCAGCGCCTCAGCGTCGGGCGCGGAGCGAATCCCGATCGCGATGTTGCCCAGCCACAGCGCACCCGCGATGAGCGCCACTGCGCCCACGGCGGACAACCAGCTGCGCCGCGAGATGGACCACTGAGGCAAGGGCTTCGGTTCGAGCGGGGTCTGGCAGGCGCGCGCGATGTGGCCGGCCGCGTCTTCGATCGCGGCCTGTTTGAAGTTGTCTGCCGGGTCTAAAGACCCGGCCTCCGAAGAGCTAGCGAGAAACTGATCCGCGGTTACCAAGCGGTCCTTGGTTTCGAGCTGCAGATCGAAGGCACCGAGGCAGGTCCGCCGATCGGGTTGGCGGTGCTGCGCCAGCGCGCCCAACCGCATGGCGACAAAGACGATGGGCCCCGCAAGCGACAACAGCGCCCAGCTCCAGACGGGCAGCGGCAGGGGCCCGCGGCGTGAGAGCAGCAACACGATTTGAACGGCGAACAGCGCGACAGGCGCCGCGAGCAACCACAGCAGGGCATCGCGCATCGTCAATCGCAGGTCGCGCGCGAAGGCCCACCGCGCCAGCACGCCACGCGCTCGAGCGGCAAGGGCGTTGAGGTTCTGCTGAAGTTCGACCTGTGGCGACATCAGTGTCCGCCTCCGCCCTTGCCGGCAGGCTTCTCATCGCGCAACAGCGGATCGTCTTTCGGCAGTTTGGGGCGCAGGCGATCCATGGCGCCTTTCACCTCGACGGCTATCTCAGGCGGCATCCCCTGTGACTGCGAGACTTTCTTGTAGCGCGCGTATGCCCGCCGGGTCTGGTCCTGCTTGTCGTAGACGCGTGCAAGGTCCAGTGCAATCTCCAGATCGTCAGGCGCCATGAATGCCGCAGAGAGCAGATGCTTCCACGCGTCGGTCCACCGGCTCTGCTTCATGTAGAGCTTGCCCACTGCGTGGTGCAAGGCATAGACGACGCGAGCGTCGAAGGCTTCACGTGAGTACTTGAACCCCTCTGTTCCGGCTGCGATGGCCAACGCTGTCCGGCCGGGCACCTCGTCGAAGGCCGTCACGTACTCAAGACACGTTTCAGTTCGCCGGCCTGGTGGCGCGGTGTTGACGGCCCACTGCAGCGCTTTCAATACGTCAGCGTCGGTGGCGCCGGGCTGTTCCAGCCGGCGCTTCACGAGGAGGCTCGCCGCATCTCCGCTCAAGCGCTCCCTGGGATACTTCGCCAGGTACGCCTCAAGCGCTTCGGCGGTGCCGCGGCTTTCAGCATCAAAGAATGCGAAGTCCTGCTGCGGATAGACGGGCGAAGTCTTCTGCGTCAGGGTGAGGCTTTGATTATTCCAGTCCAGCTCCACTCGAAACTGCTCGAGGAAGTTCACACCCGTGATGACAAGCGGACTGTCGATGCCGGGTGTGGCAGCCAGGCCAAATGCACGCGGCCGCAGCGCAAGGTATCTGGTCAAATCGAGCCGCTTGCCCGAGGTGCCGGAGTCGGCGAGCCACAGCGGACTCACATCGCCGGCGGGCTTGCCCATCGGCTTCGACACGCGTGAATCAATGAACGTGTCGTAGTTCGTGCCGCCGATGGCCATCAGCGCGCGGCGATCATCACCGTAGCTCATGCCCACCTGAATGCGATCGTTCGCATACTCGAACGGAGCGATCACGACGTCGGCGGTGGTGGACGGGGCGGCTCCGGCTTCGCGCGGCGGCGCCAGGATCATCTGCCTGTCTTTCAAGTCCAGCGTGACGTGGTACTTCTTCAGCAGCCCGATGCCAATCGTGCCTTTCAACTTCCGCTCGCCCAGGTCGGCCGAGTGCACCTTGGTCATCGAATTCTGAAACGCGATGCGTTCCTCGGAAGGTTCGGGCGCGATCTCTTTCGAGGGGATCGACAACTTGATGGGCGTACCGGCCACCAGGATGTGGACGAGCTGCTGTTCTCCTAACCCCAGGTCATTGGGATCGAGGCCCAGCCACCCGTACTGATCGGGATGCAAGGTCAGCGCGTTGGGATATTCGAACGAAATCTCCAGGCTCATCTCGTTCGTGTATCGCAACCCGACCAGGTCGGTCAGCATCACCAGGTGGCCGTTGACGATGCGAACGGGGATGGTTCCGGTGTCCTGCGTCTGCGCCTGGGCAGCCAGACGGCCGTCCGTTCCGGCGGTCATCGCGCAGAGCGCAGCGATAGCCGGGAGAAACGTGCACCGGAATCGGGCTCGGAGCTGCACAGCCATATCGGGGAATTGGGGGCGATCTTATACCGAACGTTTGACTGGTTAGACGTCTATTCGGTTACAGCTCTCCGTTGTTCGCGATGCGTGCGAAGGCTTCGAGGGTCACCACGCGGACGAGTCCCGCGTGGACCAGGTGCTGGTCGAGCTTTCCCGACGTGTAGTAATCGCGCAGCGTCCAGCCATCGCCGCCAAGAACGAGATACGCGCGGTCCGCATGCTGGTCTCGCACGGCATCGGCAAGGCACATGACCTCGAAAGGCACCTTTTGCTCGGCCGTGCCGCCGGTCTGCTGCCACTTGAGCGAGACGGCGGTCTTCCGGCCGTCTTTTGTCGCGATGACGTCCACCTTGTGCACGCCGCCGCCACAGCGGGTGCCGATGGTGACCTGTGTCTCCAGGAGATACCCGCCATGCTCGAGTGCGGGCATCACCATCGCCTCCAGGACGCCGCCGGTGTTCCGGGTCACAGATTGCGCGTCCCGATGATCTCTCGCGCCGGCGTGCGATCGCCGGTGCAACTGATGCGGCGCGGGGCCTCCAGAAAACCCACGTGATAGCCCAGCTTCCGGAACAGCCGCTCGACCCGCTCGGTGGCTTGATTGACCAGCACCACCGGGCCGTGATGCCTGGACAATGCAATTGCGGTCCGCTCCTGATCGTCCCACGAGAATCCGCCCCTGGAGTACTGCGTGAACTCAACGTCGTAAGGCGGGTCAGCGTAGACGAAGTCACTACGCTCCAGCGGCACGTCTTCCACGTCGCCCGTGGTGAACGTCCAGCCGGCAAACGCATCGCGATATTCGGCGAAGTCTGCCAGATATCCGATCGTCACATAGCGTCCAAACGGCACGTTGAATTCGCCGCGGCTGTTGAAGCGGCAGAGGCCGTTGTAGCCGGTCCTGTTCAGGTAATAGAACAGTGACGCCGCCTCGGCGGTCTCGCCCTTGCCTGCCGCCAGCAGCGCGTTGAAGCGATCGCGATGCTGATAGAACAACGTCTCGTCGTTCTCCATCGGCACCTTTGCGCGAAGTCCGCGCTGGAGCCACCGATAGAAGTTGATGAGGTGCGGATTGGCGTCGTTGAGGACCGCGCGTTCCGGCATCAATCCCAGCGCCACCGCGAGCCCGCCACAAAACGGTTCCACCAGCCGGCGATGCTTCTCCGGCTCCCACAAGGGCCGCAGATGCGGCACCTGCCAACGCTTGCCACCGGCCCACTTGAGCGGGGGGCGCGTCTTCGTTGGAGCAGTAACCGGCATCGTTCGGCTAGTGTAGCCGAGCGCCTGTCAGGCCAGGTCACACACCGTGAACGAACTGCCGGCACATGGCTGACCAGCCCCGGGCTCTAGACCCTTGCGCCGGGCCCCACTACAATGGCCGGCATCACGTCTTGCGAGAAAAGGGGCCGGTATGTCTCTCATCCGCTTCATCCCGCCGCTGCTGATCGCAATCGCCGGCGGCCTGGCCGCCACGAACCAGGCGCAGCAGGCACCGCAGCAACCCGATCCGTCGCTCCGGGAGATGTCCGACGAGCCCGCCGTCGTCCTTCCCGAACAAAAGGAACTGGACGCGGCCCTGCGGATCACGACGCTGGCGGATCGCCTCACCGCACTCGAGAAAATTCGCACCGGGTATCCCCGGTCGCCGCTCCTGAACGCGGTGGACTCGCAGGTGCTGTCGGCCGTACTGCAGATGCCGGACGCGGAAGGGTCCGCGGCCGAGGTGCTGGACCGGATGCTCGAAAGAATTCCCGCGAACGCATCAGCCGACACGCGATTCACCGACACCGTGGGAGCCGCGGCGCGCCTGGTCACCCGCAAGGTCCTGCTCGACCGTGCCGAGGCGGTGCTGGTGGCCGCTCTTGCGCCACAGACCCTCAGCAGCCAGAACCGCGCGAGCGGCCGCTTCCAGATGGGCCGCCTGTTCGCGGCCAAAGGCGACCCGCTTCGCGCTGAGGCCGAGTACCGGGCCGCTGCTCCCGAATCACCAGCCGCGGTTGCGTCTCTCGTGACTTTCTACGTTGAACGCAACGAACGGCCGAAGGCCGAAGCCTTCCTTCTGGAAGTCATCAAGACGACGCCCGTCAACATGGCGGCGCTCTCGTCGCTGACCAACCTCTACAAATCCGAACCAGCCAGAGCCGAAGCGATCCTGCGCGATGCGGTGGGACGCGATCCCATGCTGCCAGCGGCGCTGATCTCACTGGCGAAGCTCGAGCAGGATCGCGGGGACGCCACCGGCGCACTTGACCACTACCTGAAGGCGGCGGCTCTCTCGTATCTTCGCGGCCCGGACGGCGAGTCGTTGCGTGCGTTGTATGCGAAGCGCGCCAACGCGGACGCCATGACTCCAGCCCTCGAGACCACGCTAGACGCGGAGATCAACGAACGCTATCGCGCGCTACCGAAGGCACTCAAGGGCGACCCGTATGTGCCCACGGCCAAGCGGACCGACCGGGTCGTCGTCATCGAGATGTTCACCGGATCGGCCTGTCCGCCATGCGTGGCCGCTGATCTCGCCTTCGATGCAGCGATGGACAGGTACGACAAGAGCGCGGTGATTCCCCTTGCGTATCACCAGCACATCCCCGGCCCCGATCCGATGACCACACCGGAAGGCGTCACCCGCCGCAATTACTACAACGTGAACGGTGTACCGACGATGCAGGTGAGCGGCATGATGGCGGCAAATCCCCAGGGTGAGAACCTGGGTGGCGGCGGACGCAACCGGGCGCCCGAGGTCTACGAAAAATACGTCGGTCTCATCGACCGCGCACTCGAAGTTCCGTCTGAAGCCGCGGTGTCCGTTCGCGCGACCATCGCCGGTGACAAGGTCACAATCACGGCCGACGTCTCGAAGCTCCCGCAGGGCGCTTCCGACCTGCGGCTGCATCTGGTGCTCGCCGAGAAGGAACTGCTTTTTGGCGGCGAGAACGGGATCCGCGGTCATCACATGGTGGTGCGCGGCGTGGCTGGCGACAAAGGCGAAGGCATTCCCATCAGCGCCACGGGCACCTTCACGCACACATTCGATCTCGCGGCCGCTCGCACCGCCATCACGCGAAGTCTGGCGCAGGACATCGCGCGCCGCCGCGCGGGCTCAGCAGGAGCGCCTCAGACGTTCGCGGCTGAAGACAAGGCGATGACGACGTTCTCCCCGAACGATCTGGTGGCGGTGGCGTTCGTCCAGGGGCCCACCAGAAAGATCCTGCAAGCCGCTCAAGCGCCAGTTCGTTAGGGCCATTTTCAGATGTGTGTAGCCGCAAAAAAGGTGCGATACGTAGGGCGTCCCTTCAGGGGCGCCGTGATTGGCGCGGCTAAAGCCACGCCCTACGTACTGACAAGTGAACAACTGCTCCAACGGCCGCTGGGTTGCCGACGACAATGACCATCTTCAGGGCTTGCGAGCGCGGCGGAATGCAGAGTGTGTCGTTGCAGCTCTGGTAGCGCACGTTGATCGTCAGGGTGTAGCGCCCGTCCTTGACGTTCGACGCAATCTTCACGGGCACGCGAAACACGGTGTGGTCCTCGTAATACTGCGTGACCAGATTGAAGTTCGGATCGAAACCTTCAGCCGGCTTCTCCGCCACCAGTTTGCCGCCCGACGCGAATGGCGCGGCTTCCAGCAGCCGAATCTCCGTCGCGATCGGTCCGCCGGCAGGCTGGCTCACAGCATAGAGGTGCCAACCGAACTCGATCTCGGCTTTGACCAGCATCGTGAACGAACTGCCCGCCTTGAGCGGCTGATCGTTGGTGCGTTCAAGGGACCAGACCACCGGCGTCTGCGTGGCGACCAGGACGGAAGAGGCCGCGAGCAGGCCGATGCCAAGCGTGAATGTGGCGCGTGTCATCCCTTACCGCCGCACGAAGCGGCCTCCCTTCATCACCATGGCCACCTTGCGGATGGCGCTAATCGATTGCGATGGATCGCCCTGCACGGCGATGAGGTCGGCGAAAAGGTTCGGCGCGATGCGCCCGACCTGGCTTTCCATATGCAGCACATCGGCATCAAGCGATGTTGCGGACCTCAACGCGTCGAGCGCAGGCATGCCGTAGGCCACCATGATTTCAAGTTCGCGTGCATTGTCGCCGTGCGCGAACACTCCCACGTCCGAGCCGCTCGCAATCTTCACACCCGCCGCCAGCGCGGCCTTGAAGCTTTCGCGCTTGCGCTGGATGCCCGCCGGTTCGGGATCGGTGCCTTTCTTCCATCCACCGTATTGCGCCGTCGCGTCGCCGGCCGCGA
This sequence comes from Vicinamibacterales bacterium, assembly GCA_046597705.1. Taxonomy (GTDB): domain Bacteria; phylum Acidobacteriota; class Vicinamibacteria; order Vicinamibacterales; family SCN-69-37; genus SYFT01. The sequence continues at coordinate 6,129 of JBKJJZ010000142.1, read as the reverse complement.
CCGTCGGACACAACGCCACACCCTTCTCCGCCATCAGCTTGAAGATCTCCGGCGTGCCGCCGTCACCGTGTTCGATCGTCTCGGCACCGGCCAGGATGGCTCGGCGCATGCCCTCAGCCGTACTCGCATGCACCACCACCGGCCGTCCGCTGCTGCGGGCCGTGTCTACGATGAGTTTCATTTCTTCGAGCGAGTAAGTCGGCTGCGCTTCCCCCCTGGGTCCCCATCGATAGTCGCCGTAGACCTTGATCCAGTCCGCGCCCTTGCCAATCTGTTCGCGTACCGCCTTGATCAGCGCGTCCACACCATCCGCCTCCTGCGCGCCTTGCGGCATGTCCCACTCGGGTGAAAAGCCTTTCGGCGCGTAACTGCCCGTGGCAACCAGCGCACGCGTCGCGATCAGGAGGCGAGGGCCGGGGATGAGCCCCAGGTTCACGGCCTGCTTCAAGCCCACATCCGCGTAGCCCGCGCCTTCGGTGCCCAGGTCTCGCAGTGTCGTGAACCCCGCATCGAGCGTGGCCTTCAGGTGATTCACGGCGCGCGCCACCCGCAGCGACTCCGGTTCGTTGAGCACCTGGTTGTTCCAGGGCGCTTCGTTGTAGGGGTGCAGCAGGACGTGCGAGTGCGCGTCAATCAGTCCTGGCATCAAGGTGGTGCCCGGCAGCTCAACGAGCTCCGCGCCGGGCGCCGCAACTTCAGCCAGCGTGCCGAGCGCGACGATGCGATCGCCACGCACGTGCACCACAACGCCGTCGCGCATGCGAGTGCCGTCGAAGACGCGAGCCGGCTTGAGCAGAAACTGCGTCTGCGCTGCCGGGCTCTGCGCTGACGGTCTTGATGCCGCCGGCGCCAGTCCCAGGATGCAGGCCACCGCACAGACCATGAGGAGACGGATTCGTTGTGCCACGCCTATACTCTACGCATGATTGCGGTCACCGGAGCGGCGGGATTCCTGGGCAGCGCAGTGGTCTGGGGTCTCAACCAGCGCGGCGATCGCGCCATCCTTTGCGTCGATACGGATCTGTCGGCCCATCGATACGCCAATCTCAAACCACTGCGATACGGCGCGTACATGTGCCACGACGAGTTTCTGGCGGCCATGGCCCGAGGCGCCTACAAAGGCCGGCTCTCCGCCGTCATCCATCTGGGCGCGTGCAGCAGCACCACGGAAACGAACTGGGACTACCTGCGCGAGAACAACCTCGAGTACTCCAAAACGCTGTGCAAAGCGGCGGTGGACTCAGGCATCCGGTTCCTCCAGGCCAGCAGCGCGGCCACGTACGGCGACGGCGCCAGCGGATACTCGGACGATCACGCCGCGCTCGACGCCCTGAAGCCGCTGAACCTGTACGCCCGGTCGAAGCACGAGTTCGATCTGTGGGCGCGCGATGAGGGCCATCTCAAGCAGATCGCGGCTCTGAAGTACTTCAACGTCTACGGTCCCAACGAGTGGCACAAGCAAGACATGCGCTCGATGGTGTGCAAAGGGTACGAGCAGATTCGGGACACCGGCCAGGTGAAGCTCTTCAAGAGCGACCGGCCCGAGTTTGCCGATGGCGGGCAGCGCCGCGACTTTCTGTACGTGAAGGACGCGGTGGCCATGACGCTGTGGTTACTGGACCACCCCGAACACCATGGGATCTTCAACGTCGGCACCGGCGTCTCGACCGACTGGAATCGCCTGATGGCGGCCATCTTTTCGGCGATGGATCGGCCGCCCGCAATCGAGTACATCGACATGCCGCCGCACATTGCCAAGGCCTATCAGTACGACACCTGCGCGGACATGACGAAACTACGGAACGCGGGTTACGCGGCGGGCGGAACCGCCGTCGAAGATGCGGTAAGAGATTACGTCGTGAACTATCTGGCGACCGAAAAACATCTGACGCCTGATTAGTGCAGTTTTCACTTGCCTGTAGTACGTAGGGCGTGGCTTTAGCCGCGCCAATTCACGGCGCCCCTAAAGGGACGCCCTCCGTACTATCGTGATCGCCGGGCGGGACCGCGTGACGCGCCGCCCCCGGGCCGCCGGGGGCCGAACGACCGCGTCCCGAAACCACCGCCACCCGGCCTGGGCCCCGCGCCGCTGCCGGCCGGCCGTGGCGCCGCCGGCGCGCCGGCGCCACCACGACGCCGCTGCTTGTCTGCAGCGCGCGCCCGTTCCCCAGCCTTGCGCTCGCGAATCGCCTTGATGCGTTCGGCCAGCGGAATCTCGAGCGACACGGGCTTCGCGTTGTAATCAAAGTCAGGCACGGTCACGCGCGGCAGCCGCTTCTTGATGGCGGCTTCGATGCTTCGCAGATCGGCTTCTTCCTGTGGCGCGACGAACGTGAAGGCATCTCCGGTGGCCTCGGCCCGCGCCGTGCGGCCAACCCGGTGGATGTAGTCCTCGGGCACGAGCGGCACGTCGAAGTTCACCACGTGACCCAGTTCCTGCACGTCGATGCCGCGCGCGGCGATGTCGGTCGCCACCAGCACGCGCACGGTGCCGTTCTTGAACGCTGCGAGCGCCGCGGTCCGCTGCGGCTGCGACCGGTTGCCGTGAATGCGGTCCGCGTTGATCTTGTTGCGGATGAGGAAATCTGCCAGCCGGTTCGCGCGATGCTTCGTCCGCGTAAACACCAGCGCATCGTCCATCTCGCCGCGTTGCAGGAGCGTGAGCAGCAACATCGACTTCAGTTCCTGAGATACGGGATAGACCGCCTGAGTGATGCCGATCGCCGGCGCGGCCTTGCGTTCGATTTGCAGTCGCGCCGGATCCTTCAGCATCTGGTTCGTCAACTCAATGATCTGCGGCGGCATCGTGGCGCTGAAGAACAGCGTCTGGCGTTTCGATGGAATCTGTTTGAGGATCTTCCGAATCTCGGGAAGGAAGCCCATGTCGAGCATACGGTCCGCCTCATCGAGCACGAGGTACTGCAGCCCCTGCAGCTTCGCGTAAGGCGAGCGCATGTGATCCATGAGACGACCGGGCGTCGCGATGATTACGTCCACGCCACTGCGAAACGCATGTTCCTGCGGGCCCATGCCCACGCCGCCCATGACCACCGCGCCGGTGATGGGTGTGTGCACGGCCAGGTCTTTGAGGTCTTCCAGAATCTGCGCGGCGAGTTCGCGCGTGGGTGTCAGCACCAGTGCGCGCGTGGTGCCTCGCGGCGTATCGATCAGGCGATGGATCAGCGGCAGCAGGAACGCGGCGGTCTTGCCGCTGCCCGTCATGGCGCAGGCCAGCACATCGCGGCCTTCCAGGGCCGGCGGAATGGCGTCGAGCTGAATGGGCGTCGGTCGGGCAAAGCCCAGTTCCTTGACGCTCTTGAGAAGAGAGGGGTGAAGCTTGAGAGCACTGAAAGGCAAAGCAAAAACCTGAGCTTTCCCGAAAACTGTCTTGGATCCCGAATTCAAAGGGTTCCCCCGGGAAATCCGGGGACGGAAGGGAAAGGCGGTCTTCAGTATAGCCGTTATTGAGGGTTGGGGATGGGGGGGGTGAGCGTTATCGGTTGTGCGGGATTTCGGATCGTTCAGAGATTCTGATCGCCCCTAGGACCAGAGAGACGAGCAGCACCACGCCGCCAAGCGCCAGAGACAGGGTCCATCCCCAGCCGGGCGGGAGCGCGTTCGCGCCGAGGCTTGCCGGCCACAGCGGCGCCGCCTTCGACACGGCCTGCCACGAAGACGCATACCAACTCTCACTCGGCCCGAACCAGACCAGCGCGACCACGAGTGATACGAGGGCGAAGGCCTGAGCCACCCAGACAGGCTTGGAAGCGGCGCGAGCCGCCTCGGCCCGGGCTTTCACCTGCGCGCGATGCCATACGACCGACGAATCCTGCATGCGCGGGACCGATTCGGTCTCGCTCCACTCGCGAACCGCGATGGCGATTGACGCCACTTCGGCGCACACGGCACAACCGGCAACATGCGCCCGCAGGCTCGCGTCCGCACGCTGCGGCCACTGATCGATGGCTACCAAATCAAGCACGTCCGCTTCATACAAACAGGCGCGACCAAAGCCACGCCCTGCGCGCGGTGCATTCATGACGCACCGCCATCGGCGTTTGAACCGCCGAGTGCCGTGGCGAGTTTGCGCCGGGCCCGGCTCAGCAAGGCCTTCATGCTCGAAGGTCGAACACCAACCATGCGGGCGATCTCTTCATGCGACGCACCCTGCGCATACGCCAGCCACAACATCGCGCGTTCGCGGGGTTTGAGCCGGCCCATCGCGCGCGTCACATCAAGACGCCGATCCAGTCCTGCAACGTGTTGTGGGTTCCCCATCGCCTCTGGCGCCACTTCCTGCGAGATGGCTGTCACGGTGGTGCGACGGCGCCGGACACCGTCGCGTACGAGATTGGTGGCGATGCGAAACAGGTAGTGCCTGCGGTGTGATTCGGTCTCGAGCACCGCATCGGCGCGCAGAAAACGGTAGTAGCAATCCTGCAGAAGGTCATCAGCCAGCTGCCGGTCACCAGTCATCCGCGCCAGATAGGCCAACAGGATTCGCGACGTCCGGTCATAGAAACCCCGGAAGGCATCCTCGTCCATCTGAAACGTCAGGTCTGCGGCCTCGGCAGCGGCGCCCGCGTCCAGGTTCGTGACAAAGGTGGTGTGGCGGATGGTCATTCTTTACGGTCGCCCAGCAGTCCCATCCTGGAGGAGATGACGTAAGACATCGCCCCGGAGATGACAAAGCCTACACCCACGGCAATGGAGAACGTGCCCCAGGCGCCCAGCATCTGCGCCACCTCGTACTCCATCCTCCGCGAAATCACGAGGAACCCGATGCCCGCCGCCATCAGGACCACGCCCGCCTGCGCGGACCAGAGGATCCGGCTGAAGGGTGCACCCGGCGCTCGGGACGGAGAGGACTCCATCGCAAGTGGTGCGGCGCTCAGGAACCTGGCGCCGGCGGGCGACTCCATGTAGGCGGCCAGTTCCGTGCTTGATGAAAAGCGTTCCAGCAACTTGTTATGCGCCTCTGACTGAATGCGCGTGCTCCGCAGCCAGCGCCGATGCTCCACCAGATAACGGAGGATCCACACCAGCGTCAGCCCAGCCGCAGCGAAGCCCAGAAAAAACGTGAACCCGTTCATGGTGTCCCGCATCACGTCGAGCGATTGCAGCCGCGCCTGGTCGGCGGCCGTCATCGGCTCATTGGAGCGCCTGCCGCCGTACCGATAGTCCACGTACTGCACCGTCTCGACATGTTCGAGGAAGTAGGCGGGGCTCCGGCTGACTTCCGGATGCTCCGCCAGGTACTTGGCGAGTGCCGGATACGTGGCAAGGTAGGCGGTGTTGGTGAGCAGCGTGGGGTCGGACTTGAGCACCACGCCGAGCGCAGGCGGAAACTGCTCAAGCAGTTGCCTGAATTCTTTCCGGGTCCCCTCGGCGCCCTGCACCATCTCCTGCGACTGGGCCACCGGGGCCGCCATTGCACCGATCCCCGTGGCCCCGAACCACGCGCCCGCCACCATCACCATCGTCACCCCAACCACCCACCGCTTCAGCTCACGCATTTGGCGCAACTCCTCTGCACGCTAATACGCGTCGATGCGGACTAGGTAGACACGAGTGGGAGCTGGGGAGCTGGGGAGCTGGGGAACTGGGGAAGCCGGGGAAGCTGGGGAAGCTGGGAGCTGTGGTCAGCTTGAGGAGTGCCGGCGTCTGGTTGTGGCTCGGGCGCGGCCAAAAAAGTTTCTCAGCCGAACAGCCTCGGACAGGAGGGCCGATATTGACCCGGCCTGATCCCTCTCGAGCGCACATTCCTTGAGGACACCTAGCCAGTGAGCGGCCTCGTCCGCCTCCTCATAGCGGTGATTCGCGGCCACGCTGTTCGCCGATCGGCTCATCTGGCTCGCAATATCCCAGAGTTCAGGTTGAGTCCGAAGGCTCCGGTGAAGCCGTACCGCCGCGATCGCAAAAGCTCGGGTCTGCTCCTCGAAGCCTCGTATGTCGGCAGCGTCCATGAGAGCCGATACAGCAACTACCGTGCCCGCCAAATTCGGAGAGTTTTCTGCCTTGGGGTCCGACCAGTTGCGGTTTTCGCCATTCGGCCGACGCAAGAGATTGCAGATCCCGCAATCAACAATTCCCCAGTTCCCCAGTTCCCCAGTTCCCCAGTTCCCCAGT
>JBKJJZ010000612.1:0-25046 GCA_046597705.1 Vicinamibacterales bacterium | reverse complement strand
GACTGGGGCAGGGGGCATGGCCGCTCAATCCCAAATCCCATCCGTCACTCACGCCATCAGCACTCGGCCATCCCAATCCTCAATCCTCAGTCCTCAACCCTCAATTCCACAGGGGACATCTGACAAAGTAGTGCTAAAGGGACGCCCTACGTAAGGGACTTCCCGTGCCGTGATAGCGGATGGCCGTAATCTCGGCCATCACCGACATCGCGATTTCCGCCGGCGTGCGGCCACCCAAGTCGAGGCCCACCGGCGCGTGCACGGCAGTGAGGCGATCGCCTGGGACCCCCTCGGCGCGCAGCATTTCGTCAATCAGTACGGTCTTGCGCCGGCTGCCAAGCAGCCCGACATACCGCGCCTGCGTCCGCACGGCTGCGCGCATGCAATCCGCGTCGAGCTTGTGGCCGCGCGTCGCAATGACGATGAAGCTGTTCCAGCCGTAGTTCAGGCGTTCGAGCAGTGCCGGCACTTCGCCCTGGAGAATGGTGGCATCTGGAAATCGCGCCGGGTCCGCAAACTCCGGGCGATCCTCCAGGATGGTGACGTCGAAGTCGAGCATCGCAGCCTGCCGGGCGATGGCCAGGGCCACGTGTCCCCCGCCGGCAATCACCACCCGCGGCTTGCTGGCAATGGCCTCGATCAGCAAGTCCCCGGCATCGGACCTCACTGTGCGGGCCGTGCCATGGGGTAACTGCGCCAGCGCCTCGGCGGTGGCGCGTTCGTCGGCCTGTGGATCGCCGAGCGAGCCCAGTCTCGCTCCATCGGCCCTCACGGCAATGCGGCCTTGCAGTGTGAGGCCGCCCTGCTCTTTGCCGAGACGCGTGACCAGCGCGATCGGCGCCTCGCCCATCGATGCGCGAACCAGTTCGGGCAGCAGATCCACACCGTCAAACGTCAGCGCCACATCGTCGCGCTGCACAAGGATCCACATCGTGCCACCGCAGACCAGCCCTGTATTCCACGCCAGCTCTTCCGTCAGCTCATAGGCACGAAGCGAGTGGCCGCCTGACTGCAGAATGGACTGGGCCGTTTCGATGGCGTCGGCCTCCACGCATCCACCACCAAGCGTGCCCACCGCAGCGCGCAACGGCTCGCCTTCGCCCAGCACCAATGTGGCGCCGGCCACTTGTGGCGTACTGCCGAGGGTGCGCACGACTGTGGCGACGGCAAAGCGCTGGCCTGATGCGCGGCGCGCCGCCATGCGCGCGTAAAGGGATTGATCCACCTCAGGATTCTATAATGGCGGGATGAATCGACCCTTTGTCATCGGCGTGGCCGGAGGAACGGGCTCCGGGAAAACGACTGTTGTGCGCCGGATCATGGAGGCGCTGGGCGATACAGACGTCACGGTGCTGGCGCACGATCGCTACTATCTCGATCATCCCAACCTTCGCCTGGAGGAGCGCGGTGGGCTCAATTACGATCACCCGGACTCACTCGATACCGATCTGCTGGTGGGTCATCTTCGCGCACTGCGCGAAGGCAGGACCGCGGACCTGCCGGTCTATGACTTCACGAGGCATGTGCGAAGGCCGGAGACGATGCCAGCCCATCCCGGCTCGGCCATCATCGTCGAGGGCATTCTGATCTTTGCGGACAGCGCGCTGCGGTCGCTGATGGATGTGAAGGTGTTCGTCGATACGGATTCCGACATCCGTTTCATTCGCAGGCTTCAGCGCGATATCGCCGAGCGCGGCCGCACGGTGCCCTCGGTCATCGAACAGTACCTGGCCACCGTCAAGCCGATGCACGAGGAATTCGTGGAGCCCAGCAAGCGGTACGCGGACCTGATCGTGCCGGAAGGCGGACACAACCAGGTGGCGGTGGACATGTTGCTGACGCTGATACGCAGTCTGGCCGGCCGCACGTAGCGTACCGATCGTGGCGCCCCTGAAGGGACGCCCTACGTACTCGTGGCGCCCCTGAAGGGACGCCCTACGTACTGTGGCGCCCCTGAAGGGACGCCCTACGTACCGGTGGCGCCGATTAGAGCCGTTCGACGATCTTGTGGTCCACGGCGAACAGCGCCAGTTCGAGGCGGTTGGACACTCCGGTCTTGTCGAAGATGTTCGTCAGGTGATGTTTGACGGTGTCTTCGCTGATAGAGAACTTGCGCGCGATTTCCTTGTTGGCGTATCCCGCGACAATGGCGCCCACCACGTCGAGTTCGCGCTTGGTGAGGCCGAAGTGCGGCTTCCTGCCGTCTTCGTCGGACGTCATCATCTGACGCAGTGTCTGCACCAGGTCTGACACGCCTTCGCGACCCACCCAGTACTGGCCGTCCATTACATAGCGGATGCTCTTGAGGAGCATTTGCGTGGCGGCTTCCTTGAGGACCACGCCGCGCGCGCCAAGCTGGAGGGCTGTGACAATTTCCGCCCGCTCGATTTGCGCCGTGAGCATGATGGTCTTCACAGGGTCGCCGATCGATGACAGATCCTTCAGCGCTCCAAGGCCCGTCACACGAGGCATTGCGAGGTCAAGCAGCAGGATGTCCGGGCGGAGCTTCTGGGTCAGCTTGACGGCTTCAGCGCCGTCCTGGGCCTCGCCCACCACCTCGAAACCAGGCTCCGATTCGAGGAGCCGGCGCAGCCCGTCTCGAAAAATCGGGTGGTCGTCCGCAATCAGAATGCGGACCTTGCGGTCGCCGCTTTCACTACCCACGACTCTCATGTGGCACCAGCACTTCCAGGCGGCTTCCCCGTCCCGGCGTTGAATCGATCGTTAATTGTCCACCGATGGCTGACACGCGCTCCTTGATGATCGCGGGGCCAAGGCCCCGGGCATCGAGTTCCATCTGCGACAGGCGGCCTTCGAACGGAAAGCCACGCCCATCATCCCCTATTTCCAGACGCCACGCATTATTCCTGATGTCGAACTTCACATGCACGTGCGTCGCGGCACTGTGTTTGCGAATGTTCGCCAGCCCCTCCTGGACGATCCGGACGAGCTCGAAACAGACCGAACGTTCCAACGAGACCGCCTTGAGGTCCGTGACAAAGCGCGCGCGGATGCCGGTATCCCGACCGAACCGCTGCACCATATCCGCGAAGTGATCGAGCAGCTCGTCCGGGTCGAATTCGGCCGGCCGCATCTGCTGCATCAGATCGCGCAGGTTGAGGACTTCGTCGCGCACCAGGTGCTGGAGGCGCAGCAGTTCGTCTGCGGCTGGCGTGGAACGCAGCGGGTTCTGGCTGCGCAGGACCTCGATCTGCATCTCCACACCGATGAGCGACTGAATCACGCCGTCGTGCAGCTCACGGGCCACACGAGCGCGTTCAAGCGCGCCGGCCTTGGCCTGCAGGCGGTTCTGCAGATACACACTGAACACGGCCGGACTCACCTGGCGAACGAGCCTCTGCAGGAACTCAGTGAGCTCGATGAGATGCGCGTTGAACTTCGGCTCAAAGATGAACAGCCGGCCGGACCATCCGTCACCAAATGACACGGGCGTCAGGACGAGCCGTTTGAACGGGTAGGCCGCGATAAATGCCTCCGGAACGCTGACGCGTGGGGTCTCCACAAGCCGCCCGGCTGGATCGAGCACGATTGTCTCGCAGGAATGGGCCGACCACGGCCACTTGTGCCGCACGACCGCCATGCTGTGATTGGCCGATCCAAAAAAGTATGCCGGCCGATCGAGAGCCGCCGCCGCCAACGCAGTCCGGTCACCGGTCTGGGCCAGGCTCCAACCGGCCTCGGTGTCCCAGCGGAACAGGCGCTGGCTGGCCAGTTCCTCGACAACAAGCAGCACTTGCGAGCCGTTGAAGATGTCCGCGGTTTCCTTGCCCACCGTCGTCAATACGCGCGTGACGTTCACGTCTGCGCGGATCTTGCCGAGCAGCCCCACCACGGCTGCGGATTCAGCACGGACCAGGCGGCCTTCCTCGGCGAGGTAGGCCAGCAGCAGCCCCAGGACTACGAGATACGCCGTTCGCACGAAGAGGCGATTGGGATCGTCGTAGTCACTGACGTCGAACTCAAAGGCGAAGGCGGCAGCGGTGTCCTCATACAGCAGCATGAGAAGACTAAGGCCGACGGTCATGGCGATAGTCTCGCGGAATCCCCACCTGAACGCCGCGGCCGCGAGGACGAAGAGGAACAACGCGAAAAACGGAATGCTGTGGGACGCCATCGGCAGGGTCATCAGGGCCGCAAATACGTCAACCGCATATGTCGTAATCGCAAACCGCTCGGCCTTGATCGGGCGTTTGCGCAGCACCAGCACGGCCGCGATGCTGTGCGCGGTAAACAGGAGCAGGAGCAGGCGGGCAATCGGGGCGTAGGCGGAAGGTTCGACGGGGTCAAGACCAAGCGCGACAATCACGATGGCGGTGACAAACAGGCGGGCAACGGAAATCACCCGTTCAATCCGCACCAATTCGCCCGGGCCGGCCTCGGTATCGGGCCCTGACCGGGGGAAATATGGCGCCGCGAATCTCATGCCCCCAAATAGTGCCCCATCTGGCAGGCAGGGGCGCAATGGCCCGTTCGGGCGAGCCGATGACGACGGACACCGTGACTTATACCGGGGCGTATCATGGTCCTGTTGGGCTCCTCCTCGACTCCGATTGCGCCCCCGCACGCAAAACTCGGCGCGGCGATTGTCGCGTTCGTGTCGATCGCCGTCGTCGCGCCGCACGTCTTTCCGTTGACGTCGCTCAGCACGCTGAGCTACGACTGGCTCGACGCCGACCTGTTTCTGTGGAACTTCTGGTGGACAAAGCACGCCCTCGCCGCCTCCGAGCTTCCGTATTGGACGGGGCTCCTGATGTATCCGTCAGGGGCGTCACTCGCGTTCCACAGCTATCCGATGCCGTACAGCCTTCTCACGCTGGCCATACAAGCGGCGGTCGCGGATGTGCGTGGGCTGGTTGCTTCGTTCAACGTGATCGTGATGGTCTCGAGTGCCGCATGCGGCCTTGGCGCGTACTTTCTGGCTCTCCGCGTGACCAAGAGCGTTCCGGCGGCGATTATCGCCGGCCTCGTTTTCGTGTGCGCGCCGTACCGTGCGCTGAATATCTCGCGCCTTCACGTAGTCGCAACCGAAGTCCTCGCTTGGTACGTGTGGGCGTGGGTCGGGTTCACCGAGACTCCGACGCGCCCTCGGGCGGTTCTCCTCGGCTTGTGCCTGGCACTCGCAATGTATACGGCGCCCGACTACGCCCTGCACGCCGCTGGTTTCTCGGCTCTTTGGCTCGCATGGGCCTCATCGCCGAATCTGCTTCAGTTGAATTCGGTGTTCTGGCGTCGGCTCGCGCTCGCGACCGTCGTCTGCGTGGGGGTGGCCTCGCCACTCGTCGCGGTGCAGGTCCGAAGCATCGTACAGGGGCTCGTCTCGCCGACGCGCGCGTTGGAGGAAGTCACGTCCTGGAGTCCGGCGGTCGCATCGTTGGTCACCCCAAGCCGTAAGCATCCCCTGTATGGAGGCCTGCTCTCGGCGGCCGGCGATTACGGGACGCCAGGGGTGTTGGGCATGCGCAGCGAGACCTGCGTCGCGCTCACAATCTGGGCCCTCTCGATCGCGGCCGTCCGCCGGATTCGCCGTGACTGCAGCCAGTTCTGGTTCATCGCTGCGGGCGTCTTTCTCATCCTCACTCTGGGTCCGTACATGCGTTTGACGGGGACGGTCACAACCAGCGTGCCGTTGCCCTACGCCGCGTTGTACTGGCTTGTCCCGCCGTTGCGCTTCTCGCGCGATCCGACCCGCTTTTTCGCGATCGCCATCCTGATGCTCAGCGTGGTCTCGGCGTTCGGGGCACGCGCACTCCTTGAACAGCTGCGCAGCTGGCGCGCATCAATACTGGCTACCGCCGCGATTGGCGCACTCGTGATCTTCGAGGGACTCACAGCCTGGCCGGGCAAGGTATCCGCGAATGAGCTCATCAGCCCAGGGTATGACGTCGTGGCTGCTGCGCCGGGGGACTTCGTCGTGCTCGACTTGAGCCCGGATCAGTCCGCGCTCCTGGCGCAGACGCGGCATGGGCGACCGATTACCGCCGGTCGCGTGTCGATTCCGCGTTCGGCCGCCGCGTCGACCATGCTGGACATCGAACGCGATTTTCTGGACGCCGCTCACACACTCGCCCTCGATCCCGAAACGCTGGCGGCGCGTCTTGTGGCCGACCGCGAGGAACTCGACCGACTGCGCATGCGCTTTGTGGTCTTTCCGACGGGCGACGCCGCTCGAGTCGAGCTGGCGCAGCGGCTCGGACTGCGCATCGTGACTCTCGGCGACCGCGTTGTCTGCGAGCGGTTCTAGGGTTGTATGGCATAGTCGCGCGCAGGCGAGCGAAGAGCAAGGAGCATCGGTATGTCGCGAGGGTGGAATGCCAGGCGGTTCGATCTGGTGGAGCTGTCTCTTACGGTGGCGTTTGCGGCTGTGTGCGCTTCGATTGCCACGGTTGCCCTGCCGCAGCGGCTTCATGAGGAAGCGACTGACCTGCAGCGTGCGTACGGCCCGGACTCGAACTCTGAGAACGAGGAAGAATGGATCATCCGCGATTTCTTTCGCGATAGACAGGGTGGCGTCTTCGTAGACGTGGGCGCGAGCCACCATCAGCTCAACAGCAACACTTACTTTCTGGAAACAAGTCTCGGCTGGTCAGGACTGGCTATCGAGCCATTCACGCACTTCGAGGCGGGCTATCTGGCGCATCGGCCAAGAACAAGATTCCTGCCATTTTTCGTGACAGATGTCTCCGGCGAACAGGCCAGGATGTACACGTTCGACGAGAACTTTCTGGCAAGTTCCACCGACAAGCAATTTGTCGAGCGCTTTGGCAAGAATCCGAAGGAATTCATCGCTCCAACAATCACACTGAACGATCTGCTCTCTGCCGCCAAGCTGGAGTCGATTGACTTTCTTTCCATGGATATCGAGCTGTCTGAACCAAAAGCATTGGCCGGATTCGATATCCAGCGGTTTGGGCCACAGCTGGTCTGTATCGAGGCACACCTCGAAGTCCGTCAACAGATCCTCGATTACTTCGCGACGAATCGATACGTAGTCGTCGGAAAGTATCTTCGGGCGGATGACAAGAACCTGTACTTCAGGCCACTGAAGTAGATGCACGTCCTGAGCACGTTGATCGCCTGGATCCGATCCAGCCCACGATTGGCACTGGCCGTCGTCGTCCTCATCGGATGGGGACTGTCGACCCCGTCTCGAGGGTCCGCAGTGGTGACAAACACTGAACCAGGGCTGCAGGGAAGAGATGTGCAGCTGTATGCCAGCGTGACCAGTCGGGTGGCTGCTGGTGAGGACTACTACCTCGTTTTAGCCGAGGAACTCCCGGCATTCGGTTATGCGTCCCGCTCGGTCTTCAATTGGCGCCTGCCTACGCTCACGTGGCTCAACGCCTTGCTGCCGTCGACCGCCTGGAGTCAAGGCTTCCTGATTCTTGTTGGTTTCGTCACCGTGATGGCGTGGGCACTGGTTCTGCGGCGGGAAATCCCTCGGGCCGCCACTGCGGGAGTTCCTCTGCTCGTCATGTGCATGGGAGCCATGTTCATGAAGAACGCCGCCCTTCTGCACGACGCCTGGGCTGGCCTGTTGATCGCCGCCTCTCTGGCTTTTTGGGGGCTGAGCCGGCTGGGCCTCAGTGTTGCCCTCGGAGCAGCAGCGGTCTTGATTCGGGAGCTCTCGTTGCCTTTCGTGTTGCTCATGGCTGTCATGGCATGGAGAGAGTCCCGGAAGAAGGAAACTGTCGCCTGGGCCGGCGTCGCTCTGCTGTTTGGCGCCGTCTGGCTGTGGCACGCGTCACACGTTCGGCCCTTGATTCCCGCAGGCGGGATGAATAGTTCCTGGGTGGTGATGGGAGGCTGGGGATTTGCTCTGTCAACCACTCAGGCCAACCCGGTTCTGCTTTTGCTGCCTGCATGGCTCGTCGCCGTGATCGTACCGATGGTTTGGGCGGGCTTCTGGTCCTGGCAGACGGCCCTGGGCCATCGGTTGACCTTGGCCGTCACGGGCTATCTCGTGTTCTTCATGATCGCCGGCCGTCCTGAGAACTGGTACTGGGGATTCCTCATTGCGCCGCTCATGGGGCTAGGTGCGCTCGGCTATTTTTGCCTTTGGCCCAAAAAAGTACCCGAAGCCGCCGAGCGGTATTAATGGCGCGACCAGAAAGCCCCAATACCAGTTATCCGGTCGGCCAACGACAGTGAACAGCGCAAAGTAGCCTCCAAGAACAAAGCCGAGCCGCCGTCCAAGCGCATCGTTCCAGTACGAGCAGCCAGCCCACAGAACAGGAACAGCGATAGCGAGGATCCATCGATCCCAGCGTTCCGGAAGCAGCGCCAGAAATATCGACGATCGTGAGGCTTCGAGCACGAAGTTCCAGCCGCCGAGGGCCAGCCAGTTGCTGGCGCTTCCCTTCGATGGCATCACGCGAAGTACCTGCGACACGTGCCACGCCCAGATTGCAGCGAAGACTCCGGTGGTTGCCACCCACGTGACCGCTTCCCGCCTTCGCCCGTCCCACCACGCCAAGCCAGCCATGATGAGGACGTACGGAAGGGCGAGTTCCCGAATGGAAAGCGCGGCAGCGCCCAGCGCTGCACTGGTCTTCCAGCGGCCAAGTCCCCAGCACCCCAGCGAGGCCGCAATGAGTAACCCTGCCCACGCTTCATAGAGCATGACGGCGTGTGTGTTCAGCAGCATCGGTGCCGTACCCAAAAATACGATGATCAGACTCGCGATCGCCATGCGCGGCACTGATCGCCTGACCACTATCAGCCAGCTTGCAATCACCGTTGCGCCGATGGCGACGAAGATCGCACGCCCCCAAAGGGGTGAGGGAGGAATCGCATTGAGCCAGCTGATTGTCGGCAGGCGCCAGTTAAAAACGGACTGAGTGGCATAGTTGCGCGCCGGCAACTCGGCCGCGACGACTCGGTAGTAGTGCTCTCCGGCGGCCACACGCGCAGTGATTGCGCTGAACATCTCGATGTCGCTGCCGCGGCCCTCTGGAATCGGGGCCTCCGGCCCCGGGGACGACGCCACGAAGCCCCAAACGATCAGGAGGGTGACGGCAATCCAAAGGGGCGTCTTGCCGGCCATGCGCACGGAATGTAGAGTATCCCACCCGGTACAATGCGCAATCGTGAGTCAGCACTCTTCTCGCGCTCCCAGTCTGTTGCTGGTTCCGGTGCTCCTGATGGTGTTTGCCGCCCAGGCAGCAACCAGCATCCGCACCAAGTCTGCGACATGGGATGAAACCAACTACTTCGGCATGGGTGATTACCTGCTCAAGCAGCAGCGATGGGACGTGCCGTCCTCGGTGATTCATCCGCCCCTGGCCTACTACCTCGACAGCATTCCGCTTCTCTGGGAAGACCTGGATCGCAGCGTATGGGTTTATCCGCAGACGTCCCGTGAGTTGCCGTTCCTGGGCGGCGCGGACACCAGCCGCGGCCGAGCCTTGCTGTCGTCGCCACCCAACTACAACGATCGACTTCTGAACCGGTCGCGGTTCATGGTTATCCTGCAGGCGCTCCTGCTGGGCTACGTCGTCTATCGTACGGGCGCGACGATCTACGGGGTTGGGGCAGGATTGCTGGCCCTCGTTTTTTTTGCGTTCAGTCCGGAGATGCTGTCGCACGGCGCGCTCATCACGCCGGACATGACATTAGCGCTCTTCTGCTTCACCGCGATGGCGCTATTCCGCCAATCGTTGGTTCATGATACCCGCGCCTATCACGTCCTGGCCGGTCTCTCGCTTGGGCTGGCCTTGTTGTCGAAGTTTCCGGCGCTGTTGCTCTTGCCCATCGAAGCGATCGTTCTCGCGTTCGTCGCACGGCGAGGACAACCCTTGCCGACCAGGGGACTCTTGATCTCCTGGGCGTGTGCGGCGGGCGTGTTTTTCCTGGCGTACGGATTCGACATAAGACCGTACGCTCAGGGACTTCTGATTCAGAGCGGGCAGGGCGAGCACTGGTCATTTCTGATGGGCGACCTGTCCCGCAATGGCTGGTGGTACTACCTCCTCGCCGCGTTTTTCCTCAAGACGCCTATCCCCCTGCTTCTCTGCTTCGCAGTCGCCCTCTTCCAGATCGGCGCGAAGGTGATGCGGCGCTCGATAACCATGGACGACCTCGTGCTTTGGCTCCCCGTGCTGGCGTTCCTGGTGTTCTTCAGTGTGGCGCGACGTTCAATCGGCCTGCGCTACGTCCTGCCCATCTACCCGTTCGTCTTCGTGTTGGCCGCTGGCGCGGTACTACAGCTGCGGAAGGCCGCTTACGTGATGGCCCTCCCGCTGGTCTGGTATGTCAGCGCGGCGGCAGCCACGTGGCCGCACTACCTGGCGTACTTCAATGAATTTGCCGGCGGGTCAGCCAATGGTTACCGTTATCTGGTGGATTCGAACCTCGACTGGGGCCAGGACCTCAAGGGCCTGAAAGCGTTCATGGACAGCAAGGGAATTGACCGGGTCTATCTGAGCTATTTCGGATCGGATTCTCCCGAGCGCTATGGGATAGCGTACGACTGGCTTCCGAGCTTCGAACTCAAGAACCCCAGTCCTCAAAGCGCCAGCATCAATATTCGGCGCAAGAGCTATGTGGCCGTCAGCGTCACCAATCTCCAGGGGGTGTACATGGAGCCTCAGACACTGTTCCGCTGGCTCGACCGGCTCACTCCAGTCGCGCGTATCGGCCATTCGATCTTCGTGTACTACGTGGAATAGGACTTCTAGTCGAACCTCACGACGAAGCGTCCGATCCTCCGGGAGTTCGGGAAGCGCCGCTCCAGCAGTGCCAGGACGCCTGGACTCAGCCTTGGCGAAAACAGCGGAGCCGTGTTGACGACCGCCGCCCGGACTGACCCGTCTGAGAGCAGGTTCGCCATCCAGTCTTCATCCTGCCGGACGGGCGTCAGAAACTCAAAGACCGCGCGCGTGGGATTGAGGAAACCCGAGAGGAAGTACACCTCGGGACAATCGGGACCGGCGTAGATCGTTCCGCCTGCGGCATGCTGCTGGAGGACGCGAACCACCTCTCCGTACGTGCGCTCGTCATCTTCGGGAACCCATAAACCGCCTCGCGGAAGCTCCAGCTGGCTGCCGGGACTGTAAGGCAGGAACTTGACGCCAAGGTTCCATCCATACGAGCGATTGATGAACAGGGTCGCAAACAGGAAGAAGAACGTCGCGACGGTGAGGTGAGACTGTCTGGACGGCTTCGGCTCAGCGAAGACAACCGCGACGATGGCCAGCACGGTCATCGGCGCGCCGTAGCAAAAATACGTTGGCGTGGGATACGGAAACTGCACCACCGCGACCATCGCCGCCATGGTCACGAGCAGGAACACGCGAGCTTCCATTGATGGCGCGATTGCCCCGGCTGTGCCACGTCCCTCTCCACGGGAAACGATGACGACGCCGGCGATGACGGCAACCAGCGGCATTGCCCGGGCCGCAGCCCAGATGGCCCGATAGACAACCGGATTGTTGCCCAGCACGAGCAACGCTCCGAGCAACAGAACCAGGATACCCGCAAGGACTCTCTCCTGCGAAACAGAGCGGCGCCAGCCCGCCAGCAGGAGCACAACGTATGGCAGCCCCAATAGGAGTGCTGCCACCCCCGGTGCGTTCGAACTTGCTTCAACCAGGCGGCGCTGCGGCAGAACAAGTACTCCTTGAATCAACTCGACGATGGCATGCTCGCGCCAGAAATAGAGGACGAAGGCCAGAATCGGAAGCGCCGCACCTGCAGCGAAGGGCCACACAAGGGACAGAAGGCGGCGCGCTCGTTCGGAGACGGTGCTGGACCCGGACCGGGCCCACTCTCGCCAGGCGATGAAGAGACAGACCGCCGTCGCCGGAAAAAATACTTCCACGGCTCCCGCAGTGCTGCGCATGAGGAGCATTCGAAACAGCATGAAAATAACGATGGCAAGCGGCACGGTGACCATTGGCCAGAACGGCAGCCGTCGTGCCCGACTCGCCGGTGTTCCGATGTTCTGCTCCTGCTCGAGGTACGCGAGAAACAGGAGGCCTCCCGCCAGATAAAATAGCCCGGAAATTTTCGCGAGGACAGAGAGGCCTCCGCATGCGCCTGCGATGACCAACCATCGCCTGTGGCCGGTCTCGAGGTAGTGCAAAAACGCGAGGACGCCGAACGTTGCAAAGAAGAGGTTGTACCAGGACGGCAGACCCACGAAGTAGTTCGGCAGGCTCCACACCGCGGCCACTGCCATTGCCACCAGCGCGCCGCCTGGCGACGACACCCGCCGGCCGATGGCATAAACCGCGACGAGAAATGCCATGAAGAACGCGAACACGATCTTTCGCGGGGTCTGCAGGCTGACGCCGAACAGTCTCATGCCCGCCGCATGCAGATACGTCAGACCTCCGGTATACACCTCATCGAAATCCCGATGCGGCACATCGCCGTTCAGGACGCGCTCGGCCGACTGCCCGATCGTTCCCTCATCGTGCGCAATCCATCCGCGGTAGACGAATTGAGTGGCGTATACGCCGCAGAGTATCCAGATCGCAACAGCCAGTACCGTCGCGATGGACAATCGCCGGGATGCCATCCTCACCGCGCCGGGGCGAAGTAGCCGCCCGAACTCAGCACCACGAGGTTCGAGGAACGGACGCGAATCTCCACTTTGCGCCAGCCGCCGTCTCTGGTGCCGTTCGTGGACGGGTAGCTCACTGCGAACCGGCGCCGCAGGTTTTCCACGATGCGTCGATACTGTTCACCCAGCGCGGCCGCGTCCAACGGGAAATACGCCTGCCCACCTGAAATGCGCGCCAGCGTTTCGAGCGGCGCACGATCGACTCTGGCTCCCAGACCCACGCCGAACACCATCGCGCCGCTCTCCTGCTGCAGGCGGAGCACGTCATCGAATTTGCGCACGCTGCCGGGGCCGGTGCCGGCGTTGTCCTCATCCCGGCCGTCCGTCACCACGACCACCGCGCGGCGCCCGTCCACGATTTTGAGACGCGCGAACGAATCGGCAAGCGCATCATAGAGGGCCGTGCCGCCGCTGGCGGTGTATGAATCGATGGCGTCGTAGCTGGATTCCCGCGCAGTCGACAAGTCCTGCATCAGCGTCGATCGGTTGGCGAACATCAGGACACCCAGGGCGTCCTTGGGCCGCAGGGCGCCGACAAAACCGCGTGCCGCCTCAACCACCGCCTGAACCGCCGAACGCATGCTGCCGCTCGCATCGAGCGCCAGCACTACCGAGACCGGCGATACGGCCTCGTGGAAACTATCGATCTTCTGCTCGACGCCATCTTCGAACACGACAAGATCGTCCGCGCTCACATCGAAGTAGCGCTGCTCTCCGTCGGTCAGCGTGAATTCGATCGTCGGCCGGATGGGCGGAGGCATCTTCGCGAAGTACCCGGTGCGGGTCTGTGACACCCTCTCGCCGCCCCGCGCCGTGATCTCGATGGCTCGCCATTGCCCGTCCTGCGCGGTGTTCGTGGGCGTGTAGGCCAGCAGGTAACGGGTCTGAACGTCCACCGCCAGCGTCTGGTAAACGTCAGCCAGATCCTCAATGCGCCAGGGAAAGTACGCGCGTCCCCCGGTCTCGCTTGCCAGGCGCTTCAACTCGTCCTGGCCCCTCAACGAAATGCCCGCGATGCCGCCGATGCCAACGGTGTAGACGGTAATCTGCGCCCGATGGAGCGCCTTCAAGGTGTCGCTGAGGGTCCAGATGCTGTTCTCGTCGTAACCGTCGGTGACGAGCACCACAGCCCGCCGGCCCTCCATGTTGCTCATCCGTTGCGCCAGCTGCGCCAGGGAATCCAGAATCGCCGTGCCGCCAACATTGCGATACTGGCCGATCGCCTCCAGCATCGTCGCCTTATCGTCGGTGGGGCCCGTCATGGGGAGCAACGACGTCGTGAAGGGCGCCACCACCGCCCGGTCCTTGGGCCGCATGTACGTGCCCAGGCGCCGAGCAGCCGAACGGACAAAGTCCACGTTATAAGCCATGCTCTGACTGCTGTCGATCAGCAGAGCGAACGTGACTGGAACCTCCTGCTGACTGGCAAAACTCAGAACCTGAGCTTCGCCGTTTTCGCGAAGCGTGAAGTCTCCTGGCCCCAGCCCAGGCACGAGCCGGCCAGTCTTGTCGTACACGGACGCTTCCACCACCACGGACGTGACTTCGGACTCATCAACCACCATGAAAGGCTGGAGCGTGATCGCATCCCTGGCGGCGTTACCCTGGGAGTCACTTGCCTCGACGACGATTTCGCGCTCAATCAGCGGATCTTCATCGGCCCACTCGATGGCGTATGGTGGGGCGGTGAGTGTCTGGAGTAGTTTTGCGTCAACCAGGAACCGTACTGTCGGCGACGTATCTCTTCGTATTGTGACGACCTGGGCGACAATGCGAACCGTGCCTGCCACGCCAGTCCGGCCCAGCGGCGACGTGATGCGGACGGTCAGGGGCGCCTGGGCGGGAACCTGCGCAGAAACATCCAGCTGCCCTGAATAAATCACTCCACTCAAGCAGCAAAGGAGAACGAGGATCGAGGATCGGGCTACCAACGTCCTTCCACGAAGTACGCCGCACAAGCCGATTCGAGCAACTCGATCGTGAGTTCGCGCGGCTCGCCCCTGTAATCGGCAAGGAGCAGGGCTTGTTCGATGAGATCGCGCGGGTGACAGCCTCTCCGCATCACACCGTGCGTCTGGAAGTAGCCGCCAAGCAGCTTGTCCACCACGGATTTTTCGAACGGCACAGCCCGTTCGCTGCAGTAGTTCTCGAAGATGCGCGCGAAATCCTCAACCGAAGGCGCATCGGCAAACACCTTGTAGCGCACCCGTCGAAGGAATGCGTCGTCTACCAGTTCCGACGGCCTGATGTTGGTGGCAAACGCGACGAAGACGAAAAACGGGACTTCGAACGTCACACCGGAGGCCAGGGTGAGATAGTCCGTGCCGCTCTCGAGCGGCACCATCCAGCGATTCAACAGGTCCCTGGGAGCGCAGCGCTGGCGGCCGAAGTCGTCCACCAGCAACATGCCGCCGTTGGCGATCACCTGGAGGGGCGCGCGATGGTAGCCCAGCCGGCGATCGTAGGTAAGGTCGAGAGACTCGAGTGTCAGTTCGCCGCCAGTCTTTACCAGCGGCCGGCGACACGTGACCCAGCGTGCGTCTTTGCTCGAGACGACGTTGAACGTCGGAGCGGCGTCTTCAGGCATCGACCGCTGCTCGTGGGTGACGGGATCGTAGACACGGATAATGTTCCCTTCTACTTCGATTGCGTGGGGAACCTCGATGTCGCCGGGAAGCATGTCCCGCAGCGCATGGGCGATGACGGTCTTGCCGTTTCCGGGCGGGCCATAGATGAAGATCGACTGGCCGCCATTGACAGCCGGACCAATCTCGTCGAGCACAGCCTGGCCCAGAACCAGGTGTGACAGTCCGCGATGAACCTCGTCACGCGTCACGCCGCCGAGTCCCGCACGGCGACGGTCGGTCATGTACTTCCGGTATTGAGAGAGCGGTACCGGCGCGGTGCCGATGTAGTGGCTTTGCTGCAGATACAGCGCAGCCACCGACCGGCCCTCGTTGGTAATGCGATACCGGAAGGACGAACCTCCCGCAATCGTGCCGCTGACGATCTCGCAGTGACGCTGGGCCTTGATGAATTCCAGAACCGGCTCGAGTACGCCGAAGAAGAGGCCAAGCCTCTTGGCGAGGTCGGCGCCCGACAACTCACCGGTGACGTACAGCGTCTTGAGGACGAGCTGAGTGACCAGGTCCAGGCTCAGCCCCGCCTCCTCAAGGGTCGTGGGCGCAGCCAGTTGCACTGGAACACTCATGTAAAGCCACCGCCCGCGCCCCGGCGCGTCCTACTGTTCCCGCTTGAGCCGGGCGCGGCGACGCATCAAATAAAGCACGAGAAACACACCAGCACCCACAAGCAACAGGATCTGATTCATTGGCACGATGACACTCTCCTCCCAGCCGGCCGCGGCCGGCTATTGTGTGCCCAGAAATACCTTCATGAACTGAAGGTACGCAGGGCCAAGCATGACGACATAGAGCGCGGGAAACAGACAGAAGACCAGCGGAAAGACCAGCTTCACGCCTACAGTCTGGGCGCGCTCCTCGGCCCGCTGGCGGCGCTTGGTGCGGCAGACACCGGCGTGCGTGCGCAGGGCCTGCGCCACGCTGGTGCCGAACTTGTCCGTCTGGAGCAGCATCGCCACCAGGGCGCGCACGTCATCAACCTGGGTTCGTTCGGCCAGGCCTCTGAACGCCTCAAGCCGTGCCTTGCCGCCGCGCATTTCGCTGATCAGAATGCGGAGCTGATCGCCGAGCGCGGGATAGGCCACGCCAAGTTCCTCGCCGGCCTTGACGATCGCCTGATCGAGACTCGAGCCCGCCTCCAGGCACAGCACCAGCAAGTCCAGCGTATCGGCCAGACCGTTTTCGATCTGCCTCTTGCGCTTCTTGATCCGCACGGACAGCAGGAATCCGGGTCCCATGTAGCCCAGTGCCACGGCAAAACCACTGACCAGCCACCTGTTCAAGCCAGGGCTCATCCAGGAGTACGCAAGAAATCCGAATACGGCCGGCAGAATCAGCTCGGCCATGGACATCATGGCGCCTGCCCTGGCGCTGTTGAAGCCCGCCAGGGCCATCTCACGCCGCAGACGCTTGACGGACCCGCGAGACGTCGGAAGCAGGTTGAGGAGCCGATTCCACTCAGGGTCTGGCACTTCCGTCAGTGCCCCTTCTTCGACCACGAGGCCAGTCACCGCAGGCCCCTGCGAGAGAGCGCTCAGCCGCCGCCGGCCGTGCGAGGATCGCGACAGCACCATCGAAGCCGCAAGTCCGATCAGGATGGCCACCGACAGGAAGACGGCACCGAGCGTCGCGATCATTTGAATCGACATGCTCAGTACTCCACCTTCGTGATCCGGTAGATCAAGAAGGCACCAAGGACCTGCAGGAACACGGCGACCATGATCATCCGGATGCCCGCCGGGTCTTCAATGAGGATCTTGAAGTGATCGGGCATGCGAATCAGGAGGAACAGGCCCAGCGAGGGCGGCAACGCGGCCAGGACCATGCCGGTCAGGCGGCCGTGGGCGCTGACCACGCGAAGCTGACGCTTGATCTTGAACCGTTCGCGAATCACCGCACTCAGATTGTCGAGGACCTCGGCCAGGTTTCCGCCCGCCTCACGCTGGGTCAGCACGGCCGTGACAAAGAACCGCGCGTCGATGAGCGGCACCCGTTCGGCAAATGCGCGAAAGGCCTCTGGAATAGGCAACCCGTAGTTCTGTTGATCGTGCAGCAGTTTGAACTCTGTCGCGACGGGCTCCGGCAGTTCGTCGGCTGCCATGCGCAGCCCCGTGGTCAGCGCATGTCCTGCCCGAAGGGCCCTGGAAATCAGATCCACGGCCTCCGGAAACTGCTCCTCGAACTTGTTCAGCCGCCGGGACCGAAGAATCCGGAGGACCAGCCACGGAATGGATCCCATGATGGCCCCCACCAGCAGTCCCAGCGCTACGCGCGGAATCCACGACACAGCCAGCACGTAACCGAACAGCACCAGACAGGCGGACCCGATGACAAACTGTCCCGGCGTCACATTGAGCCCGGACATGTACACCAGGTTGCGAAGGTCCACGGCCATTCCGCTGTTTCCGGATAGCAGCCGGTTCAATGGGCCGATGACGCTCAGCCGCTCCACGTCCTTGAGCAGGCCTTCGCCGACGCTGCCGGGCGCCACTGCCGCGCCGCCGGTCTTGATGCGTTGGCGCAACATGCTTCGCTGGGTGGATTCAGGACGCACGACGAACAGAAGGTACGGCCCGACGACCAGCAGGACCACTGCCAGGAACGTTGCTCCACCAACCAGTTCAGCAGTGCCCATATCAGCCAATCATCTGAACGTGATCAAACATCGTCCGGGGCACTTCAATGCCTGACTGGGCAAAATGCTCCGTGCACTTGGGACGAATGCCTGTCGCGCGAAAACGTCCGCACACTTTACCATCAGGCCGGAGTCCGGTTCGTTCGAACACGAAGATGTCCTGCAGGGTGATGACCTCACCCTCCATGCCCGTGATTTCCGAAATCGCAGTGACTTTGCGTGTGCCGTCCGACAGGCGGGTGACCTGGACGAGGAAGTTCACCGCGGACGCAATCTGCTGGCGGATGGCCCGATCGGGCAGATTGAGGTTCGCCATCGCCACCATCGTATCGAGGCGATACAGCGCGTCGCGGGGGCTGTTGGCGTGGACGGTAGTCAAGCTGCCGTCGTGACCGGTGTTCATGGCCTGCAGCATGTCCAGCGCTTCCTCGCCGCGCACCTCGCCAACGACGATGCGGTCTGGGCGCATACGCAGGGCGTTGATCATCAACTCGCGCTGGCGCACCGCGCCTTTGCCTTCAATATTGGGCGGCCGTGTTTCAAGCCGTACCACGTGGCGCTGGCGCAGCAGAAGTTCGGCAGCGTCTTCGATCGTGACCACGCGCTCGTTCTCCGAGATGAAACTCGAGAGCACGTTCAGCAGCGTCGTCTTACCTGCGCCAGTGCCGCCGGACACAATCACGTTGAGGCGGCTCGAGACCGCCATGCGCAGAAGATCAAGCATTGGCTGCGAGAGCGACTCGCGGACCACCAGGTCGGCGGCCTGCAGCTTGTCCGTCCGGAACCGCCGGATTGACAGCACAGGGCCGTCGAGCGCCAGCGGCGGGATGATCGCATTGACGCGCGAGCCATCGGCCAGACGGGCATCCACCATTGGGCTCGACTCATCGATGCGCCGGCCCACCGAACTCACAATGCGCTCGATGATACGCAGAAGATGGCGGTCGTCCTTGAACACGACCTTCGTTTCTTCCAGGAGCCCGTTGCGCTCCACGTAGATCTGCTGCGGGCGATTCACGAGGATGTCGGAGATCGCGGGATCGCGCAGCAGCTCTTCGAGGGGGCCCAGTCCGAACAGCTCGTGGAGAATATCCGTGATCAGCTGCTCGCGCTCGCGCAGGCTGAGCGGCGTCGTCTTGGACTCCGTCTCGAGCATACTGATGATCAGGCTGCGAATCTCTGGCTCCGCCACCTCCTGCTTGACCGTAGTCAAACGGTCCAGATTGAGCCGATTGAGCAAGTCCGAGTGAACCCGGCTCTTAATCTCCTGATACTGCGGATGCCTGGTGTCCGCCCGCGCACCGCCCGTGCGGAGGCCTCCCACGGGAGTCATTGGCGAACCGATCGCCTGGGCTGCGTCCTTGTTATCAGTCATCTTGCTCATGTGCCTTGTCTTGGCGCCTGGCTACCGGCGTCCCGTCAAGCGCCCAAGGAATCCAGTCCCCTTCGACGGTGTGGATTCCGCGCCCGGCGCCTTCGCGCCTGACAACTCCCGCGCATATGACTGGAACGCAGCGGCTAACGCCGATTTACCCTCAAGGACAAGAGGCTGGCCGCGATGGAGGGCGGCAACCGCCAGCCGGTAGTCACTGGGAAACACATGTTTGATCGGGCCGCCGATGGCGGCTTCCACGTCGTCGAGACCAATCTCAGCCTGCCGGTCGGCGCGACTGAGCGCCACAACGACGCGCTCCTTGCCGTAGCGCATGCGCAGCGCCGAGGCGACGCGCTTCGCGCTACGCACCGCCGACAGCTCCTGGCTGGTGAGCACGACAATGGTGGTCGCCCCTTCGAGCGAATCGAAGACCGCGGCATCCGACCGCGGAATATCGATCACGGTGTACCGATAGTGATGCGTGGCGAACTCGATGAGTGCGCGCACCCGCAGTGGATCGACTGCGGTCAACGCCGCGCGATCGGAGGAGGCCAACAGATCCGGGCCCCCCTTGGAGAACGTCACGAGCCCGCGGAAGAATGCAGCATCAAGCCGATGCGTGTTCTCGAGCGCGTCGGCGACGGAAAACTTCGACTCCGTGCCCAGGAACAGGGCGGCATCGCCGCCCGCCAGATGCATGTCTATCAGCAACGTGCTGCCGATCTTCGACAGCACGGTCGCCACATTGACCGCAACCGTCGTGGTCCCCACACCACCCTTGGCGCCGACAAACACGAAGACTTCGCCGGCAACAGGCGACGCGCGTTGGGCAACCAGTCTGGTAACGGCGGCCTCCAGATCGCCGCGTTCGATGTCAGTCACGCATTCGGTGACGCCCGCGCGCATGGCCTCGAGCATCAACGACGGGTCCAGACTGGACGCGACGATGATCAACCCGGTATCAGGATGCTGGCGCTTGAGCGATCCGAGAATCGGCGGAATCTCCGATTGCGAGCGCAGATCGAGGACGACAATTTCCGGCGGCTGACTGGACGGATGGGCAAGCGTTGTTAACGCGTCCGTGCCCACGCTCGTGGGACGCATGCCCGCACCGCGCAGGCGTGCTTCCAGGACTTTATCCTGGGAGCCGACGATGGTGACCGCAATAGGCACGTTGGAACAGCGACCTGGTTAGCCGCCCGAGCCCTTCTTCGCAGGGACGCCATCACACGGCGGCTTGGGGCAGGCCGGCAGAAACTTTTCCGGCACCGTCGGCAGGGGCGGAACCTCATCGGGATTCAACGGGCGCACCAGATGCGGGGTCACAAGCACCATCAGTTCAGTACGGTCCTGGGTGTTGGACTTGCTCTTGAAGAGATTGCCGATGATGGGAATGCGGCTCAGGAATGGCACGTTCTGTCGCGATTCCTGGGCGACATTGTTCAACAGTCCGGCGATCGCAAATGACTGGCCGTCGCGAAGTTCCACATCGGTCTGCGCACGTCTGGTGATGAGCGCGGGTACCCGGAAGCCGCCGATCGTGATCCCGTTTGCAAAGTCGAGCGCACTGACTTCCGGCTTGACCTTCAGCCGGATCACATCGCCCGCGATGGTCGGCGTGAAGGACAAGCGGACGCCGAACTCCTTGTACTCAATGTTGACCTGTCCAGAGTTTCCCTGGACCATCGGCACCGGCAGCTCGCCGCCGGCCAGGAACGTGGCTTCCTGACCGTTGTAGGCAATCAGGTTCGGCTCCGCAAGGCTCTGCAGGTTGCCCTTGGTCTGCAGGGCCTTGACCAGCACTCCGACGTCGTACTTGTTACTGAACAGGAACAGATTCAGAAAGTCGCTGAACGTGTTCTGGCCCGACGACGAGACGAGTTTGCCGTCGATGTATTCCGCTTTCAGTTCATCGAAACCCGGCGCGGGAAACTGCTGCGTTGTGGTGCGGCCCAGCACATCCTTGTAGCCGACGCCGCCAGTGAACAGCGCGGCACCAATCTGATCCAGCGCAGTCCGGTTCACTTCGGCCACGCGCACTTGCAGCATCACCTGCTGGCTGCCGAAGCCTCCCGGCAGCTGAAGCATATTGATGATTTTTGCCTTCGGAACAATCGCCTGGGCAATCTCGCCAGCGCGCAACATCACGCTGTTGTTCGACGCCTTGCCTACGAGGATGACGGCCTCGGCCGTTTCCTGCGCCGTGATGTCTTCGCCTGGAAACAGGACCTGAAACTGACGCTGCAGCGGTGAGACGCCGGGGTCCACGATCACGTCGTACTGAATGCGGGTGCCCGGTGGTCCCCAGACGAACATGCTCACCGTCCCGGGGCCCTTGCCGTCGATCAAGATCTCGCGCGGTCCGACGACGGTGACGTCGGCCACTGCCGGATTGGTGATCGAGACTTGTGTGACCTCGAAGGCAACGTCCAGCACCGTGGAACGTCCGACGCTCAGCGTCACGCGCGGCATTGCCGGCGCGGCCTGCTGGGCTGCCGGCTGAGGCGGCGGTGCTGTGGGAGGAGTCTGACCGTTAAGACCGACGACACCAATGGACAACAAACAGACCAGCGCGGTCCTGAACAGACGCAACCTCACTTGATGATCTCCTTGACCACACCGCCGCGAATGACCACCACCGGTTTGAGCGGAGGAGGCGGAGCGGGCGTCGGCGTGGCTGCGACAACCGGCGGTGCAGCCGCGCGACGCGGTGCCGAACCTGAGACTGGCTTCGGCGCAGGCTGATCGCCCGCCAGATTGGACAGCGCCGTGCCAACCGATGACGATGCGACAGTGTCCATCGGATTGCGAAGAGTCAGCATGATCTGCCCTTCGCTGGCGGCCAGGCCCACAAGTTCCGCGTCCGCAGGAGTCACAAGCAGCGTGACCACCGACGATTCCACGGCCTTGCCTTCCTTTGCCAATTCCTGGTCGAACCGCGTCCCGGCAGCCAGCACCTGGACGTTGCTGACAACGACGCGGGCGATTCGGTTGGCGGCCTGGTTCAGAATCGCCATGACATCCACTCGTGTGCCGGGCACCACAAAGCCTGCGACACCGATGACTTCGTTGACCTTCACCGAAATCGCGCGCATGCCCTCTGGAATCGTCGGCGGCAGCCCGGCTCCGCCTTCCTTGGATGCGAGATTGCTCGCCGTGAGGGGCACGTTTTCATCCACTGGCGCAATGATGCCGCGATCAACGACCTCGGCAATTGCCGTGTAACTGCCAGGAACGGGATTGGCCGCCGGCCAGGGAACCAGCTTGACGTCGGCCGCAGTCACTCGCGTGCCCAGTGCAAGCGGGTGAGCCGCCACAACGGCGTACGCGCGGGCGACTTCGACTTCGACCGTCGGCCGGCTCTGAATCGTCTTGTAAACGAGGTAGGTGGAGGCGCCCGCCAGCCCCACGGCGATGGCAACAACGAGGAAGGTTCGAATGGAACGATTCATAGGTATCGCTTTGCCCTTTACTTCAGCCAGACTGTCGCGATCGTTCCGGCCGCGATTGCCACACCGTAGGCCAGACGGGGGCCTGCGGCGTCTTCGATCGTGAGGCCCGGCAGTGGCTGAATGCCTGCCGTTCTCCAAAAAACCAGCAGCCCCCAGAGATTCGAAAGCGCTTTGCCGAGATAGCCGTGGATCCCCCCGACAACGAGCGCCAGGGCTCCTCCGGCCAACACCGAGTATAGACCAGCGTAAAGCACCCCCATGGGTCCCAGCCATGCACCCACGGCACCCAGCAGCTTGACGTCACCGGCGCCCATTCCACCGAGCAAAAACATCGGCAGGAAGAGCCCGACGCCAATGGCCCAGCCACCGGCGCTGGACCCCAAGCCGTGCAGCCCACCAGTTCCGGCGTGATACGCAAGCGCACCGGCGGCCGATCCGAATGTCAGCAGGTTTGGAATACGGCGGGTCCGGATGTCGATGAGCGCGGCGACGGCGACGGTTGCGAGGACGACGATACGATCAGGTTCCATAACGGCTTATCGGCCGGACCCGGGTGCTTCCTATAGGTCGGCCATCAGTAGCCGGGGCATGGCAACCGTCCTCGCCAAGCCCGGCGAAGACGGTCAGGAATACATGGTCGGCCTACGAGCCGGAAATTTCAGAGCCGATGTTGGTCATCTGACTGTTCACCCCGGTCGCGACGGCCTGAAGCCCGAGCGTGACAGCCAGTCCGATAAACACCGCCAGGAACGCATACTCAATCAGGTCCTGTCCGCCGTCTTCATGGATGAAGCGTGCCCAAAGATTCCGCAACATTATGTCCCCTTCAAAAACCGAGCTCGCGGTCGAACGCCAAGTCGAACTAGGAACCTGAGACCTGCGATCCGATGTTGGTCATCTGGCTATTCACGCCCGTGGCAACAGCCTGCAACCCGAGGGTCACTGCGAGCCCGATGAAAACCGCAAGGAATGCGTATTCGATCAGGTCCTGGCCCTGCTCTTCACGGATAAAACGCGAAAGAAGACTCTTCATAACTCTATCTCTCCAATTAGGGTGGTTACGTCCATAACAGACATCCGACATAACAGACATCCGACTCTAAGGCAGTCGAACCACCTCAGTAATGGCCCGTACGACGAGTCAGAATAGCACGTTAGTGGCCGACCAAATTCGTTAGAAAACCGGCGAAATTACGGGGAAGCGGGCCCGAAAGACTGTCCAACGCCGACAATTTTGAGGCGATCCCCGCACTCAATTTCACATCTGTTAATGGACCCCGCAGCCAGCTCGACTGCGGCAAAGGCCCCCAGACCAATGCCGATCCGCCATGGAGCCAGGTTGGGCCGGAGTTTCACAACGAGGCCGTCACGATTCGCAAACACCACGTCAATCGTGAACCGCATGAAGAAAGTATGGATGGCGTTGCACGGCGCAATGATCATCGCGCCATCCTCGGCCAGACTGGTCCGGCCCAGAAGGCCCCGCCGCCGTGATTCTGAATCGGCGGTCAACTCCAGTTGGGTCGCGATGACCTGACCAGTCCGGCTGTTGCCCAGCACGTGCGCGGCGCCGTCTGCTTGGAGAAGTGGGGTCAGAAAATGCGGCTTTGCGCTCAACTCACAACTCCAACCTGATCCTCGCTTGGACTGACCCTTGCCGCAAGCGCCACTATGACCGTCAGCGCCGTCAACGCCGGAACGGACCACTGTATCCCTGTGAGGCTCGTCAAACTGTCCAGGGCCGGAAGCGCGTAGCAAAAACCCATGACCAGCCAGAGACGCGTGGCGGTCACGCACCGCTCGACAGCCCAGCAGGCAACTAAGATGAACGCCGGGGTGAGCACGACCAATTCGTATGTATAGACGTGCGGATTCACGAGAACAGTGGCCAGAAGTAGCACCGCATATCGAAGCTGCAGTGGGGCTTTGGTTTTCCAAGTGCGGACGGCAATCGCGGCGACCAGAATGGCGGTCGCGGCATAAGCGGCCATCGCCACCTCCGGCCATGGCAGAAGAATTGAAAAAAACGACTTCAACGAGTGCATGAACTCCGGCCGGACCTCAAGCAGCGACGTAGATGAAACCGCCGCGCGGAAATTATTGATGTAAGACGCGATCGTGCCGGTCCCGAAATAGGCCCAGGCCACTCCGAACTGGAGCAGGGCCGCCGCGAACGCGCCGATCAACACCTTGTATTGCCCGGCATACAGAAACGCAAGTGGCAGCAGGAGAACCAGCGTGGGTTTGTACACGAGCGATCCCAGGATTACGCCCGCCAGCCATTGGCGCTCATGCCTCAAAGCGAAGAAGCCCATCGTGAACCACAGCAGGGCGAAGGAGGAGGTCTGACCGGACG
>JBKJJZ010000584.1:0-4889 GCA_046597705.1 Vicinamibacterales bacterium | reverse complement strand
ACCCGCGCTTGGGCACGCGGCGATGGAGCGGCATCTGCCCGCCTTCGAACCCGCGCTTCTTGCCCCAGCCCGACCGAGATTGCGCGCCCTTGTGACCGCGGCCGGCCGTCTTGCCCTGGCCGGATCCATGACCGCGCCCCACGCGCATCTTGCTGTGTTTGGCGCCCTTGGGGGGACGCAGGTTGTTGAGGGACATCGTTACTCCTGAACTCCTTCTTCGACCACGACCAGATGCCGGACCGCGCGCAGCATCCCGCGCATCGATGGCGTGTCTTGCACGGTCACCGAGTGCCGGATGCGACGCAGACCAAGCGAACGCAGCGTGGTCGCCTGCACCTTGTCAAAGCCGATCGCGCTCCTCAGTTGAGTGACCTTCAGGCGAGTGACCTTCACGCCAGCGACTTTCTTTTTCGACATTAGTTACGCTCCCACCAGGTCTTCGAGTTCCTTGCCACGCAGCCGGGCAATGGCGCTCGGATCCTTCAGCCGCGACAACGCGTTGAAGGTGGCGCGCACCACGTTGTGGTGGTTGGCCGATCCCAGCGACTTGGTCAGCACGTTGTGGATCCCCGCCGATTCCACCACCGCGCGCACCGCGCCACCGGCGATGATGCCCGTCCCGTCCGGCGCGGGCTTGAGCAGGACCGACCCCGCCCCGAACTTGCCGAGAATTTCATGCGGGATCGACGACCCTGACATCGGCACGCGAATCAACGCCTTCTTGGCCGCTTCGATGGCCTTCTTGATGGCCGACGGCACTTCCTTCGCCTTGCCAATCCCGAAGCCCACCACGCCCGCGCCGTCACCCACGACCACCAGGGCGCTGAAGCTCATGTTCTTGCCGCCCTTGACGACCTTCGTCACGCGGCCAATGTTCACAACGGTGTCCTTCAATTCGATCTGGGACCCGTCAATCTTTTCGCGATATTCCATCATCGTGTCTCCGCCGCCGGCCTAAAAATCGAGCCCCGCCGCACGCGCGGCTTCCGCCACGGCGCGCACGCGCCCGTGATAGAGATTGCCGCCGCGATCGAACACCACGCGCGTGATGCCCTTTTCCTTCAGCCGCTCGGCGATGATCTTGCCAATCGCCTCGGCGCCCGCCTTGTTGCCGCCACGCACCTTGCCGCTGAACTCCGTCTTCAGCCCCGGCTCCGTGGTCGAAGCCGACGCCACCGTCGCACTGGCCTGGTCGTCAATGACCTGGGCATAAATGTGCGACACCGACCGGAACACGGACAGACGCGGCCGGGCCGCAGTGCCGGCAATCCGCTTGCGCTGCCGCAGGCGGATGCGCTCTCGACGATCACTCTTGGTTTTGATCTTCATAGCCTTACGCCCCGGTCTTTCCGACCTTCTTCTTGAGGACTTCGCCCATGTAGCGAACGCCCTTCTGCTTGTATGGATCCGGCTTGCGCAGCCGGCGGATGTTGGCGGCCACCTGGCCCACGAGCTGGCGATCGACGCCCGTCACGGTGATGTGGGTCTGCTTGTCCACCACCAGGTCAATGCCCTTCGGGATGTCGAACACCACGGGGTGCGAATAGCCCAGCGCAAACACCACCTGCTGGCCCTTCAACTCCGCGCGATAGCCGACGCCGACAATGTCGAGCTCGCGCTTGAAGCCGGTCGTGACGCCATCAACGGCGTTCGCCACCAGGCTCCGCGCCAGGCCGTGAAACTTGCCCCACTCCTTGTCGTCGCCCTCGAGGCTCGCGATGAGTTCCGCGCCCTTGAGTTCGAACTTCACGTGAGGCGGCAGCGCCTGCTTCAGGGACCCTTTCGGCCCTTTGATCTCAACCACGCCCGCGCCCACGTTAATCGTGACGCCCTTGGGCACTGGAATCGGTTTCTTGCCAATTCGGGACATATGCGTTCCTACCAGACGTTACAAAGGACTTCGCCGCCGACGCCGGCCTTGACCGCGTCACGGCCCGTCATCACGCCGTGCGAGGTCGTGAGGATGCTTGTACCCAACCCGCCCATCACGCGCGGCACGTCATCGCGGCCGAAGTAGACACGGCGGCCCGGACGGCTGACGCGGCTGATGCCCGCAATCACCTGTTCGCCACGGGGGCCGTACTTCAGCAAGATGCGAATCACGGGGCCATCGGCCTCCGGCGCGTCTTCGACAATCTTGAAACCCTGGATGTACCCCTCGCGTTCGAGGATGCGGGCAATCTCCGCCTTCAGGCGGGACGTCGGCACATCGACGCGCGCATGGCGGGCGTTAATGGCGTTCCGGAGCCTGGTCAGCATGTCTGCGATCGGATCGGTCATGTCAGTCGTCCTTCAGTCAGTCAAAAAACATGGGGCAGCGCTACCAGCTGCTCTTGATCACGCCGGCGACCTCGCCGCGAAGCGCGTGTTCGCGGAAGCAGAGGCGGCAGAGCGCGAACTTGCGCATGTAGGCGCGCGGGCGGCCGCACCGGCGGCAGCGGTTGCGCCGCCGCACCTCGAACTTCACACCCTGGGCATCCTTGACGCGTTTTGCAGTCGTGGCCATCGATATCGTCCTCTTAATTCTGCCGGAACGGCATGCCGATCAACTGCAGCAACCGTCGCGCTTCTTCGTTCGTCCGGGCGGTCGTCACCACGGAAATGTTCATCCCGCGGTTCTTGTCGACCTTCATGTAGTCAATCTCGGGAAAGATCAGCTGGTCGCGCAGCCCGAGCGTGTAATTGCCGCGGCCGTCAAACCCCTTCGGCGAGATGCCGCGGAAGTCGCGCACACGCGGCAGCGCAATCGCAATCAACCGGTCCAGGAACTCGTACATCCGCTGGCCGCGCAGGGTCACCATGGCGCCAATCGGCATGTTCTCGCGCACCTTGAACTGCGCGATGGATTTCTTCGACCGCGTGATCGCCGCCTTCTGGCCGGTAATCTTGCCCAGCTCTTCGGCGCCGGTATCGACGATCTTCGCGTTCTGCGTGCCTTCGCCCAGTCCCATGTTCACCACGATCTTCGTGATCTTGGGGACCGCCATCAGGTTCGTGTAACCGAACTCCTTGGTCAGCGCCGGGACGACGTCCTTGACGTAACGTTCTTTCAGGCGGCTCATTTGTCCAGTACTCCCTTGCACTTGCGGCACACCCGCACCTTGCGGCCGTCTTCGAGCAACTGATGGCCGATCCGCGTCGCCGCGCCGCACGAGGCGCACACGACCTGCACCTTGGCCACATTCATCGAGGTCTCGCGCTCCACGATGCCGCCCTTCACGTTCTTCTGCGGGTTCGGTTTGGTGTGACGCTTGATCATGTTCACACCTTCGACGATCACTCCGGTCGTCCCCAGTTTCACGTTGGGCACCACGCTCAACACCCGTCCGCGCTTGCCGCGATCGCGTCCGGCGATCACCAGCACGGTGTCGTTCTTCCTGATCGATGACTGTCCCGCGGCCATCACAGCACCTCCGGTGCCAGCGAAATAATCTTCATGAACCGGCGCTCCCGCAGCTCGCGGGCCACCGGCCCGAACACGCGCGTGCCCACCGGCTCGCCCTCGTCGTTCACGATGACCGCCGCATTCCGGTCGAACCGGATGTACGACCCGTCACGGCGGCGTAGCTCCTTGCGGGTACGCACGATCACGGCCTTGACGACCTGGCCCTTCTTGACCGTCGCGTCCGGCGTGGCTTCCTTGACCGACGCGGTCACGATGTCCCCGATGCGCGCGTAGCGCCCGGTGGATCCGCCGATCGGATTGATAACGGTGATCTTGCGCGCGCCTGAATTGTCGGCGACGTCGAGGATCGATCGCATTTGAACCATGGTCGTGTCTCCCTGTTTCCAGTCTCTTGCGGTGAACGGACAGCGACTACCGCGCCCGCTCCACGATCCGGGTCACGACCCAGCGCTTCATCCGGCTCAGCGGACGCGCCGACACAATCGCCACGAGATCGCCAATCTTGGCTTCTTCCTTCTCATCGTGCGCCATGAACCGCGTCGTGCGCTTCATCTGCTTGCCATAGCGCTCGTCGCGCACCTGGCGCTGCGTGGTCACGACCACCGTCTTCGCCATCTTGTTGCTGACGACTTTGCCCGTAATCTCTGCGTTCGCCATTGTTAGCTCCTGACACCCTTCTCATGAAGCAGCGTCTGAATCCGCGCCAACTGACGACGAAGCGGCTGCAGCTTGTTGGCTGACTCGGTCTGTCCCATCGACTTCTGAATCCGGAGGCGGAACGACTGCTCTTCGAGCTCCTTCGCCCGCTGCTGCAACTCCTCGGTGGACAAGCCGCGTAGCTCCGTCCGCTGCTCACTGACCTTCATGACACCCTCTCTTCGGCAAAGCGCGTCGCAAACCGCGTCTTGATCGGCAGCTTGGCCTGGGCCAGCCGCATCGCCGCGCGGGCGTCCACTTCCGACACCCCTTCCATCTCGAAGAGGATGCGGCCGGGCTTGACCACCACCACCCAGCCTTCGGGCGCGCCCTTGCCCTTGCCCATTCGCGTTTCCTGCGGCTTCTTGGTGATGGGCTTATCCGGGAACACCCGAATCCAGATCTTGCCGCCACGCTTGATCCCGCGCGCCATCGCGACGCGAGCCGCTTCAATCTGGCGATCCGTCATCCAGCACGGCTCGAGCGCCATGAGACCGAAATCGCCGAACGCCACCGTGCATCCACGGTAGGCTTTGCCGCGCATGCGACCGCGCTGCTGTTTCCTGTACTTGACCTTCTTCGGCACCAACATGACGCAAAACCTCTTGTCTTGCCGGACCTGAAGGTCCGGCCTCCGCTTCCTTCTACGCCCGCGCCGCGCGACGCGGCTGACGGTACTCTTCTTCGCGCCCGATTCGCGGCGTCAGCCGTTCGCCCTTGTAGAGCCACACCTTCACGCCAATCGTGCCGTAGGTGGTGAACGCCTGCGCGAACCCGTAATCGACGT
>JBKJJZ010000256.1:0-2979 GCA_046597705.1 Vicinamibacterales bacterium | reverse complement strand
ATTCGCGCCAGATGCTGTCTCCTCAGCGCGATCAGACCGCCACGAAAGAGGCGATTCGCGAACTCGAGTTGTTCATGCAGCGGTACCCCACGAGCGAGTACCGCTCGGAAGTGGCTGTGCTGGAACGGGCCGCCAGGGATCGGCTGTCGCAATCGGAGTACGAGATTGGTTTCTTCTACGCCCGCTACAACGTCTGCGTTGGCGCCGTGGATCGGTTCCGGTCCATTCTGGTGACCGACCCCGGGTTCACCGGCCGCGACGGCGTCTACTTTCAGTTGGGCGAGTGCCTGGTCAAGATGGGCGCGCCTGCCGAGGCCCTGCCCTGGTATGAGCGTCTGATGTCGGAATTCCAGAAGAGCGATTACCTGGAGCGCGCCAGGAAGCGCGTCCTCGAACTCAAGAAGCAATAGCGCCGTTGGCCGGCGGGAACCGGCGGTAGTAATCAAAGGCGGAGACCAGAGCCGCAATGGTCGCCACCCACAGGGCAATCTGCCCGACCACAAAGAAGCCTCTCATGTGTCCCTGACCAAGAATCAGCACGAGAATGGCCACCACCTGCGCGACCAGCTTAATCTTCCCCAGCGGTGATGCCGGCAGCGCCTGGCCGCGCGCGTGGACGATGGTGCGGAGAATGGTGACGGCGAATTCGCGTCCAAGAATGACAGCGACCATCCAGGCCGGAGCCAAGCTCATCTGGACCAGCGAGACCAACGCGGCGGTCACCAGCAGCTTGTCAGCGAGCGGGTCCATCCATTGACCGAATTCCGTGACCTGGCCCCGGCGTCGCGCCAGGTAGCCATCCAACCAGTCCGTCAAGGACGCGATCCCGAAGATCGCGGCGCCCAGAATCTCTTTGCTGACACCAAACAGCTGCCATGCATCCCACCATGTCGATCGGTTGGGCGACTGGTCGGCGAGCAGGACCACCACAAGAATCGGGACGAGAAAAATCCGTCCCACAGTCAACGTA
Organism: Vicinamibacterales bacterium; assembly: GCA_046597705.1. Taxonomy (GTDB): domain Bacteria; phylum Acidobacteriota; class Vicinamibacteria; order Vicinamibacterales; family SCN-69-37; genus SYFT01. Next base: position 2,009 of record JBKJJZ010000256.1, on the reverse strand, counting down.
TTTGGCAGATTCACGGCCGCGGTTATTCTAGGTCATTGCCAGTCATTCGGCCATCTTGGTACAGTGAGAGATTGATATGAAGGCAATCCTGCTCGCCGGTGGCCAGGGGTCGCGACTCCGGCCCCTGACCCTCAACACTCCAAAGCCCATCGTCCCGATTTTCGATCGGCCCTTCCTTCGGTATCAGATTGAGCTTCTGCGACAGGCTCCCGAGATCGACGAGATCGTGCTGAGCCTGAACTACCAGCCGCGAAGAATCGAAGAGGTCTTTGGCGACGGCAGCGATCTGGGTGTCCAGATCAGATACGTCGTCGAGCCGCAGCCGCTTGGCACCGGCGGCGCGATCAAGTTCGCGGCAGGCACGAAGCCGCAGGGCCCGGTCGTGGTCTTCAACGGCGACGTGCTCACGTCAGTGGACTTGCCGGCGCTGCTCGAGTTGCACCGCGAGCGAAAGGCGCGGGCGACGATTGTGCTGACGCCTGTTGATAACCCGACGGCGTTCGGCCTGGTCGAGACGGACCCCGACGGCAACGTCACCGCCTTCCGCGAAAAGCCATCAGCCGACGAAATCACGGTGAACACCATCAACGCCGGCATCTACGTGATCGAGGGCGAGACACTGGACCGCATTCCCGCCGAGACGCCCTATTCGATCGAACGGGGCTACTTCCCTTCTCTGATCCAACAGCACGAGGCGTTCGTCGCGCACATTTATCGCGGGTACTGGATCGACATCGGCACCAGGCAAAAGTATCAGCAGGTGCATACCGACATCATGACGGGCCGGTTCAACGCGCCGCCATTCCTCGACCTGGCGGGCACGGCGGTTGTCTCGCCAGAGGCCCGCATCGAGACCGGAGCCACCATTGAAGGCCCGTGCTTCATCGATGCGGGTGTCGTGGTCAAGAACGGGGCACGTATCGGGCCCTGTAGCGTCATCGGCGCCAACTCGCACATCTCCGAAGACGCGCACATCGACGGCGCCATCCTCTGGCCCCACACATGGGTGGATCGCCACGCGAGGCTGGGTCCCCTGGTGGCGGGCCGCCACTGTCAGTTTGGCCGCAACGTCGAGGTCGGTGGCGCGGCCATGCTCGGCGACAACTCGGTCGTCACGGATTTTTCACGGCTATGACCATCCTTCCTGAGATCTTCAAGGCGTACGACGTTCGCGCCCTCTATCCCTCCGAGCTCGACGAGCCGGCCGCGTACCTCATCGGCCGCGCATATGTGGCGTACCTGGAGACTTCGCGACCCGCGGGTGCCGCGCCGATGCGCATCGCGGTCGCGCGCGACATGCGACTGTCGTCGCCGTCGCTGTCGACATCATTCGTGGACGGTGCTCGCGATCAGGGCGCCAACATCGTGGACTTCGGGTTGGCGTCCACGGACATGATGTATTTTGCGGTCGCCGGCCAGGGCTTCGACGGCGGTGTGATGGTGACGGCGTCGCACAACCCGAAGGGCTACAACGGTCTGAAGATGGTGCGGCGCGATGCCGTGCCACTCTCAGGCGACGCGGGCATCGGCGACATCCGCGACATGGTTGTGGGCGGCAGGATTCCTGACGCAACGAGGCCAAAGGGCAGCTACGACACCAGCGAGATGCTGGACGCGTACGTGGATCGAGTGATGGGTTTCATTGACTCGTCAGTGATTCACCCCTTCAATGTGGTGCTCGATGCCGGCAGCGGCATGGGAGGGCTCGTGGCCCCGCGCCTCTTCGATCGCCTGCCGTGCAAGACGACGCGGCTCTGCTTCGAAGTGGACGGCACATTCCCGAACTACGAAGCCAATCCGCTCATCGAAGAAAACCGCCGGGACATTGTCGAACGGGTCATTGCTGAGAAAGCTGACATCGGTATCGCGTGGGATGGAGACGCGGATCGCTGTTTCTTCATCGATGGTTCAGGAGAGTTCATCGCCGGTGACTTTGTGACGGCGCTGCTGGCCGAGAGCTTCCTGATGAAGACTCCTGGCGACACCATCATCTACGACGTGCGGGCCAG
>JBKJJZ010000143.1:0-5871 GCA_046597705.1 Vicinamibacterales bacterium | reverse complement strand
GGGCTACACCGAGATTCAGGACCACTTTGTTGGTCGCGCACACACGGGCGGGGACATGAGCGCCTCCCTTCTGAGGGAAAAGATCCTGTTCATGAGTGAGGCGTTCCTCAACCGCATCTTCCCCGCGATGCGATCGGCGTATCCATCCGAATGGGTGGCGACCATCAGGAGGGCGCAGGCGATGGATGTGACGACATACGTCCCGGGTCACGGGTTTGTCGAATCGCCGGCGATTCTCGCGGAAGAACTCGAGACGGCGCGCAAGGCACTGGTGCAGGTCATTGCGGAAGCCAGGCGCCTGCACGACGCCGGTGTACCGGTGGAAGACGCCGTCGCTCAGGCCCGCTTCGGCGATCTCGAATCGTGGACGATCAAGTCGAGCCAGAGCGCCACGGCCATTCGCCGCGTCTATCTGGAACTCGACCGCAAACTGAAATAGTGCTCTACGCGACCACGCCTACGTCCAGATCATCCGCGCGCCGTACGGAGCGAGTGCGCGGTCGTGACTGACGATGGTGGCTTTCTCGGCAAGGGCTTGCGCCACAAGCATGCGGTCGAACGGGTCGCCGTGATGTGAGGGCAGCATCTCCAGGCTGGCGGCGTGTGCAAGAGTCATCGGCAACTCCGTGAAATCGTCGGCCGCGAGCAGGACCCGGAACGGTTCCTCAAGCCTCAGTCGACCGAGCGCGCACTTGATGGCCACTTCCCACCCGGAGACCGCACTGACCCACACGATGTCGGCGGTCGCAATGGCTTCGCGCGCTTCCCGGCCAAGCCGGCGATCGTCGCGTTGCCACCAGAGGATGGTGTGCGTGTCGAGCAGCAGCTTCATTCCTTCTTGCCGGCGAAGGCGTCGGCAAGCGCAGCGGGGAGCGGCGCATCAAAATCAGCGCTGATCCAAATCTTGCGCTTGGCGCTGCCGGGCAGCCGCCGGTCGTTCCGACGGATCGGGACCAGCTTGGCGCGCGGCTTGCCGGCCTTGGCAATGATGATTTCGGCGCCCGCGGCGGCCTCTTCCACCAGTGACGACAGCTGAGCCTTGGCCGCGTAGATGTTGAGAGAGCGACTCATGGGACGACGCTACTAAAACGGAGCGGTATTGGTCAAGTTGGTCAAGGTCTTCATGGCCCTCCGCGCGCGGTTGACAGCGTGGTGACGCTGGCAGAGACTGGATTTGTACGACCTTTCGAAGGAGGGCCTCCATGTCGAGCTTGTTACGCAAGTTCATGGTGGCGCTCACCGGCTTCGTGATTGCCACCAGCGTTGCCGCGCGTCAACCATCCGCTCAGTCACCTCAGTCTCCCGTCAGTACTGTTCCTCACACGCAATATGCCGGCGCCGCGGCCTGCAAGGATTGTCACCTCGCGATCTATGAAGCGTGGGATCGGAGCAAGCACAGCAAGGCCATCAACAAACTGCAGGGGTTGGATCGCACCGGCGGCAAGTGCATCAAGTGCCATGTGACCGGCACACCGGAAATGATTGCCGCCGAGGCTGCTCAGCCGTCGTTTCCGAATGTGCAATGCGAGGCGTGCCATGGCCCGGGCCAATTGCACATCGAGGCGGCGAAGGCGGGCGATACCGTGACCGATCGACCGAAGCACACCGTGGAAGAAACGTGCACGCGGTGCCACAACGAGACCAGCCCGCACTACAAGCCGTTCTTCTACTCCGCACTGGTGGGCGTCGTGCACCCGGTCAGGAAATAGCGGCTGTAATCCTTTGAGTCGCCCCGCAAATTACAGGAAGCCTGGCGGCTCTGTTGATGTCGCGTGTCTGGTGGGCCATTAGAGCGGTTTCGACACGGGGGTAGGAGCTCTCCCGTAGGGCGTGGCTTTAGCCGCGCCGATGCGTGATCGGCATGACCCAGCGCGCAGGTGTTCAGCGCGCACTAAGGTTCGGTGCGGCGAACGGCTTGCCGATCCAGAACGACTGCAGCTTCGTCCAGCGTTCGCGCGAGAGATCGCGCTTGCCGGCGGCGGCGTAGGCGGACGCCGCGCCGTGCAGCGACCGCGCCCGATTGGGCATACGTTCGAGGCAGGCGTCGAACGCGGCGGCGCTTTCCGCGTGTCGGCCAGCGCGCGCGAGCACTTCCCCGAGCAGTTCGTGTGACGGCTTGATGGGGTCGGCTGCGCCGTTGGGCGGCCGCATGCTGTCCTCGGTCGTGACCGCCTCGCGCAGCATCCTGATGGCCTTCTCGCGGTCGCCCTGAGACTCGGCGATGCGGGCGCCCAACTCCAGGGCCATCACTCGCGCGCCCTTGTCACCCTCTGACAGCGTTGTTGTGGCTGGGGCAGTCACGGGCGCGGCGCCGTGGTCCGCGTGGGCGCCCCCGGCCTCTGCGACACCCATCTTCGCGTTGACCGCCAACCGCGCCAGCATCTTCTCTGCGGTCGCCGCATCGCCCTTCGCAACCGCGCTCAGTCCGTTCGCGAAAACCGTCGCGCTCGAAGCGGACTCCGCTACCTCCTGCACCGCCCATTCCTCGGTTTCGACAATGTAGCGGGCGCGGACGAGCGCGAGGCCCGAGGTAGCGCGAGCGTGCTTGGTGGTGACGGCCATGAGCTCGAAGGCCTGAATGCGGTCGCGGGCGCCTGCGTAGTCGCCAAGCTGCAGAAATCCGTACTGTCCCCAGTCGCCTGAGTGCGCCATGTCGCTGGGCGAATCGCCTGGCTGCCACAGGTCCTTCGCGATGTTGAACGCGCGGATGTTCTGATGCGCCACCTCCTTCCACATGCCGTGCTGAATGAAGATGTGCGTCGGCATGTGGACCGCGTGCGAGACGGCCGGAACGATCTTCGCGTAGAGGAACGCCGAGTCGAGGGCGAGCGGCGCGTGCACGGGGTCGTCGAAGGCGTGAATGATGTAGTGCGTGGCGCCGGGATGGTTGGGGTTGCGACGGACCACGTCCATGGCGAGAGCGCCGGCTTTGACTTCCGGGCGGAACGTACTGTCGTCCTGTGCGCGTGCCGCGCTCAAGAGCGACAGCGCATAAAACGTGGTGACTTCGTCATCAGCCGGAAACGCCGTGTGGAGGCGCTCCATGGCACGCATGTACGCAACGCGTCGCGCACGCCACTCGCCCTCGCCCCAGAGCGCTTCGACGGCCTGGAGGAAACCCTGTTCTCGCGGACTCGGCGCTTTAGCGAGCCGGGCCGCTGGAGTCGCTCCCAGGCGCGCGAGCACCGCGCGCGGGTTGCCCGAATCTGCCTCGGCGTTCAACGGATGGTTGTAGCAAAGCGTTTCGCCCCAGTACGCGAGCGGGAAGTCCGGCGCGGCCTTCTGCGCGAGCATGAACTCGGCAATCGCCTGTTTCCACCCGAAGCTGTGCAGAATGGCGACGCCGCGCAGGAAGTGGCGCTGCGCCTCCGGTTTCGCTGACGTAGGAAACGACAGCGAGCCCACGTTTTCCAACTGGGCCGACAGGGGCGCGGTGACAGCCAGCAGCGCAACGAGCAGAATCATCCGGAAACGCATAGATACCTCCAAGGGTCGGTTGGAGGAATTGTAGCGAGCCCGGTACGCGCCCGGCACGGAAAAATACGGGCCGCCGCGACCCTGAGCCCACCGGGAGGCCGACTGATTCTGTCGCAATTGACGACCCGGTTGCAGAGGCGCAGACTCGCTTGAGATGGGTTTCTCTTGGAGAGGAGGCAGTCATGAGCTGCACCAGGCACGTTCTCAATCTGGAGTGGCCTCACCATAACTGGAAGCGTGAGGTCACAAACACCGACACTCTGACATTTAAGGAAACCAACATGTGGGGCCGCCCGTACGGCGCCGATCACGTGTTGTGTCACGCGCGGCTGGTCTGCCAGGACTGTGGCGCCGTCAAGGACGACGGCGATTGCGGATGCGACGCTGAAGAAGGCGCGCGCTGCAAGGCGCGACTCGCATACGTGAGCAAGACCGCGACATAGACACCGGCGCCGCGTCGCTGACTTTCACCTCGAACCTCGAACCTCGAACCTCGAACCTCGAACCGTTACTTGTCGTTCCAATTCACGATCGAGTTGAAAATCATGTTGAACTCGCCGTGGTTTTGCCATCGATAGATCGGGTTGTTGGCGAACAGCAGGACGCGGCCCTTGCCGTTGCGCGCGCCGAAGATGTCCACGGCCAGCGCGCGGTTCGCCAGGTTGTCCGAACCCGTCATCAAGCCTGAGATGACGGAAGCCTCGCCACCGGTGTACTTCGCCAGCACGTTGTCCTGATCCGATACGCCTACGCGGAGGAACGGGCCGTTCACGTACTTCACGGGGAAGCTCTTGCCCGCGTAGCCGTAGAACACGGGATGGTCGGACTTTGAGATGTCGGCCGTGATGAGCGGGCGCTGGGCCGTGATGCCCTGGACCTGATCGGTGTCCACGGTGCGCGCAAACCCAAATTCAATCGGGAAGCGCACGGCGTTATGCGCGGCGATGAGCGTGCCGCCGGCTTCGAGGAATGCCGCGAAGGCGTCAACGCCGACCTGCCCGAAGCCGCCCGTGATGTCTGGTGACTCGCCATACAGGCCGAGGAACTTGTATTTGTCGGACTTCATGTACGGCACCGGCCGTCCTGCCGCCGGCTGCATCACTGACTGGCGGTTGACGTTCTGGAACGCCATCAGGATCACGTCGTAATCGGCCTTCAGGTTGCCTTTCACGACGCGTTCCTTGTAGATGAGATCGAAGGGGACGCCGAACTGATCGAACGCGTGCCGGTACCAGCCCAGTTCCTGCGTGCCGCCCCACGTGGAGTAGATCGCCACCCGCGGCACATCCGCGTCGTGCGTGGCCACGGTGGGGATCGAGGACAGCGTGGCAGCGGTGAGACCGTACTTCTCCACCGCGGCGCGCACGGCGGGGATGTCGGATGCCGACGACACGATGAACGAGCCGGCGGGGAACTCCTGGCCGGACGCGGTGAAGGTGGCGTTCGCGATCTTCATCGGGACGTTCTTGAGCGCATACCGGAACGACACCATGTTGTTGGAGCCCAGGTGCGCGACGGCGATGCCGGCCGTGCCCGACCCCATAATCTTTGCCGTGTGGGTGGACGATTTCACGAGCTTGGTGCTCACTTCCAGCACGGCCTTGTTGTTGACCTCCACCACATCCACGCCCATCGCCGGGCCCATCGTCCAGCCTGAGTCGTCATAGGTGGAGAGGCGCTCGTCCGGATAGTCCTGCTTTTCGAAGAGGTTTTTCGCCAGGTTCCAGTAGGGCTGGCCCGCCTTCACGATGTACGACCCGGCCGGATACGTCTGGTCGCCGAGCTTGAACTGCGCGGCCGCCTGACTCACTTCGATGCCCTGAATGCCCATGATGCGGATCAACTCAGCGACCCGCGTCATGTCACGCTGGACGGGGATGACGTACGCGTGCGGCGGACTGTCGAGGCCGCGACGGATCGAGTTGGCCGTCTTGGTGTAGAAGTTCTCGAGCACCAGGTTCGGAAACATGGACGTCAGCTGCAGCGCCGACAGCACGCCAGTCTCCATGTAGTTCGTGTTGTTGCGGCGCGTGAAATTCGCCACCGCGTCGGGCGGAACTGGCAGCCCGCGATACCACTCGCGCGGTTGACCGCCGCCCGCGCCGGTCGGCACACCGCGAGCAGCGCCGCCGGGCGCCCCGCCTCCAGCGCGACCCACTGCCGGCGGAGCACCACGTCCCGCTCCCTGCCCTGCTGCACCCGCATCCGGTGTGCCTCCCCGGCCGCCGCCGGCGCGCCCGCCGCCCCGGCCTGCGCCTGCGGCAGGAGGCGGAGTGGTGCCGGCCGCACCACCGGGCGTCAGCAGAGTCGGAGTCGGCCCGGGGGGCTGGGGCGAAGACAGGTCACGACCCGACTGCGTCTCGTACATCTTCATCAGGCCGTTGTGGTTATAGG
>JBKJJZ010000120.1:0-2703 GCA_046597705.1 Vicinamibacterales bacterium | reverse complement strand
CGCGCGACGGTGCCGCGCCAATCCTTCAACAACCCGTCGAAGGACACCAGGCAGCGGGGCATGTCGCGCGAGTCGCGCTCAGCGTCGACCAGGTAGCGCGCCCAGAGAAACTGGCCGACAGCGCCGGGCAGCTCGTTGCGATGAACGAGTGAATTGGCTACCTCGAGCGGATGGCGGCTGACCAGCAAGGCCCTCGCTTCGATTCCGAGATCGCCCAGCACCCGCGTCCACAACGGCACCAGGCGACACAGGCGCGGATCCTTCACGCCCCAAAGGCGGGACCCGCCGAATTCCCGCTTAACGAGGTCGGCGATTGCTGCGCGCGCGTCGGCGGCGGCCGCGCTATCAAGCCATCCCGATGGCATCGGCCGCGGGTCGTCCCAAGCCATGTCGAGCCCGTGGAGCAATCTCTCATGGATGGCGACCACGTCCTGGTGTTCCCAGAATCCCGAGGGGTTGTCCTTGCCGGGTTGCATCAGGTGCGAACCCAACTCGACACCCAGCACATTGAGCACGCGCGTGACTGCGGACGTGCCGCTGCGATGCATCCCGAGAATCAGCACCGCCTTGGCGGGCACCATGCGCGTTCTGCCTTTCTATTGGCCGCGAGGTTCCGGGAGGATCAATGTGGCGGGTTCGGGCTCGCGCATGGGAACGGACGCGGGCACGGGTATGGACGCGGGCGGAATCAAGGGCAGTTCGATCAGTTCCAGGCGTTGGCCGAGGGCGCGGGTCAGCTCCTTGGCTTCTTCGTCCGATTCGACGATGTACGGAACGATCATCAGGACCAGTTCCGTCTTGTTCCTGCGCTTGGCGTTCGACTTGAATGCGTTGCCCAGGATCGGGATGTCCTTGAGCAGCGGCACGCCGGCATCGGAGTTGGTCACCCGGGACGACATCAGACCGCCGATCAGGATCGAGCTGCCATCGCGCAGGCTGAGGCTGGTGCTGACCGACCGGTTGAAGATCGACGGCGACTGCACGGCGGCATCGGCCGACAGCGGCAGGGCCTCGCTGACTTCCTGGCTGATCTCCAGGTCGACGCGGTCATCGGAGTAGATGATCGGTTTGATGTTCAGGATGATTCCGGTCTTGCGATACTGGATCGACTGCAGGATGTTCGAGGTACCTTCGGTCTGCTGCGGCGACGCCGATTGCGCCGATACGATCGCGATCTCGGTACCGACGTCGATGTTCGCTTCCGCGCCACTCTTCACCATCAGCCTCGGCGTGGAAAGGACGGTCACGCGGTTGTCTTCGGCGAAGGCCTTGAGTTGCGCGCGGGTCTGCCCGGCGACGTCCAGCAGGTAGGTCAGGCCAGCGAACGCGCCGCCGGAGATGGTTCCCGACGTCACCCTGCCGCCGAAGCGGCCGATGTCGTTCTTGGCCAGCCAGGAGACGCCGAACTCCTCGTTGTCATCCAGGCTGACTTCGGCAATCGTCACCTCGATCAGCACCTGGCGCGCGGCCTTGTCCATCTGGCGGATCAGGGGCAGCAGCCTGCCCCAGTCCGACGCCGCGCCCTGGAAGATCAGTGCGTTGCGTGGCTCATCGATGAGCAGCCTGCCGCTGGACAGGCTGCCGGTGCCCGTGGACGTTGTCGCCGCGGCAATCGGCGCGGCGCCGGGCACGGGCGGCGTTGCAACGATGTTCGACGGGTTCAGCTGCGCATCGGCCGTGCGGATGCCGTTGAGCGTGTCGGCGATGTCCTTCGCGCGGGTGTTCTGCGCCACGTAGTAGAACAGGCTGTTGTTGCCACCCGTCGGATTGGGCCGGTCGATCGTGCGCGCCCAGTCCACGGCATGCTCGAGTACAGCAGAATCGGAGGCGAAGATCAGCACGGTGTTCGCGGCTGCCAGGGGCAGCACGACGACGGCGGCGGCTTGCACGACGCCGGAGCCGACGTGCAGGGAAGCACCATAGCCTTTGGTGGTCAGAACGTCGACCAATCGCTTGGCCAGTTCATCGGCGGAGACAAAGGCCGGCTCGAGTCGGGTGCTCACGCGGCCGCGCATATAAGGACGGTCGAGCACGCGGATGGCGGCCACCGCCTGTCCGACAACGTCGGGCTTTCCGTAGAGCACCACGGCGTTACGGTTGAGGTCGTCCTGGATTTCCAGGCCCTCGGTCTTGAACGCCACCTTCAGCCACTGGCTGACGTCCGCGGTACGAACCGACTGCAACTCCACCAGTTGGAAGATCGGGCGATGGGTGATTGGCACGTTGGGCAGCGCGCGGCCGCTCAGGAACAGTGGCGGCTCATAGGTGTCGCCTTTCGCCGCGATGGAAAACCGCACGCGGCCGCTCTCGTAACGCGTGGCGACGCCGTAGGTGCGCAGCACCTGTGTTGCCAGCCGGTAGAACTCCGGCGGGGACTGTGGTCCGGACGTGCGCAAGGTGACCAGGTCGGCCATCTTGGCCACGTCCGGATCCATCTGGAAGCTGACGTCGAGCAGCGTTCCGAAGAACTCGTTGATGAAGGCGGGAACCGGCATCCCCTCGATATTGGCGTCGATGGGTCGACCCTTGACCGGCGGAATGCCCTCGTAGGTGCCGAGACCAGAGGCCGCGGGGTCCGCGCTGCCCGGGGCTAGCGGCGTAGGGCTGCGCACCAGGGTCGTGGGCGAGCGGTTTGTCACCGACAACAGCGATTGGCCAGTTCGCTCGACTTCGGCCGTCGAAGGCACGAGCGGCTCGGGCAGC
>JBKJJZ010000059.1:0-3433 GCA_046597705.1 Vicinamibacterales bacterium | reverse complement strand
CGGTTATTCCGTGACCGGCCGCAGGCCGGCGCGGCGGGTGGCAAGATTCTCGAACCGGATGGCCGGCTGGAACACGGTGGTGGCCTGATTTGCGCGGCCGGCGTGATTCGCAGCATCGGCGAAGAGGAATGCGGCGTTGGTTCGGCCCTCGATGTCGTTCGCCAAGTCGATTGGTGTTCACCGGCGCTCCTGGCCACCAGACGCAACCTGTTCACGCAACTGGGCGGATTCGACGATCGCTTCGAGTCGCCCGCATATGCCGCCGCTGACTACTGCCTCCGGCTTAAGCAACGCGGGCACGACGTGTGGTTCCAACCTGACGCGTGTGTGGTCCGACTGCAGGCGGCCTCCCCCATCACCGAGCCCCCTGCCGCGTTCGTGGCGCGATGGCGTTCGGAGGAGCGCGTGCCATGAAGCAGGCGGCGAAGCCCAGGCGGGCGCTCGTCTGCTCGTACTACCTCCCGCAGCCTGATCTCGACAGCGCGTCGCGCCGTGTTTATCACCTGGTGGACTTTCTGCTCGACGACGGCTGGCAAGTCACGGTCTCAGCGGTCAATCCGAAACATCTCGACCGGCACGGCAACTGGCTGCGACAGCGCGGCGTGGCCGTCTGTCCGTACGACGAGGCCACGCTGGAGCAACTGTTCGTCACCGCGCCGGTGGATCTTGCCATTCTCGGTTTCTGGCACGTCGCCGAACCGATCATGAACAACATTCGGCGCCTCTCGCCGGACACCCGGATCATCGTGGATTCGATGGACCTGCACTTCGTCCGCCACGCGCGACGTCTGTTCTCGTCGACGCCGGGGCCGCACAGGCTTGACGCGAACTACGGCTATGAGACGTTCATGGAATTGAACGTCTATGGCGCCGCCGATCTGGTGCTGACCGTCTCGGAAAAGGAAGCGGATCTGGTGAACGACCTGACAGCCGATCCGGACCTGGCGCGAATGGTGCCGGATTGCGAAGACTACCCCGCAGCGCCGGAAGGGTTCGATCAAAGACGCGGAATGGTGTTTGTGGGAAACTTCGAGCACCCGCCCAACGCCGACGCTCTGCAGTTCCTGTGCGAAGCCATCGTGCCGCAACTAGATCCTGCGCTGCTCGACGAACATCCCATACGCATCGTGGGCAACGGATTATCGCCGGCGCTGCGCAACCTCGGTCAGGGCGTGCCGGGCGTTCAGATGGTGGGGTGGGTGCCGATGGTGGAACCGTACCTCGAACGGGCCAGACTGTCGCTCGTGCCTTTGCGTTACGGAGCCGGCACGAAACGAAAGATGATTCAGGCACTGTCGATTGGCACACCGACCGTGTCAACCACGGTGGGGATTGAGGGTCTCGCCCTCGAACACGGCCAACACCTTCTGGTGGCCGACGACGCGGCCACATTCGCCCGTTCAATCACGACCCTGCTGACCGATGCCGCACTCTGGCAACGGCTGGCCCGCGCGGGCCGTGAGCACATGGTGGCGCACCGAAGCACCGACGTGGCTCGGCGCCGCTTCAAAGAGGCCACGGCCGCCGCGCTCCTGAGGCATCCGAAGGACATGCTTCTGGTCACGGCGAAGAGCGCCCGACAACACACGTCCATGCCGGCGGAGCAGTACTCTGAGCTGCAACTGTGCGTTCGCCTTGCCGTCAACGCGCATGTGCCGCCGGGCTCAACGGTCGCGGTAGTCAGCAAGGGGGATTCCACGCTTCTGGAACTCGACGGCCGTACTGGTTGGCACTTTCCCCAGACCGAGGCCGGCGAGTACGCGGGCTTCTACCCAGGCGACAGCGCCCAGGCCATCGAACAACTCAAAGCGGTCCGCTCGAAGGGGGCAGATTATCTGCTGTTTCCCACCACCGCCCTGTGGTGGTTCGAGCATTATCGCGACTTCGACGAATATCTCGAAGACCGCTTCGCCTGCCTCATGTGGGACGAGCAGGCCTGCGTCATTTTCGACCTGCGCCAGACCCTCCACCGAGTTGGAACGCCGGAGACGCCGGTCGTACCAGCGCCCGAAGTGGTGCGGGAACGACGAGCGTCGCGAGCGTCCGATGGGCCGGCCATGAGCGTCATCATCCCGACGTTCAACCGGGCGGCACTGCTGCGACCGTCGCTCGAGAGCCTCGCCAATCAGAGCGCCGGCTCCGACGCGTTCAACGTCATCGTGATCAATGACGGTTCGACGGATGAGACCGAGCAGGTGTGCGACGCCTTCACATCGCGCCTGCGCCTTCGGCATGTCCGCATTGAGCAATCCGGCATCTCGGCCGCGAAGAACGAAGGCGTGCGCCAGGCAACCACGCCTCTCGTGCTGTTTTTCGATGATGACGACGTGGCTGACAAAGAACTGGTCGCGGAACACCTGCGCGCCCACCAGGATTACCCGGATGAGCAGGTGGCGGTGCTTGGATTCACTCGATGGGCTCCAACACTGGACGTGACGCCCGTGATGCGGTTCGTCACAGATGTGGGCCACTACCTGTTCGCCTACGACGGCCTCGCGGATGGCCAGATTCTCGATTACACCTACTTCTGGGGCGGTCGCAGTTCCTGCAAGACGGCCCTGTTGACCAGGCGAGGTCTGTTCCGGCCCGAGTTCCGATTCGGTTCCGAAGACATCGAACTGGGCTATCGCCTCTCAAAGTTTGGACTGAAGGTCGTGTTCCGCCGTGGCGCCGTCCAGCATATGAACCGGGCCGTGACCTACGATGAATTCTGCCGCCGATGCGAGCGCCAGGGGGTGTCGCAATGGATGTTCAGCCGCATGCACGCCGACCCACTCGTCCAGCGATGGTGTGGCGTGGACGATGCGGCCGAAAAATGGCAGTCGGCTGAGCCGAAGCTTGCGGAGAAGACGGCTCGGGCGCGCGAACTGGAAGACAAAGTGGCATTGCTGGGCGGGACGACTCCGGAGGGCCTCTTGCGCGAATTATGGTCCCTCTATTGGGCCACGTTCGACGCCTTCAAATTGAAGGGGATCTTCGGCGGCATGCACGGAGTCGTACCGAGATGACGACCGGAAAATTCTGCGTGCTTTCGACCGCTCGTTCCGGATCGACCGCCCTGTGCTCCTTGCTGCGGCAATGCCGGAACGTCGTCTGTCACCGCGAAGTGTTCAGCCGGAAAAGCATCGGAATGGCGCATCGCCCCCTATTGAATCTGCCGCACACGGTCGCAGAGCGGGATCGTGATCCCATTAGTTTTCTGTCGGAGATCGAGCGCAGGTCTTTCGCGTACGGGGACGTCGTCGGGTTCAAGTTGCTTCTGCCGCAGAGCGAGGTCGTCCTCCAGCACGTGCTGGAGTCACACGATTACCGCATCGTGCTGCTGTCGAGAAGCAACAAGCTCGCGCAATACTCCTCACTGTGCATCGCCAGCGTGTCGGGCGCCTGGCATGCCCGCAAGGGCGCTCCGGCTGGCGAGGCGATGCAGATTCAC
>JBKJJZ010000055.1:0-3498 GCA_046597705.1 Vicinamibacterales bacterium | reverse complement strand
GTCCAGGGCCGCCGACACCGGCAAGGCCATCACGCCCATCGAGTTGCCGGGCGCGCAGGTTCATCTCACCACCAGCGTGAGTCGCACCGCGATCCCCGACCGCAACGTGCTCGCGATGATCGAAGGCAGCGATCCCCAGCTCAAGAACGAATGGGTGGTGGTGTCGGCGCACTTCGATCACGACGGTGTGAACGGCACCCAGATCATGAACGGAGCGGATGACGATGGGTCGGGGACGGTGGCGGTGCTCGAGATCGCGGAAGCGTACGTGGCGGCGGCAGCCCAGGGCCGCCGGCCCAGGCGATCGATCCTGTTCGCGCAGTTCAACTCAGAGGAACGCGGCCTGCTCGGCGCCTGGGCGTATACCGAGACCCCGACCGTGCCGCTGGCCAACATCGTCGCCGTCCTGAACATGGACATGATCGGCAGGAACGAGGAAGTGCCGGCAGCGGCGCCGCCGGCTGCAGTACCGGCGGGCACCGCGGGCGCTCCGCAACCGGGACGCGGTGGTGGTGGCGGAGGCGGGCGATTCAATGGCCTCGAGCCGCAGACGGCCGAGTCCAACGCGAACGCCCTGAATATTCTCGGCAGCGTGCGCAGTCCGGATCTGAAGCGGGCACTCGATGCCGCGAACGAAGGCCAGAAGCTGGAGATTCGGTACCGCTATGACAACAACGCCTCGCAGTTGATGCGCCGCAGTGACCAATGGCCCTTCATCCAACATGGCGTGCCCGGCGTGTGGGTCTTCACCGGCTTGCACCTCGATTACCACACGCCGCAGGATCGGCCCGAGCGGATCAACTACGTGAAGATGGAGAAGGTCGCGCGGCTTGTGTATCAAACGAGCTGGGACCTGTCGAACGCGCCATCGCGGCCGATATTGCTGCCGCGATGATCGCCGGCGCTGGCAAACAGACGGGCGCCGCATGTTGAGAATTATAATGTAGTAGTTTAGAATTATCAACATGTCCTACATCGCCAGGGCCTTGGCGGCCCAGGTGGAGCGGGCCGCGCGCGCGTTTGGTGCCGTCCTGCTGACCGGTCCGCGCCGCTCGGGTAAGACCACGCTGCTACGTTCGATTCGGCCCGATGCCACCTACCATCTGCTGGAGGACCCTGACGTTGTCGCCAGATTCCGCGCGGACCCGAGGGGTTTCCTCGCGGACCTGCGCCTGCCGGTGATCCTCGACGAGGTCCAGCACGTCCCCGAGATCTTCAGTTACGTGCGCGCGCGAATCGATGCCGAGCCGCGCAGGCGAGGGCAGTGGTTTCTGACGGGGTCGCAGGAGGCGCCGCTCATGGACGGTGTCACCGAGTCCATGGCGGGCCGGGCCGCCATCCTCCATCTGTGGCCGTTGTCCACGGCCGAATCGCCGAAGGTGTCGTTGTATCGTGGCGGTTTTCCGGAAGTCATCGCGCGGCCCGCAACGGCTGACCTGTGGTTGCGTTCGTACGTCCAGTCATACCTGGAGCGCGACGTGCGCGCGGTGACGAGCGTGCGGGACCTCTCGACGTTTCGCCGCTTCGTTGCGCTCGTCGCCAGCCTCAATGGTCAGATGTTGAACAAGACCGCGCTGGCCGCGCCGCTCGGCGTCTCGGTGCCGACCATCACCCAGTGGCTGAGCGTCCTGGAGGTCACGGGCCAGATCCTGCTGGTCCCCCCGTATTTCAAGAACTTCGGCAAGCGGCTGGTCAAGACGCCGAAGCTGTATTTCGTCGACTCGGGACTGGCGTGCCACCTTTTGGGGATCGAGTCTGCCCGGGCGTTGGAGCACTCGCCGTTTCTCGGCGGCCTCTTCGAAGGGTTCGTGGCGAGCGAAATCGCCAAGCAGCAGATCAACATGGGCGGGCGGCCGGAGCTCTACTACTTCCGGGATCATCAGGGACTCGAAGTTGATTTCGTGGTGCCCCATCGCTCCGGCCTGTTCCTGATCGAGGCCAAGGCGTCACGGACGCCCGTGCCCCGGATGGCTGACTCTCTGGTGCGCCTGGTTGCGGCGATGAAAGCTGCCCGCCAGACATCGCTCCTGGTGCACCGGACATTGGCCACCTCGCCTCGCTCCACGGCGCTGCGACCCGGCGTGCGGGCCGTCGATCTGGACCAACTGCTGGCACTACTGTCATAAGCATCGTCTGGGGGCGGTGGCGGCATACAATGACCGCCGCCATGCAACTCACCGACCTGTTCAGCCTGTCGTTTGAAGGCCGGCGTGATGTCATTGGGCTCGAGTACGAAGGCCCCGACGGCCACGTGCAGCAGTTCACGTTCGGCGAAGTGGACGAGCGCGCCGAACGCATGGCCAAGGCTCTGGAGGCGCGAGGACTCGTCGCAGGAGACCGGCTGCTCGTGCAGCTGCCGAACAGCGTTGAGTTTCTCGACATTTTTCTGGCGTGCGTGCGACGAGGCGTGATCTTCGTGCCCGTCAATGTCCTCTACAAAGAGCGCGAGGTACAGCACATCGTAACTGACTCTGCACCCGCATTGTGTGTGACGACCGTTGACCTGCGATGGAACTTTCCTCCGCCCGTGCAAACCGTCGAACTGACGGAGCTGTCGCTCCAGGCGGCAGCCAGCGGAACAACAGGGCGTTTCCGCTTTGGCAACAGGAGCAGCGGCGCGGGTGAAAACCCCGCCGCGCTCGTCTATACATCCGGTACGACCGGTCGATCAAAGGGCGCGGTGCTCTCGCACAAGAACTTTGCTGCGAATGCGATGAACCTGGTGAGTGCCTGGGCGATGACGGCCGCCGATCGGTATCTCGGTGTGCTTCCGCTGTTTCATGTCCACGGTCTCGGAAACGGCGTGGTTGGCTGGCTCGCGTGCGGATGCCGCATGCGGCTGGTCGATCGCTTCGATGCCACACGCATCGCGGCCCAGTTCGATGCCTTTCAGCCGACGGTCTTCTTCGGCGTGCCGACGATGTATGTGCGGCTGCTGGAGTTGGATGACGCCACGGCCATGCGCATCGGACGGACCATGAGGCTGTTCGTTTCGGGCTCCGCACCATTGCCGGCCGCCGTGCTCGAGGCCTTCAGGGTGAAGTTCGGGCACACGATTCTGGAGCGCTACGGCATGAGCGAAACGCTGATGAATATCGGCAACCCGTACGCCGGCGAACGTCGCGCGGGCACGGTGGGCCTCCCGATGCCTGGCGTGTCGGTCCGAATCGTTGACCACGACGGCGTTTCCGTTGGGGACGGCACGATCGGAGAAGTGGAGCTTCGCGGCCCCAACGTGTTTTCCGGCTACTGGAATAATCCCGACGCGACCACAGCGGCATTCCGGGACGGCTGGTTCCGCTCCGGCGATCTGGCCGAGCGTTCGGTAGACGGCTACTTCACCATGCGGGGCCGCAGTTCGGACCTCATCATCTCCGGCGGCTTCAACATCTATCCGCGCGAGATCGAGGAACTGCTGCTGGAACAGCCTGGTGTCACCGAGGTGGCGGTCGTCGGCGTTCCAGATCCGCGCCGGGGCGAAGTGCCGATGGCATACGT
>JBKJJZ010000464.1:0-3058 GCA_046597705.1 Vicinamibacterales bacterium | reverse complement strand
CCGCGTGCCGTCGCGCAGATAGAGGGTGTCGGCCTGCAGGCTGACGGGTAGCGCCACGAGAATGGCGAGACGTGCGATCCAACGTCGGGGAACCATCTGTATCCTCCTCCGGACAGTTTGTGAAGACTTACAGGGCTCCACTGCGAATTCCGTGCCTTCCGCAGTGGTGTACCGATTGCAGGATTGCTATGAGATCATAGCATCGGAGGCGAAATGACCCTGGGATCCTGCGGACCACGTTACATTGCAACGGTTCTGACACTCACGTTGGCACTTCTTGCCGCATCCGCGTCGCCCGCGCGCGCCGATATCACGGCCTTTCTCGGCCTCTCGCCCACCCCAAACAACCACGCCGTGAAGGGTTTCGGTGTGGGAGTCGGACTGCTGATCGTCGGCTTCGAGTTTGAATACGCAGACCTGTCCGAGGACAGTTTCGAGCAGCTGACCGGGCTCAAGACCTATTCAGGCAACGTCCTTGTGCAGACGCCGATCGAAGTGCTGGGCACGCAGTTTTATGGAACCGTCGGCGTGGAGGGATACCAGGAGACCCTGGGAGACGCCGAGGAAAAGCATTTCGGCACCAACATCGGCGGCGGCGCCAAGATCAAGCTGCTTGGGCCGGTTCGAGTGCGGGTGGATTATCGGATTTTCAGGCTGCAGGGCTCGCCGATTCACGACACGTATCAGCGCTTTTACGTCGGGGCTAACCTGAAGTTCTAGGCCGTCAGGCAGTCAGGCCGTCGGGCGGTCAGTGACGAACGCCGGGCTTCTTCACTTCGGGCAGCGGTAAGGGCGCCACCGCCATGTTGGCGAACTCCGTCAGGTTGAGTTTGCTGGGCGGCATCGCGAACGCGTCCTGGTATTTCGAGAGCAATTCCGGCGCGACGTCCTTGACAAGCTCATCGAGCAGCAGCGACGGCCGGTAATCGAACCCGGTCACCGCCGGCAGCATCACGTGGATGTAGAGGTGGTTACCCTTCGCATCCTTCTCCTCCGCCTTGAACACCCGCCAGCTCCTGGCCGCGGCCAGCTTGATCGGATCGGTCTGCCTGGCCATCTGTCCCTGCAACGCGCGCATCACTTCCTCGTAATCCGCGGCTGACGCCGGTTTGATCGCGACCAGCAGCAACCCGGCATTCCCAAGAAAATGCACGGATGCCGGATCGGGACTCGGCGCCACGATCGGCTTGGGCGGCGTCGCGTTCTGCGGCGCAGCGGGCGATGCGTTCTGCGAAACGGGAGACGCGGACGAAGCAGGGGTGGCGACTTGCGCCAGCGACAGCAGCGAGGCGAGGAACAGATTCAAGGGAAGGCGCGTCCCGGAGCGCAAGCCCCGGGACGCAGGGTCCAGGGTTACGGAATCTTGTTGAGTGGAATAATTTGTCGCCCCGCGTAGGCTTCCTTGTACTTGTTGAACATGTCGGTCGCTTCTGACGGGAATACTTCGTAAATGATGCGAGTGATGTCGTATTCCTCGTCCTTCACCACCGTTTCAACCCGGAAAATGTAAGCGATGTTGCCACCAACTGGCGTCGGTGACTTGAGGAACGTCATTGCAGCGATCTGTTCTTTGCGCTTCGGGTTGTCGCCCTTGGCAAAGGCTTCCCTGTATTTCGCAAGGACCGCCTCGAAGTCGGCCGTCTTATCCGGCTTAATCAGCAAGATGACAATGGCCGCCTCGCCATCCAGCGTGAGGACGGGCTTGGCCGGCTCTTTCGCCGGCTCTTGCGCCGATGCCACGTCTGCCCCAGCCAGCATGAGCCCCGCCAGCACAATCCCCGACACAAACACCTGGAATCCTCGACGCATTTCTCTGCCTCCTTCAAACGAAAGTTCGCTAATTTACCGTACTGTTCCACCGACGAAAACCGCCATTACTTCGTTAGCCAGAAGCATGCCATCCCTGGTCAGGGCCAACCGGCGCCCTGGCTCATGACGCAGCAATCCTGCCGTCACACAAGGAGCTAAGTCTTGACCGTAACGCATCCAGATATCAATACCGTGTCGCTGACGCATGGCTTCGAGGTCTAAACCATCGGTCAATCGCAGGCCCAAGAACAACGCTTCTTCGAGCCGTTCGTCCGGCTCCAGCTCCCGGCGATCGAGGCGAACATCCGCTCCAGCAGTCACCCGATCGATATATTCGGTCGTCGATGTCAGCGTTCGCCAGCGCTCGCCCTTGAACGTGGCGTGAGCGCCGCAGCCAAACGCCAACCACTCACCTTCCTGCCAGTATTTTAAGTTGTGACGCGAGCGGCGCAACGCCGTTCTGGCGACATTCGAAATTTCATACTGCTCGAACCCCGCGCGATCGAGCCGCTCCAAGCCCTCGAGATACATCGCCGCCGCATCATCGTCCGGCGCGACCGACCAGCCGCCGCGCGCCATTTCGTCGCGAAGCGGCGCATTCGGATAGATCTCCAGTAAATACAACGATGCATGGTCGGGCTGTTGCTCAATCAGCGCGTCCACCGACGCCAGCCATTCCGTAGTGCTCTGCCCCGGCAGCCACATCATCAGGTCCAGGCTGAGGTTGTCGAAGCCGGCCGCGCGGGCCGCGCCCACCGCTATCCGCGCGGTGTCCGACGAATGCAGCCGGCCCAGGCGCCGCAGCTCCTCGTCGCGAAAGGATTGCACGCCGAAGCTCACTCGATTGGCGCCGGCGGCCCGAAAGGCCTCGAGCTTCTCCGCTGAAGACGACTCAGGGTTCGCCTCCATGGTGATTTCACAATCAGCCGCGACTGAAAAGCTGTCGCGGCACGCCTGGATTATGCGGCCCAGCTCTGCCGGTTCCAGCAGCGACGGGGTTCCGCCGCCGAAGAAAATCGTGTCAGCCGAGATCGACGGATCCGCAAACGAGCGGATGTCCGCGATCAGCGCCTCGACATAACGCTGGCGAACGCTTTCGTCGTGTAGGCCGCGATTGAAATTGCAGTAATTACAGATGGCCGCGCAAAAAGGGATGTGGAGGTAGATACCTGCGGGTGCGGAGGTGCCAGGGTGCGGGGGTGCGGGGGTGCGAGACTGAGGAAGTGCCAAGCTTCCAGATTACTTGCTT
>JBKJJZ010000524.1:0-14524 GCA_046597705.1 Vicinamibacterales bacterium | reverse complement strand
GTCGATCGGCTCGATGTGGAGGTTGTGCCACGTGGGCTCGGTCATCTTGTGCCAGGCGCGATACGACTTGAGCCGGAATTCCAGCATCCACTCGGGCTCGCCCTTCTTCGCAGAAATCGCGCGCACCACATCTTCATTGAGGCCGGGCGGAAACGTGTCCGACTCGAGAATGGTCTCGAAGCCGTACTTATATTCGCGTGTGGCGAGCTGTTCGATGGTTTCTTCGGAGGTGGACATAGTCGCTGTGCTCTTGTGCTCTTGTGCGCTGATGCGGTGCGTCGTGCTCGTGTGCTGGATGCGTTTCCGTACGTAGGGCGTGGCTTTAGCCGCGCCTAGGTTGAAAAACTCGTGCCGCAGCCGCACGTCTGCTTGGCGTTCGGGTTCTGGAACACGAAACCGCGGCTGACCAGGCTCGTGTCGTAATCGAGTGTCGTGCCGTCCAGCAGGCGGTGGCTGCGCGCGTCCACCCAGACGCGGACGCCGTCGGGTCCTTCAAAGACCAGGTCGTCGGGCCGGGGCGCGGCTTCCCACTCGAACACGTACTCAAAGCCGGAGCAGCCGCCGGCCTTGATGCCCACGCGCAGACCGTGCGCGGCTTCCTGTTTCGCGAGGAGCTTCTGCATCTGCCCCGCGGCGATGGGCGTGACAGCAATCATGTGCGTTTCACCATATGCATTGGCACGGCGCCCGCCACCAGGGGCGAGATGGGCGCCGGCGGTTCCGTGGCCAACTCGGCCACCGACGTCGCTGCCAGCGTGGCCACAATCCGGTCCTTGATCCGCCACAGAGGATCGCGGATGTTGCACTTCGAGTACTGGTCGCAACTGTGGTCGCTCTCCGAACACGCCGTGACCGTGAACGGTCCGTCCACGGCCTGAATCACGTCGGCCACCGACATGGTGTGGGCCGGCCGCGCCAGCGCGTATCCACCACGAATGCCCTGATGCGACTCCAGGAGCCCGCCGCGCACCAGTTTCTGGAGCACTTTTGCCAGAAGCTCCGTCGGAATGTTGTACGCCTCAGCCAGTTCACGGGCCGAAACGGCGCCACGGTCCGAATTGGCAGCCAGATGCCGCATCGCGAGTAAGGCGTAGTCCGTCTTTTTTGAGAGCCGTAACATCGCGGGCCTTCGGTGGGTAAGGCCGGAATGTCCGACCGAACTAGTCCATCTTACCTGTTCGAGGGTCGACGTTCAAGGTTCGAGGTTCGAGGTTCGAGGTTCGAGGTCAGCGGTGGCCTGCCATGCGCCACGCCTGGATGCCGCCGGCGAGGTTTACGGCATCGAAGCCCTTCTGACGAAGGGCCGCGGTGACGCGGGCGCTGCGGCCGCCCGACTGGCACTGCACGACGATCGGCCGATCTTTCGGAAGCGATTCCAGCTGGCTCATGACCGTGCCCATCGGGATGAGGACCGAACCCTCGATGCGGGTTGACGCGTGCTCAAACGGCTCGCGAACGTCCAGCAGCATGTGCGGGTGGCCGGACGTGCGCCACAGTTGCAGTTCATCGACCGTCATTTCATCCTTCAAGTCCGCCCCTTTCGCCAGTTCCCCATTAATCGGGTCGCAGACCTGATCGTATGCCACCAGGGTGCGTATCGTCGGCGCGTCGCCACAGACGGGACACTCGGGATCGCGCGACAGGCTGATCTCCCGGAACATCATCCGCGAGGCGTCGTACAACAGCAACCGTCCCACCAGCGGCTCACCCATCCCGGTAATCAACTTGATCGCTTCGGTGGCCTGAATCGTACCGATGATGCCGGGCAGGACGCCCAGCACGCCGGCTTCGGCGCAGTTCGGAATGAGCCCTGCAGGCGGCGGCTCCGGATGGAGACAGCGATAACACGGGCCCCTCAGGCCGTCCGGCCGGAATGTCGAAGGTACGGCGAACACGGCGGCCTGGCCTTCGAACCGGAAGATGCTGCCATAGACGTTTGGGGTGCCGCTCATCACGCACGCATCGTTCACCAGGTACCGCGTAGGAAAATTGTCGGTGCCATCAATCACGATGTCGTAGTTGTCCACCAGCGCGCGCGCGTTCGAAACAGCAAAGGGCGCTTCGTGCTGTTCCAGGCGGACGTCAGGATTGATGGCGCGAATCGTCTCGACCGCCGACGTCATCTTCGATCGGCCGATGTCGGCGGTGCCATGAATGATCTGGCGATGCAGGTTGGTCTCGTCCACGACGTCGTAGTCGACGAGCCCCAGCGTGCCGATGCCGGCCGCTGCCAGATACATCGCCGCCGGCGAACCCAGGCCACCCAGACCGATGATCAGCACACGCGCATCGATCAGGCGCTGCTGTCCCTCGCGGCCAAACTCGGGCAGCAGCACCTGCCGGCCGTAACGAACCGCGTCAGGGGATGGCATGTCACTGATGGTAGCTGAGCCTGGTGTGCTGCGGATGGCGCTTTATCGCGTGATCGATCGCCATCAGGACCATAATCAGTCCTCGAAGGCGATCGAACGCCCCGACGAGAGCTGTGACCGGGGCTGTCACGCCCAGAGGTTAGAACAACACTTAGACAATTGCATGACCCAGGATCTGCTTTTCTTGCTTGTCGGTCTGGCGCTGGGCGCCGCAGCGGCGTCGATCTGGTTTCTGGTCGGGCGCCAGCGCCTGGTCGCGGACCAGGCCCGCCTCACGGCAGAACTTGACGCGTCGCGACGGCTGGCCGAAGAGCAGCGCCAGGCTGCGGCCCAGACCCAGGCACGCCTGCGCGAGTCGTTTGCGGCACTCTCTCAAGACGCCTTGCGCGACAACCGCACGGATTTCGTGCAACGCGCCGAGGCGCTCCTGCAGCCCATGCGCGACACGCTGAACAAAGTTCAACTGCAAGTCATCGCCGCCGATCGCGATCGCGAGGGTTCCTACAAGGCCGTCACCTCACAGCTGAGCGGCCTCGTCTCGTCGCAGGAGCAGCTGCGCCAGACCACCGAACGCCTCTCCCAGGCACTCCGCTCGCCGAACGCGCGCGGACGCTGGGGCGAAGTCCAGCTCCGGCGTATCGTCGAAATGTCGGGCATGCTCGAGCACTGCGACTTCGAGGAGCAGCCGCAGGCGATTACGGACTCCGGGGCGCGACAGACGCCCGACATGATCGTCCGGCTCCCCGGCAACGCCTCGATCGTCATCGACTCGAAGGTGCCCATCGACGCGTACCTGCGTGCGGCGCAGGCGCGCGACGATGGGGAGCGGGACAGCCAGATGGTGGCGCATGCGCGGCAAGTGCGCGAACATGTGCGAGCGCTCGGTAGCAAGGAATACTGGACACAGTTCCAGCCCGCGCCGGAGTTCGTCGTGATGTTCCTGCCGATCGAGCCGCTGCTGGCGGCGGCCTTCGAACGGGACCCAGCACTCCTGGAATTCGCGTCAACCATGCGCGTGGTGCCGGCTACCCCAATGACACTGATGGCGGTGTTGCGTGCGGTCAGTTACGGCTGGAAGCAGCAGCAACTGGCCGTCAACGCCGAAGAGATTCAGCAGCTGGGGCGCGAACTCTACGACCGGCTGGCCACGATGGTGGAGCATCTCGACCGGGTCGGCACCAGCATCAAGCAGGCGGCAGACAGTTACGATCGGTTCATCGGCTCGCTCGAGCAGAAAGTGCTGCCAAGCGCACGCCGGTTCAAGGAACTCGGCGTCAGTTCAACGAAAGAGATCGACGTTCCGGAGCCCTTGCGCCTGGCGATGCGGCGCGTTCAGAAGGAAGAACTGACGCCGCTGCTCGATTTGGACGACAGCGACGACAGCGACCGGGCCCGGCCTATTTGATTTCGATCGTCAGCGTGACGCGCGCGGTGATTTCAATGTCGCCGGGCGCGATCGGCGTTTGCACGGCAGCATCCGCGACGCCACTACGGGCCATCATGTACGGCTCAGGACGAAACTTCGGCATTGCCTCGCCGCCTGCCTCATCGATGCGCACGGTCCGGCCCAGGCTCAGGCCCGCGCCGGCCGCCATCGCTTTGGCACGCGCCATCGCATCTTCCACTGCGCCACGCAGCGCATCGCGCTCCACGCCGGCGCGGTTCTTCAGGTCGAACCGAAGTCCACCAATCGTGACGTTCGATGATGTGGGAAGGCTGAGACTGCCGGCCGCATCCAGCACATCCGCCACCTTCGACACATCGTCTATGCGGACCTGCACCTGGTTCGAGACGATGAAGCCCTTCATGCGCTGGCGCCCGTTTGTGTATTCGTAGTCGGGTTGCAGAGAAAATCCGATCGTCTGAATGGCGTCCGAGTCGAGTCCCGTCTTCCGGAGCGCCGCAACGACGGTGGTCATGGCCGCGGCAGCCAGCCGGCGCGCTTCTGGCGCCTTCGCATCGCGTGTCTCGACCGACATCGTGACCCAGGCCTGATCCGGCGCCACTTTGATCTGGCGTTCACCGGAAGCCACCACGACCGGAGCGGGGGGAGCCGGGGGTTGTGCCAGGGCAGGCGTCGCCACGACGGTGGTTGCGATCAGAGAGAGCGCGAGAACTGAAAGGGCTGTGCGTCGCATGGTCATGGAATCCTCTATACACTCTACGCCGGGCACGATGCCCGGCTGTACGGAAAATGCGCATCGCGATCTTGCTTGTCGGGTTTGGCCATGTCGGCCGGAGGTTCGTGCGCTTGCTGCAGGAACTCAAGCCGTTTCTGGATGCGAATGGCGTGGAGCCCGTGGTTGTGGGGATCGCCACGCGGCGCCATGGAGCGTTGTTTGAAGACACGGGCCTCGACGCCGTTCGAGTTGCGCAACGGGTGGCGGGCGGGGACGTGGTGGCGCCAGCGTCAACCTCGCCAACAGCACACACCCTGATCGCCCAACTCGGTTCCCTCAGCGCCGAGGTCCGCGTGCTGATTGAGACGACGACCCTGGAGGTGCAGTCTGGCGAGCCTGCGATTTCCCACATTCGCGCGGCACTGGCTGCCGGTGCACACGTCATCAGTGCCAACAAGGGACCGGTCGCACACGCTTATCGCGCGCTGGCCGATCAGGCCCGGGCCGTAGACCGACTTTTCCTGTTCGAAGGCGCCGTGATGGATGGCATACCGATCTTCAATCTGGTGCGCGAGACGATGCCTGGCGTTTCGATCCGGGGATTTCGGGGTGTCATCAACAGCACGACCAATCACATCCTGACCGCGATGGAACAGGGCGAGGCGTTTGATGCCGCGCTGGCAAGAATGCAGGCGGCGGGGGTGGCTGAAGCCGACCCTTCACTCGACGTGGACGGGTGGGACGCGGCCGCGAAGGTGGCGGCATTGGCGAACGTGTGGATGGACGCGGGGCTCACGCCTCAGGATGTTCAGCGCGAAGGAATCAGCGCGTCAGATGCCGGCCGGGTCCTGAGCGCGGTCGCCCATGGCCAGCGTGTAAAGCTCGTCGGCCAGGCGACGCGGACCGAATCGGGCGTGACTGCCACGGTTCGACTTGAAACACTTCCCGCCGATGATCCGCTGGGCAGCCTCGTTGGCCAAGCCAACGCATTGGAGATCGACACGGACATCCTCGGGCGCGTGGTGATCACCCAACGCGACGGCGGACTCGAGAAGACAGCGTATGCGCTGTTTGCGGACCTGATGACCGTGGCAAGCGCGGAAAAGACGTCGGGTATCTTTTTCGAGGACAGTTTATGAAAAAGATTCCCGACGTCTTTTCTGGTGGGGCCTTTGTCCCGGGCCCCCTCTCGGGTATCACGATTCTCGACCTGACCCGGGTTCTCTCGGGCCCCTACTGCACGATGCTTGCGGCGGACATGGGCGCGCGCGTTATCAAGATCGAACATCCGAAACGCGGCGACGACACGCGCGCGTGGGGCCCGCCTTTTCTCGAGGGCGAAAGCGCGTACTACCTCAGCGTCAATCGGAACAAGGAGAGCGTTGCGCTCGACTACACCACCGGCGAAGGCCGTGCGATTCTCGACGCCTTGATCGGACGCGCCGACGTGCTTGTCGAAAACTTCCGGCCCGGGACACTCGATGACCGCGGACTGGGCTATGCCACTCTCGCCAAGACATACCCGGGACTGATCTATGTCTCGATCTCGGGGTTCGGACACACAGGGCCCCGGCGTGAGGAGGCCGGATACGACGCGGTGATTCAGGCCCAGAGCGGTCTGATGAGTGTGACCGGGACGCCTGATGGCCCTGCCGTGCGACTCGGCGTGGCCATCACGGATATTGCCGCCGGCATGTTCGCCTTCCAGGGCTTGTTGCTCGCACTCATCGCGAAGGGCCGGACGGGCCGGGGCCAGCATGTGGACCTGGGCCTGCTTGATGCGACGACGGCCCTGCTCACGTATCAGGCCGGACGTTTTTTCGCGACTGGGGCATCACCGGAACGGCTGGGCAATCAACACGCGCTCATCGCTCCCTATGACACGTTTGCCACAGCAGAAGGTGTGCTGGTGCTGGCTGTCGGGAACGACGACCAGTTCCAAAGGTTCTGTCGCGCCGCGCACATGACGGATGCGGCGGCTGATCCGCGATTCACCACGAACGCCAATCGCGTGCAGAACTATCGCGAACTCCGCTCGGTCGTGGAGCGCGCATTGGTCACCGACACGGCAGCTTCGTGGGCCACGCGACTTCGCGGTGCGGGCGTGCCGTGCGGCGCCGTGCGTTCGATCGCCGACGCGCTGGCCGATCCGCAAATCATCGCGCGCGCCATGGTCGAGTGGGTCACCCATCCCACCATTGGCCCGCTGCAGGTGCTGGGTGTGCCGGTGAAGTTGTCCGAGACGCCCGGCAGCGTGCGGCAACCGCCCCCGCGCCTGGGCGAACACACCGCCGCTGTGCTCAGGGTCGATCTGGGTTATGAAGAAGCGCGAATCGCGGACCTCGCCAAGTCCGGCGCGGTGCGCGTCATTCGTGAGGGCGATTCAGAGCGGACGTAGTACGATCGTTCATATGGAAGTGGCAGAACTCCGGCAACAGATCCTCCGCGAAATCGAACGCGCCCAGGCGAAAGCCGTGGAACGCCGTCAGAGTGGCGACGCCGCGCACACGTCCTACGCCAGGTTCATCGTCGAGGTCGCCGGGCCGCTGGTGGTGCAGGCCGTGCAGATCATGCGCGCCGAAAGGCTGCCGTTTCAGGCGCAGACGCCGGCTGAGTCAGTGCGCATCGCGTCGGATGCGTCGGCCGATGACTTCATCGAGTTCGTGCTCGACACCAGCGTGCGGCCGCCGCGCGTCCTTGGCCGATCAAGCGTGGCGGTCAGTCGTCACAACGTTGTGGTGGAAGAAGTGCCAATCGCGCCGGGCACGGCGATCGGGGAACTCAAAGACACGGACCTGCTGCCATTCTTGATCCCGGCGATTGGACGTTTAGCCGCCAGATGAATGGCCATCAGGCCACCCAGAACCGGGACGACTCGAACGTCAACGAAGCCAGCGTCCTCCATGAGACGAGCGACACCCTGGGCGCCAGGGTATCGCCTGATCGACTCGGGGATGTAGCGGTACGTGTCGGGATCGCGGTGCAGCATCCACCCCAGTACTGAACCCACAACTGAGAGATACGCCAGGTAGACCGCCCGCACAACGCGTGACTCGGGTCGATTGAAGTCCAGCGACGCGAGGCACCCCTCGTGGGCCAGCACGCGGTGCGCTTCCGCAAGGGCTCGAGCCAGATCGGGAACATTGCGCAGACCGTAGCCGGTGGTAATCACGTCCACCGAGCGATCGGGCAAGGGCAACGCGATCATGTCTCCGGCAATCCAACGGACGCCCGGGCCTTTCGGCTTCGCGCGGGCCAACGCCAGCATCGACGGCGTGATGTCGAGTCCAGTAACAGCTGCGCCTCTGTCCGCCATCAGGATCGCGATGTCGCCGGTGCCGCAGGCAAGGTCAAGCGCCCGCTTTCCGGCCCGGACGCCGGTGGCATCGACCAGGCGAACCTTCCAGCGCTGGTCGAGCCCGAATGACAGCAGCCGTGTGATGAGGTCGTAGCGCCCGGCGATGGTGGCGAAGAGGCGCCGGACGTACCGGCGCTTGTCCGCAGGGGAATCAAACGCGCGCGCCAGGCTCACGCGGCCATTGTCGTCGATAATGGGAGCCATGCTTCCGTCACAGACGGTCGAGAATTACCTCAAGACCATCCATCTGGCGCAAATGGCGCAGACCGAGCGGACGCTGGTGCCGATGGGGCAACTGGCCGCCGCTCTGGGGGTGGTTCCGGGCACTGCGACGACGATGATGAAGGCGCTGGCGGAGTCGGGCCTCGTGCACTACGAGCCGTACATGGGTGTGCGGCTGACCAGCGCGGGAGAAAAGCTCGCGTCGCTGGTGCTGCGCCGGCACCGGCTGATCGAGTTGTTCCTGGTGAAGGTGATGGGGATGAGCTGGGCCGAGGTGCACGACGAGGCCGAGCGCCTGGAGCACGCGGTCTCGGAGCAGCTGATCGACCGGATTGACGAGATGCTGGGGCGGCCGGAAGTCGACCCTCATGGCGATCCGATTCCCAATGCCGAGGGCACCATTTCACACAAGGCCTACCTCGATCTGCTCAGCGCACCGCTCGATACGGAGCTGGTGATTGCGCGAGTCATCGATCAGGATTCGGAGTTCCTCAGATTCATCGAGCAGCGCGACCTGATGCCCGGTAGCGCGATTGTCATCGAGTCCCGAGACCCGCTGGCCGACGCTGTTCGCGTTCGTTCAGGCGCCGACCGTCACACCACAATCGGGACCAAGGCCGCCTCAAAAGTCCTGGTGCGCCTCGCCACCTGAGAAAAAGACGTCGGGAATCTTTTTCGAGCGAAAAGATTCCCGACGTTGTTTTGATGACTCAAAATTGATATTATGAGTCTTCGAAATGGGCCAGGTTCTGACGATCTTCCTTTCTGTGATCGCTGTGGCGGTCTTGATTTTGCTGACCTTCCAATGGTCGGTCAGGAGCCGGACCGGGCGGGATCGTCAGCGGTTGGAAGACGGGCTGAAGCACCTGTTCGACCTTGAGTATCGGGGACGACATGGCTCGCTCGCCTCACTGTCGGGGGCGCTGAAGGTGCCGGATCATGTCGCTCTCGTCCTGGTGTCGCGCATGCAGACGCAGGGCTTGCTCGTGGCGCGTGGCGCCGAGTTCGACCTCACGCGTGAAGGCGAAAGACTCGCGCTTCAAGTCATTCGGGCACATCGGCTGCTGGAACGATATTTCGCCGACGAGGCGCGACTGCCCTTGCCACAAGTTCACGCGGCCGCCGAACGACGCGAACATCATCTGTCGCCCGAAGCCGCCGATCGACTGTCAGCGTCCATGGGCCACCCGGCCGTCGATCCTCACGGGGATCCGATCCCCACCAGGGACGGCTTCGTACCCCCGGCGGCGGGCATTTCCGCCACCGCGTGGCCGATGGACCAACTCGCACGCGTGGTGCACCTTGAAGACGAGCCGCCCGTGGCGTACGCGCAACTCGTAGCAGCGGGCATCTCGGTGGGACAAACCCTTCGAGTGATTGACACCTCGCCTGAGCGGCTGGTGCTCACCGATGGGGAAAATGAATTCACCCTGGCACCGGCCGTGGCCGCGAATATCTTCCTGGAAGCGGCGCCGGCCTCGGCGATTCATGCAAATGCGGTTCGGCTCGCAGACCTCTCCAAGGGCCAGTCCGCCAGCATCCTCGGGCTCGACGAAGCGTGCCAGGGATACAGCCGTCGTCGCCTGATGGATCTCGGCTTCACGTCGGGCGCCACGATTCGCGCGGCGCTCAGCACCTTCGCCGGAGACCCACGCGCCTACGAGATTCGCGGCACCCTGGTCGCCCTTCGCCGTGAGCAGGCCTCGCAGATCCTGGTGCAGCCCATCACACAAAACCCATGAGCACTCACGACTGCGGATCATGCAGCGTCCACACCGAGCTTGCCCGCATGGGCGTCTCGCTCGATCGCGTCGATCGCGTGGTGGCGCTGGCCGGCAATCCCAACACCGGCAAGTCCACGCTGTTCAACGCGCTGACCGGGCTGCGGCAACACACCGGCAACTGGCCCGGCAAGACGGTGACACGCGCTGAAGGCGCGTTCGAATTCAACAAGGTCCGCTACAAGCTCGTGGACCTGCCGGGCACCTATTCGCTGCTCTCGGCCTCGAGCGACGAAGAAGTGGCGCGCGACTTCCTGCTCTTCGGCCAGCCCGACGCCACCATCGTCGTGGTTGACGCCACAGCGATCGAGCGCAACCTGAATCTGGTCCTGCAGGTGCTCGAGATTACGAATCGCGTGGTGGTGGCCGTCAATCTGATGGACGAAGCCAAGCGCAAGCAGATCGAGGTGGACGTGCGCAGCCTCTCGCGCGATCTGGGCGTGCCCGCCGTCGGGATTAGCGCACGCAGCAACGATGGCATCGGCACCCTGCTCCAGGCGGTTGCCGGTGTGGCATCGGGGGAAACCGTCACGTCACCGCTGCGCATCACCGGCACGGCTGAGTTTCAACACGCCATCTCCGAACTCGTGCCACTGATCGAATCACTCGTGCCGGGAGTTCCCAACGCCCGCTGGATTGCGATTCGGTTGCTCGACGGCGACGCGGAGGTGGAACAAGCGATGGCGTCGGGCCGGCTGATCGACCTGGTGGCCAACCAGCAGGAATCCGCGCAGAAGTTCAGCGCCAAGATTGCCCTTCAGGGAGCGCAGTGATGAGCGCTGCCAGCGCCGCCGTACTCCAGCGAGCCGCCGAGTTGCGGTCTACTCTCAACAGCCAGTTTCGCGATGAAACGGTGAAGTCGATCTACGCCGAGGCCGAGCGAATCGCCCGGCGCGCGTCGCATCAAGCAGGCCACGCGCGGTACGACTTCGATCAGCGCATCGATCGGATCGTGACTTCACCGATCTTCGGTCTGCCGATCATGGCGTTTTTGCTGGCCGTGGTGTTCTGGCTGACGGTGGCCGGCGCCAACGTGCCCTCGGCCATGCTGGCGTCCGGATTTTTCTGGTTCGAGGATCTGGCCGCGGGTCTGTTCACCTCCCTAGGTGCCCCCTGGTGGCTGACGGGGTTCGTGTGGCATGGCGTCTTCCGGGGCCTGGCGTGGGTGGTCAGCGTCATGCTGCCGCCGATGATGATCTTCTTCCCGCTGTTCACGATGCTCGAGGATCTGGGCTACTTGCCGCGCGTGGCATTCAACCTGGACTTCCTGTTCAAGAGCGCCGGCGCCCACGGGAAACAGGCACTGACGATGGCGATGGGATTTGGATGCAATGCCGCAGGCATCATTGCCACGCGCGTCATCGACTCGCCGCGCGAACGACTGGTGGCCATCCTCACGAACAACTTCGTTCCGTGCAACGGCCGCTTCCCGACGCTGATTCTGCTGGCCACGCTTTTTGTCGGGCCACTGGTTCCGGCCGGCGTCGCGTCGTTTGCCGCGGCCGGCACCGTCGTCGGGGTCGTCATCATCGGTGTGATCTTTACGCTGGCCGTCTCATGGGGTCTGTCAAAGACCGTGCTCAAGGGCGAAGCGTCGGCGTTCACCCTTGAATTGCCCCCCTACCGGCGGCCCGGCATCATGCGCATTCTCTACACGTCGGTCATCGATCGGACGTTGTTCGTGTTGTGGCGCGCGATTCTGACGGCGGCACCGGCCGGGGCGGTCATCTGGCTTCTGGGCAACATTACGGTGGGCGATCTCAGCCTTGCCCGTCACATCGCCAACGCGCTGAATCCGCTTGGACACGCGATTGGCCTCGACGGCGTCATCCTGCTCGCCTACATCATCGCGATTCCGGCAAACGAGATCGTCGTCCCCACGCTGCTCATGGTGTATCTCGGCACGGGAATGATGACCGATGATGTGTCGCTGGATGAGATCAAACGGCTGCTGGTGACGCAACACGGGTGGACGCTGTTGACCGCCGTGAACCTGATGCTGTTCTCGCTGCTGCACAACCCCTGCGCGACAACAATCATCACGATGTACAAAGAGACGCTGAGCCTGAAGTGGACCGCTGTGGGCACGTTCCTGCCGCTGGCGCTGGCGTTCCTCGTGACGTTTGGCGTCGCGACGATCTGGCGGCTGTTGTAGGTCGTGGCTTGGGCCGCCAACTGCGGCGCCCCTAAAGGGACGCCCTACGTACCCTGAAGGGACGCCCTACTGCGGCGCCCCTGAAGGGACGCCCTACGTACCCTGAAGGGACGCCCTACGTACGGGCCGGCGTATAGATCGCGCACGACCCGGGCGTTTCCCACAGGCGCACGGCTGAGACTTTGAAGCCGAGGCCGCTGGCGGTATCAAAAATCAATTTCGCCAGGCGCTCTGCCGTGGGATTGTGCTCGATTGTGTAGACGGGCTCACCCTGGGCGCGCAGTACCGCAACCAGCGGGTCATCCTGCCGCAGAATCATTTTGTGATCCAACTCGCGGTCGATCCACGCCTTGACGACGTTCTTGATGTCTGTGAAGTCCACGACCATGTCGCGCTCGTCCAGCGTCTCTGACGTGACGTCGATTTCCACCATCGCATTGTGGCCGTGCAAGTGACGGCAGACACCCTGGTGGTTCAGGAGGCGATGGCCATAGCAGAAGTCGAGACGCTTGGTAACAGTGAACATCAATACTGAGTCAGTCGAATGGAACCGTCACCGGTTCGAAGGACGAAGACTTTGCCGCCGGCACCGAGACGGCCTCGCAACGAGCGCTGTTCCCGGGTGCCGCCCACCGCATCGGCCAACGCCAGGTCCGAACGCGCGCGGCTGTCGGATCCGGGATCGGCCTCGATCATGGCGTTGAAGTCATCGGGCAGCTCGGCGGAGATCGACCCGTCGGACGTGGCCACCATCCAGTCTTCGGTCATGACGGCGCCGCGGCGAATCCGCAAGCTGATGGAGCCGTCTCCCGAACGCGCGCGCACGGCACTGGGAACGCCTGACACGCTGATGCCGCCATCGTCGGTGCGGGCTTCGACGCGGCCCATGACGTCCTCCAGCGTCAGCGACCCATCGCCGGACTCCGCCAGCAGGTCGCCGCCCGATTCGGTGGCGCGGATCCTGCCATCGGCGGTGCGCAGCTCCAGCTTGCCCTCGAGCCGCTCGACCACGATGGAACCATCGGCGGTGCGAACCTCGAGATTGATTTTGTGCGGGGCGTTGACGATCAGGCGGGCGCTGGGAGAGGTGAAAGACCCGATGCCGATGAAGGTCCGGGTGCCTGAGTGGCGCACGTCAATCTGAATCTTTTTGCCGGTCTGTTCGGCTGTCACGGTGATCTTGTCCACGGCCTCCTTGTCCTCGGCCCGCTTTTCGATCTCCACGACCACCTCGGGCCGGTCCCACCCGCGCACCTCGATCGCACCATCGAAGGTGGAGAGGCTCAGTTCAGCCACGCCCTCGACCGCGAATCTCTTCTGATCGCGCTCGATGAACCCCTGGTTGTCCACGTTGATTCGGCACGCCCCCAATGAAGTGGCGCACAGCAGGAGGCTCGACGCGGCAAGTGTTCGCATGCGTACTCTTACGCGGCCGGGGGGCCGGACGTTCGACCGCCCACCCAGGTCTGGACCACCCGGAGGCCGGGCGTCAGGATGGCCAGGTCGGCGAGGCTGCCCGGGGCGATAACCCCCTGGCCGGTCAGGCCCATTTCCCGGGCCGGTGTGGTGGCGCACAAGGTGGCGGCCTCAACCAGAGACTGCCCGGCGCGGGTCACCAGCAGGGCAAATACCTGGTCCATGGTGGCGACGCTGCCGGCCAGCGTGCCATCCGCCAGGCGGGCCGAATCACGCGTGGCGGTGACGGTGATGGTCTGGCCGCCCAGCCGGGCACAGGCCCCAGCCGGAAGCCCCGACGCGGCGGTGCCGTCGGTAATGGCGATCACCCGGCTGTGTCCCTTGGCCGCGATGGCCACTCGAACCACAGCGGGATGGACGTGCACTCCGTCACAGATGATTTCGGCCGCGATGTCTTCGCTTGAAAGAACGGCGCCGGCCAGGCCGGGGTCGCGATGACTCATCGGCGACATTCTATTGAACAGATGGGTGGCGTGCCTGGCGCCCGCGTGGATGGCTTCGATCCCGAGGTCGAAGGTGGCACCCGAGTGCCCGAGCGACACCCGGATTCCAGCAGCGACCGCATCGCGGATCAGGTCCATGCCGCCGGGCATTTCTGGCGCCAGGGTCAAGATGCCGACGTCGGCCAGCGAGACGGGTTTTCCACAGGGGGGGGACGGGTCTGATTTCCACAGGCTCCCAGTGATTTGGCTGAGCCTGTGGAAATCAGACCCGTCCCCCCCCGCCACTTCGTAGGTGCGCAACCACTCCAGGGGCTGAGCGCCGCGGTACTCGGGATTGATGAAACTGCTCTCGAGGTGCGCGGGCAGGACGCGTGCGGCGCCCGGCTCGGCCGCGACCCGCGCGGCGGAGACCGATGCGAGAAACGCATTGAGTGTCTCACTCGAACATGCGACTGACGTGGGGCAGAACGCGGTCACGCCGAACTGAGGCAACTGTCGCGCGATCGCACTGACCGCCTCGGGACCATCGAGCACATCCACGCCAAGCAGGCCATGAACGTGCACATCGATGAACCCGGGCGCCTCATTGTGCCCGGG
>JBKJJZ010000496.1:0-30744 GCA_046597705.1 Vicinamibacterales bacterium | reverse complement strand
CGCCGAGCGTAGCCGCCTGCGAGACGAGCATCGACCACACCTGCCCCGGTCTGGCGCCAAGAGCGAGCCGGACACCGACTTCGCTCGTGCGTTCCGCCACCACGAGAGAAATCACACCGTAGACACCGATGCCGGCCAGCAGCAGCGCGACGACCCCGAACCCACCGGCGAGCCACAACACGAACCGCCGCTCGCCGACGGACTCTCTTCGGAGTTCGTCCATCGTGTGGACATTGGATGGCGGGTCTGCGTTCATCGACTTCAGTGTCGATCGAACGCTGGCCGTCAGCGCGGCAGGATCTCCAGTGGTGCGAACGGCCATGAACGGTCCGCTCGGCGGTCCCTGCAAGTGGCTGATGTAGATCTCGGGCTGAGGTGTTTCCTCCAGACTGCTGTGCCTGACGCTTCCCACCACGCCAATAATCCGCATCCAACCGTCTGGTCTCGGGTTCGAGCCCATCTGGACCCGCTTGCCAATCGGCGATTCGTTGGGGAACACCCTGGACACGAGCGCGGCATTGACCACAGCGAGACGCTCTCCCGCCGAGCGATCTCCGTCGTTGAACACGCGACCCTCGATGACGGGAATGCGCAGGGTGTCAAAGAAGTCGTGGACCGAGCGCCGCATCTGCACTTCCGGAAGGTCGGTTGGCCGAACCGCCCGTCCTTCAACAGTGAGTTGCGTTGAAACCTGAGTGCTGCCCAGGGGCATCCGTGTAGATCCACCTACGCTCGTGACGCCGGGCAGAGCCGACAGTCTGGATTTCAATTCATCGTAAAACTGGATGACGGCCGGTGTCGCCGAGTAGCGCGCCGGCACACCAATTTGAAACGTGAGCACATGATCGACGGCGAATCCAGGATTGACGCTGAGAACCGCGGCGAAACTGCGAAGCAGAAGTCCCGCGCCGATCGCGAGGAACGTTGCCAGCGTCACTTCGGACACCACCAGCACCGATCGGACCAGCCGCTGCCCGGAACTTGCGGAGTTTCGCTGTGAGTCTCTGAGGCTGCCTTCGGGCTTGGTGCGCGCGGATGAAATCGCAGGCAGGAGTCCGGTCAGCAGTCCGACGACAAGCGACAAACCAGCGATGAAGACGGCGATCGGCCACGTGATCCGCGCTTCGGTAATTCGCGGCAGGTCTGGTGGGGCGATTGCCAGCAAGGCGGAGGTTCCGATGACGACCACCAGGATCGCGGCCAAACCTCCTAGACATGACAGGACAACACTCTCGACCAGGGACTGTTGCAGCAATCGCATGCGAGAGGCGCCAAGCGCGGCGCGAACCGACTGCTCCCGCCGTTGGCCGCTGGCCCTGGCCAGCAGCACGTTGGCGATGTTGATGCACGTCAACAACAGAATCACGCCTACGCCGGTCGTCAGCAGAATCAGCGCGGGGCGGATCTTTCCCACGGTCTGGTCCAGCAACGGCCGGACGGTAACTCCATAACCTGCATTCGACTCGGGCCATGTCTGCGCCCGACGATCGGCAAGCGCACTCAACTCGGTCACTGCCTGGTTCAGCGGCACGCCATCCTTCAGCCTGCCGATGACCGAAAAGAAGTGAAGCGCGCGATTGGGTTGACCAGTGGCATCGACCATCCGTGTTTCTGTTCGCGGCGTAAGCGGCCGCCAGGCGTCCGCCGTCTGTGCGCGCGAAAACCCGCTCGGCCCCAGCATCGACCTGTAAGGAAACGTGAAGTCCGATGGCATGACACCGACGATGGTGAGGGGTGGTGCACCGACTCGTGGGAAGGGCTGGCCGACGACTGAACGGTCGCCCCCAAACCGTCTCTGCCAGTATGAGTGGCTCAACACGACGGCCTGTTCATCACCCTCTTGAAGTCCTCTTCCCAAAGCCGCCTGACGCCCGAGCATTCCAAACATGCCGGGTGTGACCGTCGAGACTTGAATCGACTCCGACGAGTCGTCGCGCGGCACTTGCAGAGGGACCAGGAAGGAATACATCGCCTCGACCTGCGACAGTGTGGTGGTTTCCCGCTTGAAGGCGTCGTAGTTCGCCGGCGACATCGGATAACTGGCATCGCCGATTTTCGTCTGGTCGCTCCAGAGCGCGATGAGCCGATCAGCGCCCGCGTACGGCAGCGGCGTGAGGAGCGCCGCGTAGACCGCTGAAAAAATTGCGCTGTTCGCGCCAATGCCCACGGCCAGCGTGGCAATAGTCATCGCGGCAAACACGGGGGACTTGCGAATGTGACGGAAGGCGAGGTGGACGTCGCTAACGAGGGATTCCCAGGTCATGGGCAGGCTCCGAGATGATGGCGAACGGTACGTAGGGCGTCCCTTGAGGGGCGCCGAATGGTGGGTGGCAAGACGTGCGCGGACGCGGGCGTCAGCCGATCGCTCGGCGAGACCGGACAAACAGGTGTCGATGAGGCCGGCGCTGAGACTGGCGGCGCCACGCAAGCGGCCGCGACTTCGTGCGGCCGCAACCCTGCGAACGAAGGTGTCCTGCAGGTCATCACCAAGACGGGCGCGGAATGAACGCGGATAGGCCCGCACGGCCAGCCGATGCAACGCGGCGCCAGAAAATCTCACGGGCGCGACTTCCTGGCGGGCAACAACCGGCGAGCCCGAGCCGCGGTGACCTGCCCTTCGAGCCGCGCCGCTTCCTGCGCCGCTACTTTGCGTCCACGCGCCGTGATTCGGTAGCACCGCCGGCGTTCGTCGACGGCCTCGCCCCCGGCAACGTCGTCGATCAGTTCAGCTTCGAGCAGGCGCGCCAGCGATCGATACAACGTGCCGGTGCGCAATGGCAGCAGGCCGTCGAGTCGCATCTCAACAGCCTGCAGGATGGCGTACCCGTGCAGGTTCTCTTCAGCGAGCGCGAGCAGGATTTCGAATGCAACCGGGGTCAGGGGCAGGACTGCATCGGACGGCTTGTAGGGCATGACTGCACCAAGAGTATGTGCATCATGAACGTAATTGCAACTGCACGAAAACAAACCGTACGCCGGGTCTAAAGACCCGGCCTCCGAAATCCGGCCGGATAGAGGCCGGGTCTTTTCCGAAGTCCGGATGGAGGCCGGGTCTTCAGACCCGGCTCATTTGAGGGCCGTGATTGGATTGACTTTCGTCGCGCGAAGCCCGGCCAGTCCGCCGGCAGACACGCCCGCAATGAGCAGCCCGGCCGCCGTGAGCGCGTACGTGGCCGGATCGGTGGGCGCAATCTCGAAGAGCAGGCTAATCAGAAGGCGTGACGACAACAGCGCCGCGGTGAGGCCGGCGGACACGCCGATGGCGACAATGATCGCCGTGCGCCGCATGACGTCCAGCACGATCCCGCTCCTGGTTGCGCCCAACGTCAAACGCAGCGCGATCTCCGCCGATCGCTGTGACACGCCATACGCGATGACTCCGTAGACGCCCACAATGGCGAGTCCGAATGCGACGATGGCGAAGAGAACGAAGAGGGACGTTTGAAACCGCTTCTGCGCTGCGCCGATCGCGAGTGAGGCGTCAAGAGTGCGCACGGTGGTTACGGGCTGATCCGGGTCCAGCGACGACACCGCCACCCGTATCGCTTCCGGCACACCCGCCGCTCCCTCCATCGTCTTTACCGCAACTTCCCGCAGGGGCAGCGGATACAACGCGGTTTGGGCTGCGGGCAGATAGACCTGCGGGATGACCTCGGCGGCCCGCGTGCCGCTGTCGTCGGTTCGTCCATTGCGCCGGACATCTCCCACCACTCCCACCACGGTAATGGCCGGCATCGCGGGGCCGCGACGCACAACGTGGCCAATGGGATCCGCGCCGTTGAGCAGCGCTCGCCCGAATGCCTCGTTGACCACCGCCACACCGGCACTGCCGTCCCGGTCACTGTCGGCCAATGCGCGACCTCGTACCAACGGGATGCCGAATGTGGTGAAGTAGCCGGGGCTGATGGACTGGAAGCCAGCCTCCTTCATCGCTGGATCCGCATCGAGCAGCATGCCGCTGGACCAGTTCCCTCGCAGTGGCAGCCTGTTGCCGAAGGCAGTGTCGGAGACACCCGGTATCTGTTTGAGCTTTGCGTCCAGGGACTCGAAGAACCTGAGCCTGGCCTCCGGCGTGCCGTACGGCACTGGCGGAAGCGCCACGCTGGCCGCGAGGACGTTCGCGGGGTTGAATCCGAGATCGACGCGGTCGAGCGCCACCAGGCTGCGGATCATCAACACGGCGCCCACCAACAACACGGCCGAGAGTGCCACCTCCGCAACGAGCAGCGTGCTCCGCCGGCGCACGACCCAGGCTGAAGTGACGGAGCGTTCGCCGTCCTTGAGCGCGTCCACGGGATCGACCCTGGCCGCCTGCATCGCCGGCCATGCGCCGAAGACCAGGCCGGTGAAGAGGACGGTCACCAGCGTGAAAAGCAGCACGCGTGCATCGAGACCGGCGTGCTGGATGTGGGGCAGCGAAGATGGTGCGACTGCCACCAGGAATCGGGTCGTGGCCCAGCCCAGAAAAAGACCGAGCACGCCACCCGCTGTGGCCAGCACCAGGCTCTGCACGACTTGTTCGAAGACCATGCGGTTGCGGCTGGCGCCCAGGGCGAAGCGCACCGCCATCTCACGGCGCCGGCTCAGAGCGCGAACCAGCAGGAGGCCGGCCACGTTCACGCACGCGACCAGCAGGACCAGCCCCACGGCGGCAAGCAGTACAAACAGCATCATGCGCACGTCGCTGACCTGATCGGCCCGGACGGGCGCGAGATCGCCGCGTACACGGCCGATCTCGGGGAACTCGAGCGCCATGGCTTCAGAGACGGCAGCAATCTCCGCTCGCGCGGATTCCACTGACGCATGTGGGGCGAGCCGCGCCACCACTTGAACGATGTGCTCCTTGCGGTTTGTCAGCGAGGATGGCTCGTAGACGATCGGGAGCCAGATCGCCATCTCCTCGGTGGCGCCGGGCTGGCTGAGCGCCACGAAATCCGGCGGCAGCACGCCAACGATTTCGTATGTCTCGCCAAGGCGCACCGTCTTCCCCAGCACGTCGGGCGTGCCGCCGAAGCGGCTTTGCCACAGCGCATGACTGATGATGACAACCCGTTCGCGTCCGGCCGTGTTCTCCTCGCTGCTGAAGGCGCGCCCCAAAACCGGGGTCACGCCCAGTGTCTGAAAATAGTTCGCCGTGACCTCTTCGGCCAGTACGCGCTCCGGCCGGCCTCCACCGGTGAGGTTGCGTCCGACGGTCGCGTACGCGGCCATCGAGGACAGCGACTTCAGCCGCGCGGCAAAGTCGGCCAGGTTGGCCGGCGCTACCGCGATGCGCTGGGCCGGCGCCGCTTGCGCCGCCATGCCAGGCGCAGAGAGTCCCTCGGACATGACTTCCCAGACCGACACCAGCCGATCCGGCTCGGCGTACGGCAGCGGCCGCAGCATGACCGCGTCCACCACACTGAAGATGGCCGTGTTCGCGCCAATCCCGAGTGCAAGGATGACGAGCGCGGCCGCGGTGAACCCGGGCGTGCGCCGCAGATGCCGCACCGCAAGGCGCACATCCGAGACAAACGCGTCAGCGACGCGGAATCCGCGTGCATCCCGCGCAAGCGCGCGAGCCTGCTCGAGCCCGCCCAGTTCCCGCTGCGCCGCCTGTCTCGCATCCGCCGGCGAGAGTCCGCGCCGCACGTGGTCTTCGATCAGGAAGTCGAGGTGGCTCTGCAATTCCGCGGACAGGTCCGCGTCGACCGTGCCGGGGCGCCGCCACTCTGAGATGCGCGCCCAGAAGCGCCGCAGGGCGTCCATTACGCGTCACCCGCCGGTTCCACCAGGAACCGTCCCACGAGCGACGTGACGCGCGACCATCTGGATTCTTCCGCGGCCAGTTGCCGGGCGCCGCGCGGCGTGAGGCTGTAGAACTTCGCCTTCCGGTTGTTCTCGGACACTCCCCAGCGGGTCTTGATCCAGCCCTGCTGCTCGAGCTTGACGAGCGCCGGGTACAACGTCCCCTGATTGAGCTGCAGCGCGCCCTCGCTCACCTGCTCGATGCGGCGGGCGATGCCATAGCCGTGCTGCGGGCCCAGCGTCTGCAGCGTCTTGAGCACCATCAGAGCCAGGGTGCCTTGCAACACGTCGGTTCGTTCACTCATGTTGGTAGGCTACATGAGTACGTGTTGGAAAACAACAGGGACAGTCGGCGCTCCTCGGAGGCCGGGTCTTTAGACCCGGTTCATTGTCGCCGGACCTGAAGGTCCGGCCTCCGAAGAGGGGCGAACCTACTTTGCCGGCGGCTCCGTCAGCGACACCGCCAGCAGCACAAGCTGCTGCGCTCCCGTTTTGGCCGAATCGATGTGCGCCCACTCCTGGAGTGTGTGGCCGCCACCGCCGCGCGATCTCCCCACCGAGATGGACGGGATCTTGTTGACGACGCCCACGTTGGCGTCGGTCGAGCCGGTGGGAATGGCTTCGCGCCCGGCGATGAGCTGGACGTCGAGGAATCTCAGGACGTCGATCGCCGTTTGAACGATGGGATGCGCCCGCTGCGCCGTGAGTTGTTCCGGACGGCCGCCGGCTTCGGATTTCTGAATCCACTCGCGCGCGAACGTCACCTTCTGCGCCCTGGCCGCGGCGTCACACTTTGCGACGATGGCGGCGTCCAGTTTCTGGAGCAGCTCGGCATCGACTGTTCGCAGGTCCACGGTGAACGTGACCTCCTGCGGGATCGCGTTCACGACGTTGCCTCCCGACAGCATGCCGCCGACGTTGTAGATTGCCGGAACCGGATCGTCGGCGGGCGGAAGGGGGATCGTGTAAATGTTCGTGATGCACGCGGCCGCGGCCCGCACGGGGTTCGGCTGATCGCGGGAGTTGTTCGTGTGCGCGCCCTCGCCGGAGAACTTCATCCGCGACCAGTAGATTCCCAGTGCCCCGTAGTTGACCGGACCCAGAGCGCCATCCACGCCGACGAGCATGTCGGCCACGCCTGGATTGTTCTGGATCCAGTGATACATGCCCTTGAGACCCACTTCCTCCTGCACGGTGAAGAGGAAAATCAAATCGCCCCGGGTGTCAATCTTCGCGTCGCGCATCGCGCGCATCGCCTGCAGCTGCCCGGCCAGCGACGCCGTGTTGTCAAAAATGCCGGGTGCGTGAAGCGTGCCGTTGTCCTCGCGCCGCACCTTCAGCGGAGTGTCGAGCGGATGCACGGTGTCCATGTGCGCGGCGAACACGACTGTTGGCCCGCCACCGCTGCCTTTGCGGCGCACCCAGACGTTGCCCACTTCATCGGTATCCGGTGTGAAACCCAGCTTCACCAGTTCGGCTTTCACATACTCCGCACGTTTCTGTTCGTGGCCCGAGGTCCCCGGAATCTCGGTGAGGCGAATCCACTCCGTCACCTGGGCATCGAACCGCCGGTCGATGTACGCCAGCGCCTGCTTGACGTCGGCCCGGTTGCCGATCTCCGGCGAGAACTTGGTGGGAAACGGGCCCTGGGCCGAGATGGCGCGACCGGATGACAAGGCCAGAACGGCGATCAGCATGAAGCGGGGCAGACGGGACATTGCACGCATTATAGAATCAGGCGCGAATGGAAAAGAGAATCTGCGACACGATCCTTGAAGCGATCGGAAATACGCCCATGGTGCGGCTCAATGCCATCACCCGGGGCATCATCGACGCCACGGTCCTGGCCAAGGTTGAAACCTTCAACCCCGGCAACTCGATCAAGGACCGTATGGCCCTGAAAATGATCGAAGACGCCGAGAGGGACGGCCGCCTGAAACCCGGCGGCACCATCATCGAAGGCACGTCGGGCAACACGGGCATGGGCCTCGCGATCGCGGCCGTCGTCAAGGGCTACAGATGCATCTTCACGACCACTGACAAACAGTCGAAGGAGAAAGTGGATGCGCTGCAGGCCCTGGGCGCGGAGGTCATCGTGTGCCCGACCAATGTCGAGCCCGAAGACCCACGCTCCTACTACTCGGTATCGTCCCGTCTCGAACGCGAAACGCCGAATTCGTGGAAGGCGAACCAGTACGACAACCTCTCCAATTCGCAGGCGCACTACGAACAGACCGGCCCGGAGATCTGGGATCAGACCGAGGGGCGCATCACGCACCTCGTGTGTGGTGTGGGCACTGGCGGCACGATCTGCGGGGTTGGACGATTCCTCAAGGAGAAGAATCCCGCGATTCAGATGCTGGGCATCGACACCTATGGTTCCGTGTTCAAGAAATACAAGGAGACCGGAATTTTCGACAAGAACGAGATCTACCCGTACGTGACGGAA
Organism: Vicinamibacterales bacterium; assembly: GCA_046597705.1. Lineage (GTDB taxonomy): Bacteria > Acidobacteriota > Vicinamibacteria > Vicinamibacterales > SCN-69-37 > SYFT01. The sequence goes on along the minus strand of JBKJJZ010000496.1, from coordinate 22,508 downwards.
GGCATTGGCGAAGACTTTCTGCCGCAGAACGTGGACTTTTCGGTGATCGACCACTTCGAGAAGGTGACCGACAAGGACGCCGCGGTCATGACGCGCCGCATTGCGCGCGAGGAAGGCATCTTCGCCGGAAATTCCGCGGGTTCCGCGATGGCCGGCCTGCTGCAGATGAAGGCGCGTTTCAAGGCGGCTGACGTGGTGGTGGTCATCTTCCACGACCATGGCACCCGTTACCTCGCCAAGATGTTCAACAACGACTGGATGCGCAAGATGGGCTACCTCGACAAGTCGGGGCTCACCGCGCGCGACCTCGTGTCGGCCAAGAAGACCGTGCCGATGTTCTCGATCGAAGCGACTGACACCGTGGCGCACGCGGTGCACGTAATGACCGAGCACGATTTTTCGCAGATTCCGGTCATGCAGGCCGGCCGGCTGGTCGGCTCCATCAATGAGGGCCGGCTGTATGGTGCCCTGGTGAAAGATCCGGCCATTCGGACCAAGGATGTGTCGTCTATCATGCAGCCCGCATTTCCGTTCGCAGACATCTCGACCGGCATCGACGCGTTGGCGTCAATGCTCACCGCGGACAATCCTGCCGTGCTGGTTCGTGACTTCAAGAGCGACGAGACGTACGTCATCACACGGTCGGACATCGTTCGGGCGCTGGGGTAGTGCGCGCACTGGTGCTCGGAACCGACGGACGCCTGGCACTGGGAGATGTCCCTCTGCCGGCGTGGCCGAACGAATGCCTCATCCGGGTTACGCTTGCCGGCATCTGCGGCACCGATCTTCAGATGCTCGACGGCTACGCCGAGTTCACCGGTATTCTCGGCCATGAATTCACCGGAGTTGTCGAAGATGCTCCGGCGCCTGACGCGCACTGGATCGGGCGGCGCGTGGTGGGCGAGATCAACGTCGGCTGCGGCATGTGCGACCGATGCGCAAGTGGCCTGAAGGAACACTGTCCGCATCGGACCGTGGTGGGCATCCGGGAGCGATCCGGCACGTTTGCCGAGTTCCTGTCCCTGCCGGCCGCCAACCTTCATCACGTTCCGGATCATGTGGATGACCGGGCGGCGGTGTTTGTCGAGCCGATCGCCGCGGCGTGCCGCATCCTGGAGCAAGTGGTCATCAGACCAGATACCCGTGTGGCGGTCATCGGCGACGGCCGCCTCGGCAACCTGATTGCGCAGGTCCTGGCCACGAGAACTTCAGACCTGGTGCTGATCGGCAGACGGGAAGCGAAGCTCATCGTCGCCCGCGATCTGGGGCTCGATGCGCGAACGATAGATGGTGCCGTTCCCGGAGACTACGACCTCGTCGTGGATGCGACGGGCCGGTCGGATGGCCTGGAGAGGGCACTGGAGCTGGTCAGGCCGCGCGGCACCGTGGTTCTCAAGTCCACGTGCAGCGGCGCCACGACCCTTTCGTTGTGGCCCGTCCCGGTCCACGAAATCAAGATCGTCGGTTCGCGCTGCGGCCCGTTTTCTATGGCCGTCGACCTCCTGGCGGCCGGGGCGGTGAAGACTGACCCGTTGCTGGCCGGCGTGTTCGCGCTCGAGTCCTTCGAGGATGCACTCACAATGGCGCGTCGGGAACTCAAGGTGTTGTTTCGACCGTGAGGATGGGGATGACGATGGTGCGTTGGGCGACGAGGCTTGTGACCGTGGTTGCAGTGGTGGTGTCGGCGGCGTGTGGCACGAAACGAGAAGATGCGCCGTCGCAGGCCATGTACAACCAGTTCGATCGAGACTGGCAGTACTGGATGGCGCAGTACCCGGAGACGGCCGCAAGCTTCGGAGTGCCGGGCGGTGAGGGGCGCTGGACGGACTACTCGCGCGACGCGATCACCACAAGGGCCACCTATGTCCGCGAAAGCCTCGACCGCTTCAGGTTCATCGATCGGGCCACGCTGGGCGCCGCGGACCAGCTCAACTACGACCTGTATCGCCAGTTGCTGGAAACGGCCGTGGAAGGACTGGACCTGCAGAACGACGCGATTCCAATCAGAGGAGTGATTGCGCACAACCTGCTGATGCCCATGAACCAGATGGAGGGCATGCAGCAGGACATACCGCGAACCATTGCGCTGATGCCGGCTGCGACCGAAGGTGACCTGTCCAGAATCCTTGAGCGACTCCGCGCGATCCCCGCGCTCATCGATCAGACCATCGCCCTCATGCGCGAGGGCATCACCGAAAAGATGACGCCGCCACGGATCGTCCTGCGCGATCTACCGGGGCAGGTGCAGGCGCAGGTCGTGGACGACCCGCTCATGAGTCCGATGCTGGCGGCATTCGTGAAGCGGCCTGCCGGCGTGGCTGAAGACGCGTGGCCGGGCCTGGTGGAGCAGGCGACGTCGGCGTATCGACGGAATGTTGCCGTGGCGTTCAGGCGCCTGCACACATTTCTGTCCGAAGAATATCTGCCCGCCTGTCGCGAAACGATCGGCGCGAACGCGCTTCCGAAAGGCGACGCGCTGTATCAATACAACGCGAAGTGGCATACCACGACCTCAATGACGCCGAAGGAGATTCACGAGATCGGCCTGGCCGAGGTGGCGAGGATCCGGGCTGAGATGGAGAAGGTGCTCGTGCAGGCCGGCTACGCGAATCGCTTTGACGACTTCGTGAAGTTCCTGCGGACCGATCGCCGCTTTTATTACACCGACGCGAACGCGCTGGTCAGCGGCTATCGGGATGTGGCCAAGCGCGCCGATCCGGAACTTGCGAAGTTGTTCGGACGTCTCCCGGCCACTCCTTATGGAGTGATCAAAGTGCCCGACGCTGTCGCGCCCTCACAAACCACGGCGTACTACGAGCCCGGTGCGCTGGTAGCCAGACGGCCCGGCTACATGTTTGCGAATACCTACAAGCTCGAGGCACGGCCGAAGTACGAAATGGAAGCGCTCACCCTGCACGAAGCGGTGCCGGGCCATCACCTCCAGATTGCGATCGCGCAGGAGTTGACCGGGTTGCCGGAGTTTCGCAAGAACTCCAGTTACACCGCGTATGTGGAGGGCTGGGCGCTGTATGCCGAAAGCCTGGGTGGACGGATGGGCTTCTATCAGGATCCCTATTCGAAGTTCGGTCAGCTCACGTACGAAATGTGGCGCGCGGTGCGGCTGGTGGTGGACACAGGCATCCATTCGATGGGCTGGACACGCCAGCAGGCCATCGATTTCTTCCTGAAGAACACGGCGAAAACTCCTCAGGACATCACGGTGGAAGTCGATCGCTACATCGTGTGGCCGGGTCAGGCGTTGGGCTACAAGATCGGCGAGCTCAAACTGCAGGAGCTGCGCGCGTCCGCCGAATCTACGCTGGGCTCGGCGTTCGACATCCGCGCATTTCACGACGAGGTGTTGGCATCTGGCGCCGTGCCGCTGGATGTTGTCGAAGCCCGGGTCAGGGCCTGGGTCGAACGCACGAAGGCACGTTAAGGGGCTGTCAGACACTTGAGTTCTACTGATATCGTGAAGCGATGAGTCTTCGATTCGGTCAGCTTCGTCGTGGTTCGTGCGTTGTTGCGTGTTTCGCTCTCCTGGTCATGCCCGCCTGCAACGCGGCGCCGCCGGAGGCCAGCGCCTCGCGCCCGGTAGCCACCAGCGCCCCAGCCAATCCCAAGGTCCCGGCAGGCGCGAAGAGTTCCGGCGGTCTGCACGCGATCATCGAGATGGACAGGGGCGCTATCGAAGTGGAGTTCTTGCCCGCCGATGCCCCGAAGGCCGTCGAGAATTTCCGGCTGCTTGCCGAGCACGGTTACTACAACGGATTGACCCTGCACCGCATCGTCAAGGGCTTCATGCTGCAGGGCGGGGACCCGGCTGGTAATGGCACGGGCGGAGAGAGCGCATGGGGCGGAGAGTTTCCCGATGAGATCAAGCAGGACTCACCGCTCTATCAGGCTGGCTACAAACGCGGAATCCTGGCCATGGCGAACCACGGCCCGAACACCAACGGCAGCCAGTTTTTCATCATGCATGCCGACTATCCGCTCCAGCCGGATTACGTGATTTTCGCAAAGGTGACGGCAGGTTTCGATGTCGTCGAATCCATTGCCAATACGCCAACGACGATGGGGGACGATGGCGCCATGAGCCGTCCGCTGACGCCAGTCGTGATCAAGAAGATCACCGTTCGGCCCTGACGCGCGCTGGGCTATGCCAGCTTGTACGACGTGCCGCGGCCACGGCTGGGATTTTTTTCCAGGACCTGCCGTTGCACCAGGTCCGTGATATCGCGAAGGGCCGTATCAGTGGAACATTTCGCGAGTGATGCCCACTTCGACGTGGTCAGGTGCCCCTCGAACCCGTCGAACAAACGATTGAGCACGATGCGCTGCCGCTCGTTCAATGGCGCACCGGTCACCGACCGCAATACGTGTGCTTTCTGCACCACGGAGCCCAGTGACGCCAACGATGCATCGATGGCCCGGCCGAGACAGGCGATGAACCACGTGAGCCACGGTGTGATGTTGAGTGAGTCGCGTTGCGAGTGTTCCAGCCTGGCGTAGTACGTGGCGCGCTCTCGAAGGATTTGCGCAGACATGCTGTAGAACCGCTGCGGACTGCGCTCCGATCGCGCCAGCGACATGTCGGCAACCGCCCTCGCGATCCGTCCGTTCCCATCGTCGAACGGATGAATCGTCACGAACCAGAAATGCGCGATGCCGGCCTTGAGCACCGGATCCGGAGCCAGTCCGTGCTCGGTGTTGAACCACTCGAGAAACGCAGACATCTCGCGATCGAGCCGATCAGCGGCTGGCGCTTCGAAGTGCACCCGCTCACGACCGATGGGTCCGGAGACGACGCGCATCGGGCCCCTGGCATCGTCGCGCCAGGCGCCAGTGCGAATCGTTTGCCTTTCGCCTGGCGTGCCTGGAAAGAGTGAGCGATGCCACTCAAAGAGCCGCTCGGAAGTCAGGGGCTGCTCGTAACGGCTCGTGGCATCCACCAGCATCGCAACCACCCCGTCGATGTGCCGTGATGACGTTCGGTATCCGCCGATGTCGATGCCGAGCCTTCGGGCAACCGACGACCGCACCTCATCAGTCCGGAAATGCTCGCCCTCAATCTCGCTGCTCTTCTGCACGTCGTCGGTCAGACTGCTGAGCATGGCCTCCTGCTGGGCAGGGAATCCCAGCGATTCAAGTTGTCCCTGCAAGCGGCCCTGCTGATGGCGAAGACATGAGAGTGCGCCAGCTAAGGCTTCTTTGTCCCAGTGGAAGGTGGGCCAGTCGCTAAGTTCGTAAACATACGGAAACATGGGCTCGTGCGGCGATTATAGCCGAATCACCGCACATTATGCGGTGTAAAGCCTCTGCATACCGGCGTAATAACCGCAACATACGTTTTTTATTCGCTTTTTGGCTCAGTCATCACTAGGCTGAAGGCGTGGCTGCCGTACCGGTGCAGAAAGGCCGCGGAGCGTCCAGTAATCCAGCGGGCCGCTTCGAGCGACTCGCGTTCGTGCACGAACCCAGCGACGACCTCTACGACGAGGACGAAGCCCCGCCGGTGCGGCCCACTGAGTTGTACAGGGACACATCCAAAAGCATCCTTGCGTTCAACGACAGTCCTGATGTGCCGATGGACGCGTCGATCAATCCGTATCGCGGGTGTGAACACGGGTGCATTTACTGCTACGCCCGGCCGTATCACGAGTACCTCGGCCTTTCGGCCGGCACGGATTTCGAGAGCAAAATCTTCGTGAAAGAAAACGCCGCGCACCTGCTTCGCCAGGCACTGTCGGCAAAGTCCTGGACGCCGCAAGTCCTTGGGCTCAGTGGCGTGACCGATCCCTATCAGCCCGTGGAGCGCAGACTTCGAATTACCCGCGCGTGCCTGGAAGTGCTCGTCGAGTTTCGCAACCCCGTGGCGGTCATCACGAAAAATCACCTCGTCACGCGCGACATCGACTTACTGGCGCCGATGGCCAGGGATCAGACAGCGCAAGTCTTCCTCTCGATCACGACGCTCGACGATGGGCTGGCAAGAGTGATGGAGCCGCGTGCGTCGCGCCCTGGCCTGCGGCTGGATGCCCTTCGCAGGCTCCGCAATGCAGGGATTCCCGCCGGCGTGATGGTTGCGCCAATCATTCCGGGTCTCACTGATCACGAGGTGCCCGCCATTCTTGAAGCCGCGGCCGGCGCCGGCGCGCTGTCCGCCGGTTCTACTGTCGTCAGGCTGCCGCACGGCGTCAAAGAACTCTTCACGGAGTGGCTCGAAGCGCATGCGCCTGACAGGAAAGAGAAGGTGCTCAATCGACTGCGCGCCATGCGTGACGGCAAGTTGAACGACCCGGCCTTCGGATCCCGCATGGTGGGCCAAGGGCCATTTGCCGAGTCAATCCATCAGATGTTCGAGCTGCATCGCCGCCGGTTGGGCCTGACGCAGAGGCTGACGCTTTCGACAGAGGCGTTCCGGAGATCTGGGGTAAACCAGTTGGACTTGTTCGGCCCTGGCGTAGACTAGGCCTCCGGGAGGCACTCATGCGTCTGCTATCGGTACTGGCCCTGATCGTTGTGACCGGGCTCACGTCGTCTATCTCCGTGGGCGCACAGGCGACTGGCCGGATGAATCCGATCATCGCGCTTCAGGAAAAAGGCTTGCCGGTCTTCGGCATCGCGCATCCGCCGATCGTGCCTCGCGGAGCACCGGCACCGCCTCCCATCGTGCTCAGCGATGTCGCGAAGGCGACGGTGGCCTACACGCGCGCCGACTACCTGTTCACGTCCGGCACGTCCGACACCTTCCTGCAGTACATCGCCGAAATCACCAAGGCCGGCGGCTCGATGCGCACGCATCCCTTCGCCGCGAAGATCGGCATCTGGCACGCCAATCCGGAGAATGTGAACAACGCAATCGTCCGACAGCTCAACGCCGGACACTCGAGCGTGTCGATGGAGGCCGTCGAGTCAGCGCAGGAAGTGCGCGACGTGATCAAGGCCATGCGTCTTGTCTCGGCGGGTGGCACGCGGCCGGAGACCGGTCTGGAGAACGCCGCCGCGTACTGGGAACTTACCGTCGACCAGTACAAGCAGAAAGCCGACGTCTGGCCACTCAACAAGAACGGCGAGCTGATCATCAGCGTGATCATCGAGAGCATCGAAGGGCTGGCCAAGGTGCGCGAGATCGCCGCCGAGCCTGGCGTGGGGCAGATCTTTGCGGGCTACGGCACACTGGGCGGCGTCTTCAGGGGCGACCCGGCCGGCCGCGAAGCGGCGGCGGCTCAGATTCTTGCGGCGTGCAAGGAGTTCAAGATTCCCTGCGGATTCCCCACGAACAATCCCGCCGAGATGGAGCAGCGGACCAAGGAAGGTTGGACGGTGTTCATCATGCAGCGAAGAGACGAGGCCGGGTTCGCCGCCGTCGAGACCGGCCGCAAGCTCGCCGGCCGATGAAGACGCAGTTCGCAGAGCGTTTGCACAAAACGTCACGAGTCAGCGCCAGCGAATCGTAATGTCGAGCGCTCTTGTCCTGGGAGACAGCACAGGACTTACACGGATACCGGTCTTTTCGTACAGGGTCTGCCTGCCTGGAATTATCCCGTCCACCATTCCGCCAATGAGACCGCCAATCACTGCGCCGCTTGCCGCACCCATCGCAATCGCGACCACCTCGATCTGGTCACAGGAGTCGGTTTCGCAGAGCACGGACGCCGCCCACGCCAGCAGGGCCGCCCCACTGACAGCCCCCGACGCGCCGCCGATGATGATTCCGTTTTTCAGGCTGTCCCGTCCTTCGACCAATCGAACCTCGTCGAGGTTCACACTCACCTCGTCGCGCTGTTTGCGGATCCTCACACTGCTGTCGGAGATGGCCGCGACTTCGCCGTGAATCATCGCTCCAGCGGCGGTGGTCACCCACACTTCGCGCCCTGGTTTCACGCGGCCCCAGGCGGCCAGCGGCGGCGTGGGGCCCGTTGGCCTGTCGCCAGCGCGGAAGCGGCCGATCGGCACTGCGGCCCCGATCAGACCTCGCAGTCCGCTGCTGTGCCCAGCGGTCAGGCGCACGTCGCCGCGCAACGCCAGCCACGGCGCAATTTCGAACTGCACAGCTGGCCCAAGGTGCGCTGCGAAGCCGGAATCAACATACGTGAATGCCGGAAACACTTGTGGCCCGTCGCGTCCCGGGTATACCTGTTCCGGAATATCCTGCACCAGCCGTCCGCCCCCGGCACCAAGGACGCCGAAGACCTGCCAGCGGCCAGAGCTGAACAGCGACTGCCGCCACTGAAGGCTGTACGCCTGCGACGAGATGCGCGTGCCGAATGACAGCTGACGCTCAGGCCGGAAGTCTGCAGTAGCCTCGATCGCCGACTGCGGCGTCAGGTTCAACGTGATTCGGGGCGACCAGGCGCGTGCGCGCTCCTGCTCGATCTGTATCGCCGCCTGAGCGCTCACTTCCACGCGAGGTGGATCGGGCGGCTGCGCCAGCGCCGCAGGCGGCATCGCCGCCACCAGGATCACGGCCATACACAGATAAGTCTTCATGCACCCATTTTGACTTAACCGACCGGCCGCATGCCCCACAGGAGACACCGTTTGCTTCGCTGATAAGATCGTGGGATGGAACACGAAGAAGATTTTGCGGCGATGTTCGAAGCGTCCGTCCAGACGAAGCGCTTCAAAAACGGACAGACCATCGAGGGAACTATCGTTGCGATTGGCGCCGAGGTGGCCTTCGTGAGCGTCGGTGGCAAGGGCGAAGCGACGATCGATGTCGAAGAACTGAAGGATGACGACGGTGACATTGAGGTCTCTGTTGGCGATCGCATCACGGCGACGGTCGTCTCGAACGCCGGCGGGCTGACACTCTCGAGGAAGATGGCGCTGGGTGCGGCCAGCGCCGGCCAGCTAGAGGACGCGTTTCGCGCGGGCCTTCCGGTGGAGGGCAAGGTCGAGACCGTCGTGAAGGGTGGATACGAAGTGCGCGTCGCACGGCTGCGTGCCTTCTGCCCGTTCTCGCAGATCGATACCATGCGAACCGAAGACCCCACCGTGCATCAGGGACGCGTCTACGCGTTCCGCATCATTGAATTCAGGGACGGCGGTCAGAAGTTCGTCGTCTCGCGACGGGCTCTGCTCGAACAGGATCAGGCGGTACGCGCGGTCGAACTTCGAAAATCGCTCACGGTCGGCGATGTGATGACAGGGCGCGTGGTTTCAGTTCGCGACTTTGGCGCGTTCGTTGATTTGGGCGCAGGCGTGCAGGGATTGCTGCATGTCTCGGAGATGGCGTGGGCGCGCGTGGCGGACACGTCAGCGGTGGTCACGCCAGGCGATGAGATTACCGTCAAGGTCCTGCGTATTGACGAAGCCACTCAGCAGATCGCGCTTGGCCTGAAACAACTGAGCGCCGATCCGTGGACTTCAGTGCACAGCACGTACGAGGTGGGGCAGGTCCTGCCTGGCCGCATCACACGCGTCGCGGATTTTGGCGCGTTCGTGGAGTTGGAGCCCGGCATTGAAGGCCTGGCTCATATGTCGACCTTTGCGCCTACGGGACGGTCCGGTGGCTGGTCCAAGTCCCTGGCGACCGGCACGACCGGTACGTTTGAGATCCTGAGCATCGATGTGGAGAAGAAGCGGATCGGTGTGGCCATGGTCGAGGAGGGGTCCGCAAAGGCTGGCGCCGTGGATAGCGCTCCCGCCCCAAGTGCGGTTGCGTCGTCGCGGTCCGGCGTGGTGCCTGGCGCGCGTCTGATGGGCAAGATCGAGCGGCATGAGTCGTTCGGCGTTTTCGTCTTTCTCGCCCCCGGTCGCATCGGGCTGATGCCATTCAGCGAGACTGGCGTGGAAAAGGGAGCGGACGTGAAGAAGGCGCTTCCAGCCGGCAGCGAGGTTGAGGTCATCGTCCTCGAAGCCGATCCGGCGGGTCGTCGTATCCGCGTCAGCCACAAGGCGGTGGGACAGGCGCAGGAGGCTGCGGAAGTGCGCGAATATGCCGAGCGCGAAGTTGCCGCGCACGCTCAGTCGTTCGGGTCACTCGCAGACAAATTGCGCGGAGCGCTCAAGAAGTAGTGCTGGCGAGGTGCGATACGTAGGGCGTCCCTTCAGGGGCGCCGGGAATTTGGCGCGTGGCGAAAATCGCTGCCCTAGCCTACTTGATTTCCCCCAACCCCTCCGTTATTCGTCCGCTGAGGGTCTTCATGAACGCGACGAGTTGGCGCTTCTCATCCGTTGTCAGGTTCAGGGGCCGCATACGTGGGTCCAGCTGCGGATTGCGCACGCCGCCTTTTGCGTAGAACTCGACGACCTGTTCGAGCGTGGCGAGGCTCCCGTCGTGCATGTAGGGCGCGGTCAGCGCCACCTCGCGCAGCGTCGGTGTCTTGAAGGCGCCGCGGTCGCGTTCGTCCTGCGAAATCTCGTAACGGCTGTCGTTGGGGGGCACACCCTCTCGAACGCCCACGCCGGTGTTATGAAAACGATCGTCGGTGAGGTTCGGGCCGCCATGGCACGTGCCGCACTGGCCTCTGCCGCGAAAGATGTCGAGGCCCGCGCGTTCGTCGGCGGTCAGCATTTCAGTCTGGCCGGCGCGGAACCAGTCGAAGCGTGACTCACGCGATCGAATGGTCCGCATGTAGCTGGCCAGTGCCGCCGCCACATCGGCCGCCGGCAAGCCGGTGCGACTTTCGATCTCCGCATCGGAAAGCCCCACCTCCTTCGGGTTCGTCATCGGCTGCAGGGCCTGCGCTTCAAGCGAGTCCGCGCGGCCGTCCCAGAAGAACAAGCGGCCACTGCCCGCATTGATGAGGGACGGCGTGTTGCGAGTGCCCTGTGCGTTGTGGACGCCCCGAGCCACGGCGCGGCCGTCCGTGAAGGCGCGCGCCGGGTCGTGGCAGGTGGCGCATGACGTCTGGCGATCCGCCGACAACGTGACGTCGAAGAACAGCCGCCGCCCCGTGGCGATTTTCTCCGGCGTGAGCGGGTTCGACGCCGGTGTGTTGAGCCCACCCAGGCCGTCGCCTCCGCCGCCAGGCCCGCCTCGGCCACGCCCCTGCCCCCGCTGCGCACCGACCACAATGCCGCTCAGGCCGAGAATCACCACTGCCGCCACAAGTGTTCGATGCATGTTCATACCCTCAACAGACGAATGACCCTGCACCTGAGACTTTCATGAACGCGGCCTTATTCCCCCATCGTCGTCCGGGCAGGCGATCGATATCGAGCTTCGAGGCACGTTAGAGCCCTTGACAGGCCTACGGCAGCACTGCAGCATAGGCGGCCAGGGGGTAGACAGTGAAAACGCTGATGTCAGCCGACGCGGGCCGATTATCGGACGCTCTGCGCGCGGCGTTTCCCAGCGTTAATGCGTTAGAGAAGCTGCTCGTCTCCGGTTCGCTCGACAAGGATTTCGACGACTTCACATCCCGGGCCGTTTCCCTCAAGGACAACACCTACGACATCTGCAAGATCGCCATCCAGGAAGGGTGGGGCCTCACCCTGTTTGAGGTCGCACGCAGTGTGCAGCCGGACAGCCCCGCACTGCGCGCCCTTTGGGACTCGCTCGGTGAGGGCGACGCAGGACCACCGCCGCCACGAGCGGATCGCCCGTCCCTGACGTGCGGCCGCGGGCTCCAGTGGAATGAGGTCTGCCAGATTGGACCCGCCAAACAGCATGTTCTGGTTCTGGTCTCGGGCGGTCAGGGGCAGGACCCCGAACATTTTCAAGAACGGATCCGCGTCTTCCTGGCGCCTCCGCCACCACGGGGTATCCTGCAAATCGGCTGGCCCACCCGTCCTGCGTCGAAGGCCGAGTTCTTTGAGCGCCTCTCGGACGCGCTGAAACCTGGGCGGTCACTGAAGGAGACGATCGCCGAGCGGCTGCGCTGCCAGAATCTCCTGCTCCTTCACGACTGTGTTGACGTGAGGTTCGAGGACGACAATCTGATCAAGTACTACACCGAATGGCTGCCCGAGCTGCTCGACGGGCAGGTGCACAACGGACGGCTCAAGTGCGTTCAACCAATCGAGTGGACCAATGCGGGGTCAGGCTCGTTCATCACGCGCTTGTTGTCGGGCCGCCGGCGTGGCGCCAACGATCGCGAAGGCGCGTTGTCTCTCATCACCGCGCTCGAAGAGCGACAGCCGCCACCAGCGATTCAGGCCATCCGCTTGCCCGAGTTGTCCGACCTCACGGAGGATGAACTTCAGGTGTTCCTTCGGAACAGCCTCACCGTGTCTCAGCAGGAGGCGATGATGAACGAACTTCGGGCAGTGGAACAGGTACCGGAGCTGATGTTCAAGACCATCGACGCCTGCTGGAGCCGGGTGCAGGCCGTACCATGACCGGTTCATCCACACCACGCCGATATCGCGGCGACGGCTCAGTGCCGGACGGCTTCGCGCCGATGTCGCGCGGCGAACGCGGTCGTTATCTGGCCAGCCGCCAGCTCGTTTCCGCGATCAACACCGCGCTCATCGTCGAGCAGCCGCTGCTGGTCACCGGCGAACCCGGCACGGGCAAGACGACGCTTGCGTGGTCGGTGGCCAGTGAGCTGGGCCTTGGTGAAGTGTTGACGGTCCATACACGCAGCGATCATCACGCGACGGACGTGCTGTATGAGATCGACCATCTGCTTCGTTTTTATCATGCGCAGACGCATGACGAGCGCGCGGCGAAGCCCGAGCTGTACTTGAAATGGAACGCTCTGGGTGAGGCGATCCGATCGCCAGTGCGCCGGCTGGTGCTCATCGACGAAATCGACAAGGCGCCGCGCGATTTTCCGAATGACCTGCTCAACGAGATCGATCAGATGGAGTTTCAGGTGCCGGCATTCGATCTGAAGTTCAAGGCGATTGAGCGCCCTGTCGTGATCATCACGAGCAACAGCGAGCGGCAATTGCCTGACGCTTTTCTTCGCCGGTGCGTCTTCCATCGGATCGAGTTCCCCAAGGCCGACCAGCTCGCGAAGATCCTTCAGGAGCGGCTCAGTCACCTTCAGCTGCCGCAGCGGCTGGTTGATGTGGCGATTCGGCGCTTTGAAGAGGTCAGGGCGCTGCCAGGGCTCGAGAAGCGCCCGGCCACCGGGGAGCTGATCGCGTGGGTGAAGGTGCTGTCCGCCACCGGTGTTGAGTCCGCGGCACTCGAAAGCATGAAGCTGCCGGACCTGCCGGCCCCGGAAACATTGCTCAAGACTGAAGCCGATGCTCACATGCTGGGGCAGGCGACGGGCTGACCGGACGGCCAACGATGACGACCTTGCCGTTTGGCGAGTTTCTGGAAGCGCTGCGCGATAAGGGATTTGCCATCGGGCTGCACGAGTACATCGCTCTGGGAAAATTGCTCGAGCGATGGGACCGTACGGATCGTGGGGAAATCCGTGATGGCCTCGCCGCCCTGATCGCACGTAACGAAGACGAGGTTCGCGAAATCGGCGACGCCTTCGACAAGTTTTATCCCCTTGCGCCAGTTGTTGAAAGCCGCGCCGGCAGCGGTGCCGGAACGGGCCAGAAGTTCACGCTCGTCCGGCTCGTTCGGCGCTCGGCTCCGTGGGCCGCACTTCTTGTGGTTGTCGCGGCCGTTGCCTTCGGCCTTCTACGCGACCAGCGGGAGAGGAGTCAGCTCGACCCAGCCAGGTCACCTCAACCTTCCGTTAGTCCAGTCCCGCCCTCGCCGTCGTCGCCGGGCAACACTCCGGCGCCAGCGTCCGTAGCGGCGTCATACGTCGTCTACGCCAAACCGCCGGAGCCCGACCCGCCGCCGGCGGTGCCGATTCGCACCGATTGGAGCGGCGTCTCGTGGCTTGCTGCCGCCGTCGTCATCCTGACAACCGTGGCCCTGTGGGGCGCGCGGATGCGGGCGGCGGCCCGCCAATGGACCGCCGACGCGTGGCGGTCGGAGTTGGCCGATCTGCCTGGGCCGTTTCACGGCACGCTCGTGATGAAAGACCTGGTGACGCGGCTGCCGCGCGCTGACGTTGAGGATGCCGCCACCGTCCTCAGCCGATCGTTTTCGTCCGACTGGCGCGGCAATGAGCTGGATGTCCCGCGCAGCCTGCGAGAGACCCTGCGATTCGGGATGCAGCCGCATCTCATCTTCAAACCCAGGCGGGTGCAGGAGGCGATTCTTGTCCTCCGGGACATCTCGCAGAGCATGGAAGTGCACGCGCGCAAGGTCGAGAGCCTGAATACCGACTTGCGACGGCAGGGCGTGGTCATGGAGCACTGGTTCTTCGATGGCGATGTGGCGTTGCAGGCACGACGCCCTTTCGGAATGCCCGTGCCGCTGGCGCAGTTGTTCCGGAGCCGGGTCGATGGTCCGACGCTCATCCTGAGCGCGGGCGCAGGAGTTCCCGCATCGCTGGAGCGCCCCGAGAAGGACTGGTTGTTTGCGTTGCGCAACCGGGCGCGGCTGGCCTGGGTGAACCCGATCACCGATCCCAGGCTCTGGCCATCCGCGATGCAGCGCCTGCCGGTGCTCGTCCTGCCCATGACACGAACGGGTTTGCTCCACGCGGCAAATGCACTCGCGCATGGCGACTACCCGGGTTCACGCGCGCTGAGTCGAATCACCACGTCGCGGCCCGTGACCACCGAACACGTCAATCAATTGCGACGGCTCGCCAGCATCGTGCCGTATCCCACCCCGGAATTCCTGGAGTTGCTTCGCCAGCGCTTTGCGCCGGCAGTACCGGAAAGCGCCGTGCTCTACGCCGTTGATGCCAAATCGGCGAGCGCGAACCTGCCGTTCAAGATGACGGATGACGAAATCCGGGAGTCTCTACGGCAAGTTCGCTCGGAGACTCCGCTGCTGGAGCGGCAGGTCCGGGAGTACCTCATCAAGGTGCTCGACGACTCAGAGCCTCAACCCGGATCGGCGGCGCATCTGCGATGGCAGGCGTCGCGCGCCATCCATCAGGTGCAACTTGGCGAACTCAAGGGCGCTGACGCTGCTGCCGCGGCCGACACGCTGCGGCAGATCTACAACGGTCCGTTGTGGGAGGAGGTCAAGGAGATCATCGGCCGGCAACCGTCGACGAGTCCCGCCATGAACCAGCTGCGCGCCGCGGTGCGATTGTCCGGCCGGAAGGCCGAGCCTCCGGCGTTTGTCGCACGCCCTGACAGCCCGCCGGCCGAACGCTTTCGCTGGGTCGCACCCGGTTGGCGCGCGGCCCTCGTTGCCACCGCAGTGGCTGCGGTCGTCGCTGTCGTCGCCGCCTGGACCAGCCCATATCGGCTGCAGGCGAGCCACCGGCCTGGAGCCTACACGCTTGAGTACATTCCGACGTCTGGCAAGCTCGCGATTCACGCGAATGGCGCTTCAGATGGAATGCAGCAAACGGTTCAGCTTTACCGAGACGGAGCGGTGTGGGGAAATCCTGTCGCGCTCTCCGGCAACAATGTTCAGTCCATCGCGATTGAAGAGGATCAAGCGCATGTCTACCAGGCCCGCTTGGCGATGCCCACGGGTGCGGTGGCCCTGAGCAACTCGATTTTTGCGCCAACCGTCACCGTGCTCATTGACGCACAGCCGTGGGCGCGGGTGCGAGTCTTCAACACCTCCCCGGCATCCGAGGTCATGTTGACAGAACAGCCCACAACCCCCGTAGCAATCCAACTCCCGCTGGGCAGCTATGAAGTGCGCCTCGAGAACGGGGGCGTCACACAAAACCGCGACGAACGCATTGACGTCACGCGCGCCGGCACACGCACGTTTCAGTTCACCATGCCGGGATTCAATGCCGACGCACTGGTGAATCAACTCAGCGGTTCAACCCGTAAGTCTGCAAAGTATTGAGCCCATCGCGGGCGTCAGAATCCGCAGGATCCGGCCCGTGGGAAGACACTGATGTTGTTGTTCGTGGTCTCGGCGGTATTGCCCGCGGCGTCTCTGACGCGGAGGCGAACGATCATCTGCAACGCCGTATTGGCGCCGCCGCCGGTCTGTCCGGCAAAGAGGCCGCAACCGTTCGTGCTGGGCGTCGCGATGGCAATCGTGGTCAGCGGCTGGTTGAACAGGTTCGGTCCGATTGTTGTTGTCCACGTGTAGGACGTGATGGGGCCCGTCGATGCGGCGGCGCTGAAGACGCAATCGAGCGAACCACCGCCGACGTTCAACATGCATCCGTTATTACCGCGGGTTGGGGAAACAACGGTGAAACTTGCAGTCAGACCGTTGGTGACGGTCAGCGTGGCCGTCTGGTTGCCGGCGAACGAGCCGGTCACGACCACCGGCGTGGACGCTGTGACGGTGCCGGTTGTCACCGTGAACGATGCGGACGTATTCCCGGTTGGAACCGTGACGCTCGCGGGCACGACCACGACGGTGGGATTGGCGCTGGTCAGCACCACCACTGAGGGGGCCGTGGCCGCGCGCGAGAGCGTGACGGTGCCTTGAAGGGAGCTGCCACCGACGGCTGTCGCCGACGTGAAGGTGATTGAGGAGAGCGTGGGATTGGTGGGTTCCGTGGGGCCATCGCCGCTGCACCCCGAACCGAGTATTGAGAGCGTCAGCGCAGCGGCGGCGATGGGTGCGAACAGATGGGCACGTTCTGCGTGAGTCATTGTCGTCTCCTTCGTCGGTTTCTAACAGAACCTCACTTGACGATCAGGGAAGTCGAAAACAGCCGAGTGGTGGACGCGATGTCGAAACCCGCGTTGAACTCGAGTCGCGAGCCGAAACTGAGCCCAACACCACCGGTGATGTGGATCTGGCTCTTGCCTGTTGAAAGCGCCGTGGCCAGCCGTTCGTCGAAGAGGCGATCGATCGCCGTGACGGCATTTCCCGACGGCGAGAAGTGCACTGAGTGATCCGGGTCGTACCAGAGCCCGGCTCGGAATCGCGGCGCGAATCGCATCTCGGGCTTCAAATACTGCACTCCGAGATGAACCTCCGTGCCATCGTCGAGCGCGAAGTCCGCTTCGCGCTGTGAGGGCCGGGCCTGATCAGTCACGAAGTCTTCGCGGATTCTGGAGTACGTCACGCGCGTGATCTCGGTGGCGAGCATGACCGTGGGCCGCAGTCTGAACGCCAGGCCGAGCGCCAGGGTGTTCGGCACGCGAAACACGCTCTGGCTTGCTGGATTGGTGCCTGACTGTGTCGCAAAGTCCAGCGAGGCTCCACGTCGATAGACCAGCCCCACGCGCGCGCGCTGTTTCGTCCATAGCAGGCCGAGGGTCGGCGCGATCCCGATGTCCTCGCCCTTCTGGGTCGACTTGCCGTCCTCCTTGCTGAGATCGGGTGGGCCGAGAAAGCCGACCGTGCCGAACCTGCGGAACGTTGAATCGAGATGAAAACTGTAGAAGGTCAGACTCGCGCCGAATGCGAGATCCGCGTGCGGCTTGTAGGAACCCGAAACGCCGTACGCCGTGACGTCGACCTTGCGCTCGCCCAGTTGAGGCGTGTCGCGGCGAGACGTGAATCCCTCCGGCGCTTGTTGAAACACGCCCTCCGACAGGAACTCCTGGTTCACACGGACGAGTTCATGCCGGTACGCGGCAAGCACCCAGAGACGCGACGGCGGCGATGCCGCGTTACCTGCGTCAGGCGTCTTGCGAGTTGGGACGTAAACAACCGACAGGTATCCCGGGCCGAAGTGATTACCGACCGTCGTGCCGAATTGGGCGCCCTGGATCGTGTCGTTCTGCTCGTTCAATATCGATCCGGACAGGCGGCCGCGTTGAAGAAAGCGCGTGCTGACCCGGGCGAAGCGGGCTTCCATCGATAGTTCCGACTTTGCCAGCTGCGTGAGGCCCGCCGGATTTGCGAACGTCGCGGTGGCATCGTCCGCCAGCCCCGCGAACGCGCCGCCAAGCGCCATGCTCTTCGCACCAGGGTTGAGGAAGTCGAACTGCAGCGGCACCTGCAAGCTGGTCTGCGCCGATGCGGGCGCGGGTCCGAGACACGTGACACATGCGACGATCGCGATCGCGGACCAACGTCGCCGCAGTGCGACCCTTGTCACTGTTTCGCTCCGAGCAGCTGGAGGATGCGAGGCGAGACGTACTGTCGATCCGCACTGAACACTTCCGAGTCGCCACGCGCGCCCTCGAAGTACGCCTGCGCTTCCGTCAGCGACTCACGATCAGCTCTTCCAATGAGCACTAGTCCCGCCTGGGCGCACGCGAAATAGAAATGCGCACGTGCGGTCGGTGACTTGCCGTAACTCACAGTTCTCATTTGCGCGGCCGCGCCCGCATAGTCGCCGTTGAAGAAGAGCTTCATGCCCGCTCGTTCGCCTGCAGAAATGGCCGATGGAAGAGTGGGCGACACCGGAGGCGGCGTCGGCAACGGCTTGGTCGGATTGTTGGTTGGCCGTGGCGTCGGCGATGGTGTTGCCGCCGATGTTGGCGAAGGCTTCGGGGTCGGCGTAGGCGTTGAATTTCCTGACGCCGCCGGTGTTGGCGTTGGCGCCGGAGTGCTTTTGGGGTCACTTGGCGTCGGCGTCGGACTGGCGGGCGGATTGGGCACTGCCATCGCCTTCTCGATTCGACCGGACAGATCGATCGCACGGCGGACATCGTCAGCGCTGATGCCTCGAGTCTTTGCCGCCTGCCGCGCCGTCTCCAGGGCCTGATCGAATTGTTTGCCGGCCAAGGCTTTCGCGCTGGACTCCAACCCAAGTTCAAAGGCTGCCTTCGCCGCCAGCGACGTCAGCAAGGCGTACTCTTTTTCCTTTGGCGCGATCAACTGCGCCTGTTGCGCCCGCTTGAACGCAGCATCGGCTTCGGCGTAGTGCTTCAGGTTCAGATGTGCGACGCCAAGGTAGTAGTCGGGGTTGAAAGTGACGATCGCGTCACCATAGGTATTGATGTTGCGGGCCGGCTTGGGTCCGATCCGCTTGGCCGCTTCGAGGCTTGCAATGGCGGCCGCATCGTTCTTGCCGATCGCGGCCTTGCCGTCGTCGTAGGCCTGATACCACGAGCGAATATCCGGTTGTTGTACTCGAGGAGTTGGAACGTGCAACGCCAGCATCACCGCGATCGTGAGCAGGGGCATTTTCGGCCGATGATACCATGCCCACTTACTCCCGAGGACTGCCTGCGCAATGGCTGATCTTGAACAGATTCCAATCGATCCCATCGCGCTGAAATTCACCGGCGCCGATCAGAAGGCGTTGGCCGAGGCGCTGGAAAAGGCGTATCCCAATCCCAACGTGCTCGACCAGATGTTGACCGCCCGCCTCGATCAGTCGTTGAACGCGATTACCGCGCCGTACCCGCTGTCGCAGGCCACCTTTGACGTCGTGACCTTCTACAAGGCCAAAGGGCACCTGCTGAGGCTGATTGCCGCGGCGCGGGCCTCGCAGCCGGACAACCCGGTGCTGGCCGTGGTGGCGGAGCGTTTCTGCCTTTCGATTCCCACGCGCCCGCAGCCCGAGCTCGAGAAGATTGTGAAGAAGACCAGCGTGCCGTTTCCGGTGGCGATCTGGCGCGAGCGGCTTGGCAAACGCGAAGCCTGTGTCTGCCGCGTTGAGGTGTTCACCAACAACGGCATGTCATTCGGTTCGGGCTTTCTGGTCGGTCCGGATCTGGTGCTGACCAATCATCACGTCATGGAGCCGGCCATCGCGGGGCAGACCGGTGGTTTTACGAAAAGCGGCCTCACGGCCGATCCGAAAAAAGTTGTCGTGCGCTTCGATTACAAGGAGCTTGACGACAGGAAACCGGCGAATCCCGGCACGGAAGTTCTGCTGGCCGACGACTGGCTGGTTGATAGCAGTCCACCCAGTGTTGCAGACACGCAGGCGCTCCCGAAGAGCGACACGCCGACAATCGAAGAATTGGACCACGCGCTCATCCGCCTGAGAGAGCCGGTTGGGACGCTGCCGATTCCGCTCGGTAAGGATGCTGATCCATCCGCGAAAACGCGAGGCTGGATCGAGTTGCCGCAGGCCGACTGGCCGTTTGCCGATCAGACGGCGCTCTTCATCATCCAGCATCCGAAGGGCGCGCCGATGGCGCTCGCGCTGGACCTGGACGCAAAAATGGAGCTGAACGCGAACTCCACGCGCGTGAGATATCAGACAGGCACGCAGCCCGGGTCATCGGGATCTCCATGCTTCAATCAATTCTGGAGCGTGGTGGCGCTACATCACGCCGGTGATCCGCTCTACCCGGACCTTCAGCCTGGCGCGTTCAATGAAGGGATTCCGATCAGCCGAATCGTGGAGCGCCTGAAAAGCAAAGGCCTCTCCGACGGACTCACACTGGTCTGAGCCCCGCAAGAACGGCTTCGACTTCGGTGCCGAATGTAGGGCGTCCCTTTAGGGGCGCCCTACGTTCTGACGTTGGTTTAATCCCGAACCGCGGCGTCAGTGATGGCCAGAGCTCGATCAATGATCGCGAAGCCCTCGCGCAGTTCGTCCTCGGAGATCGACAGCGGTGGGTTCGTGAAAAACGTGTTCCACCGGACGAACGTGTAAAGACCTTCTTCTCGGAAGAATCGATTCAGCGCGGCCATCTCCGGTGACGAACCCGCGAACGGCGCCAGCGGGACTTTCTTAGCCTTGTCACGCACGAGTTCAACGATGCCGAAGAGCCCGATCGAGCGTACGGCGCCCACCGATGGATGTTTCGCGGCCAGATCTTCAAGCAGCGATCGCATCAGGACGCCTCGTTCCTTCGCTCTCGCCACAAGCTTGTCCTCCTCGTAGACGGCCAGCGTCGCCAGTGCGGCCGCGCATCCAAGCGGGTGGCTGTTATAGGTGAGGCCGCTCGGGAACACCTTGTCCGCAAAGTGATCCGCGATCGTGCGGCGCATCCCGACGGCTCCAAGCGGCACGTACGCGCTCGTCAACCCCTTCGCCATCGTCATCAGGTCCGGCACGACCTTCCAGTGATCGACGGCAAACCATTCGCCGGTGCGGCCGAAGCCCGACATGACTTCGTCGCAAATCATGACGATGCCGTATTTGTCGCAGAGGGCGCGAACACCTTCGAGGTAGCCGTCGGGCGGAATGAGCATGCCGTTCGTGCCCGTGATGGGCTCGAGGATGAAACCGGCGATCTGGTTCGGTCCTTCCAGCTGGATGACCTCTTCGAGGTACTCGAGCGCTTCGGCTGCCGAGTCCGATGCCCGGCCGATGCCGTGGTACGGGTGCAGGACATGGACGATGCCAGGCATCGGTGGTTCGGACCAGCGGCGAGGATCGCCCGTGACCGCGATGGCGCCGGCCGTGCCGCCGTGGTACGAGCGGTAACGGGCCAGAATCTTCAGCCGGCCGGTATAGGCGCGCGCGATCTTGATCGCATTTTCGTTGGCCTCAGCGCCGCCGTTCGTGAAGAAGAAGCAGTCGATGTCGCCCGGCGTCAACGTCGCCAGTTTCGCGCCGAGCTTTGCGCGCGACTCCGTGGCCATGAAGGGATTGGCGTAGGGCAGGACGGCGAGCTGCGCTTCGATGGCTTTGACCACGCGCGCATCACCGTGACCGATATTCACGCACATCAACTGGCTGTTGAAGTCGATGTAGCGCTTGCCGTCGGGGGTGTAGAAGTAAACGCCGCTGGCCCGCGCCACCGGAATCGGGTCGATGGCGCCCTGCGCCGACCATTCGAAGATGGTGTGTCGTTTCGAGAGCGCGATCATTTCTTCACTTGTCATTTAAAACCACCGGCTGATTGTGACCTTCTTGTCGGTGTAGAACTCGAAGGCATCACGACCGTGAACCTTGAGATCGCCGAAGAAGCTGTCGCGCGCACCGCCGAACGGAAAATACGCCATAGGCGCGGCAACCCCGATGTTGACGCCCACCATCGAGGCCGTCGCCCGGTGCGCGAACTCGCGCGCGGCTTTTCCGCTGGACGTAAAAATCGACGTCGCATTCGCGTTCGGATGCGCCTCCATCAACGTAAACACGTCGTCGAGCTTGGCCACGGGGCAGATTGCCGCAACGGGTCCGAAGATTTCCTCGTGGCCGATGGTCATGGCCGGTGTGACCGCGTCGAAGACGCTGGGACCGACAAAGAATCCGTCTTTGGGCAGCGATCGCTTGCGGCCATCGAGCGCAAGGTTCGCGCCCTCGGCCGCACCACGTTCTACATATCCGAGCACACGCTTCTGGTGCAGAGCGCTGATCACAGGTCCCATGTTCACTTTCGGGTCCATGCCGTCGCCCACGTTCATGTTGCGTGCGGACTCGACGAGGCGGTCGCGCGCTTCGGCATGCACTGAACCCACCGGCACCAGGATGCTACCGGCCAGGCACCGTTCACCCGCGCATCCATAGAAGGATTCATTGATGATCGGGATCGCCCGATCGAGGTCGGCGTCGGGCATGACGATGATGAAGTTCTTGGCGCCACCAAGCGCCTGGACTCGCTTGCCGGCGTGGGTCGCGCGCTGATACACCGCCCGCGCCACCGCCGTGGAGCCGACGAACGAAACCGCACGGATGCCCGGGTGGTCGCAGATCGCCTCTGCCACTTCGCGGCCGCCATTGACCAGGTTCACCACGCCCGGCGGCAGGCCGCATTTCTCGAGGAGCTCGAACACGCGTTGCTGTGAGAGCGGAACCTGCTCGGAGGGTTTCAAGACGAACGTGTTGCCACAGGCCACCGCGAAC
>JBKJJZ010000447.1:0-2739 GCA_046597705.1 Vicinamibacterales bacterium | reverse complement strand
GTTTTCACTTGCCTGTAGTACGTAGGGCGTGGCTTTGGCCGCGCCAATTCACGGCGCCCCTGAAGGGACGCCCTACGTATCGCACCTTCTGGCGGCGACACACATCTGAAAATGGCTCTAGCTGTGTCGCGCGTACACTCGGATCCACAAATGGACTCGATGGCCCGACCGTTGATCATTGCGGGGCTTGTGTTGCTTGCGGCCGGGGGGCTGCTCTACCTGGCCCCACACGTCCCGTGGCTCGGCCGGCTGCCCGGCGACATTCGGGTAGAGCGCCCGGGCTTCCGCTTCTACGCTCCGCTCACGACATCGATCATTGTCAGCGTGGTGCTGTCGCTGGTGCTGTGGCTGTTCGCGCGTTGGCGCGGGTAGGCGTCTACTTCTCTGGAAGTTCCCCGTAGAACTTCCAGTTGATGTCCATGTCGCGCGTCAGCTTCATCTTCGTCATGACCAGGCGGATGAGCGCCATCGGCATGTTGCCCTGTCGCATGATCTCATCGTGAAACGCCTTGTTGGTCATAACCTTGCTATCGACGAGCTCCTTGCGAAGACCGCGCAACTGGAGGCCGCCAAGCAGGTACGCGGCCTGATACAGGGGCTGGTTCTGGTATTGCGGTGACTCGAACGAGCGACGTACTTCGGCAGCCGCGTTGTCAGGTTCATGGCCCACCTTACCGACCAGGAATTCCACCGCCTCCGCCGGCGTCCAGTTCCCCATGTGGAAGTTGAGCGAGAACATGATGCGCGCGCAACGGTGCATGCGCCAGAAGAGCGCGCCCACCTTCTGCTCGGGCGTCTTGTTGAAACCCAACTCGTAGAGCGTCAGTTCCCAGTAGAGCGGCCAGCCCTCGCCATAAAACGGACCGCCACTGGTGAGGTCGGGACGATAGTCGGCATACCGCTGGCTGTTGTAACCGACGAGATTGTGTCCGGGGATCATCTCGTGATGGGCCGTCGCGTGCGAGAAGCCGGGATTGTTGCCGCGCATGCTCTGCATCCGCGCATCGAACTCCATCGTGTCCGTGGGATAGGACACGAGGATGTTGGCGCCGCCCAGGAAAAACGGCGACGTCAGCTGCTGTTGCGGCGACATCATCGTCATGTGGAGCGACTCGGCCGCCACGCTGGGCACCGTGATGAGATCGTTGGCGCGCAGATAGGTGACGGCTTCGTTGAGCAGGTCCATGATCATGCGGGGCTGGCCGCCCGGCGGCACCGCGGACTGCTTCGTCTTCTCGATGGCCTTTCGCCAGTCGTCGCCAAAGCCCATCTCGCGCGCCGCCTTCTTCATCTCGTTCTCGCACCACGCGAACTCCTTGTTCGCCAGCGCGATCAGCTGCTCGGGCGAGTACGGAATCATGTTGTCCCGCAGGTCGGAGATCAGTCCTTCGCGACCCCGCGGCTTGCCCTGGATCTTCGATGCGTCCGGACGGAACGCGGGGCCAGGTGGAATTGTTTCCCGGGCGTGCGCCAGGTCCGTCTCCGCGCGCCACTTGATGTAGAGGTAGTCCACCTGAGCGTTGTGAGAAAGCGAGTCGAAGTCCAGCGACTTCAGCGCCTCGAGCCACGCTGGATTGTCACGCGCGGGCGGAGGCGTTGGGGCGGCTCCACGGCCACCGCCTCGTGCACCCTGGGCATTGAAACGGTTGACGACATCGCGCATCTCGTCCTGGGGCAGGGTGATGATTTCGACGAGGTCCGGTACCGACGCGTACTGCGGAGCCGGGGCTGGCGCCACAGGCGCTACCGTCTCTGGCGTGACGACGGCGTTCGCATCAGAGACCTTCTCGCGCAGAAACGCCGAGTAGGCCGTGAGGCCGTCGGCGACCTGGGTGAACGGCATGCGCATCCACCACGAATACATGGGGTCGTAGCCGTCATAGAAGTTGTGCCACTCAGTGATGGCGGTGCGCAAAGTGTCGGTCGCTTCAGCCGCGCGGGCGGCCGTGCCCGCGTTCATCTTCATGGGCGTCCCTGCGGTCGCAGTTCCGATCCAGTTCTTCACCTCGGTGAGGGTCCGCGCGGCGTTTTCCCAATTGATGTCGTCCACGCGAATTCGGGCCTCAACAAGGGCGACCAGCTTCGGGGCGAAGGGCAGCGCCGGCGCCATCTGCGCCAACTGCAAATTCTCTGCTTCGACCTGCTTCAGATTGTTTTCAACCGTCGCCTTGAGCGATGCCAGGTCGGCAGCAGCCACAGCTGATAACTTTCCTGTCACGAGCTTGCCCAGCGCCGCCTGCCAGTCCAGATCGAAGCGCTTGAGACGCGCCAGTCTCGCCTGGGAAATCGGCACGGTCCCTCGTCCGACCTGCACTCCAGAGCCGGCTGTACCCGCCGCAGCCTGACGCCCGCCTCCACCGCGCCCCATGTTGAATCCGCCGGGGCCAGCGAAGTTCTGATTGAGCGTGTTGCGATCCGCGCTGTATCGCGTGACGACGAGGCGCATTTCGCTGGCCGGTTTCGCCAGCAGAGGTCTGAGATCGGCCGGGACGCCTGCGTCCTGCGCTCGCATGGAGGTCATGGCGAGGGCAAACAGCGCGGCAGCTACTACGGCGAGTCGTCGTGCGGTCATTCAAAAGCCTCCTGGAGTCGTTCGACAGAATACTGTCCACATGGCCTGGTTGTTTCATACTGAACTCCCCGAACGCAGGTCCGTCCAAGCACGTCATGTCCGACGTCATCCACACGGCACAGCTGGCGCGCGCCTTCAACGGCCAACACGCCGTCCGCGCCCTGGAC
>JBKJJZ010000278.1:0-5316 GCA_046597705.1 Vicinamibacterales bacterium | reverse complement strand
CAGGGGCGCCGGACGGGCCGTACGTAGGGCGTCCCTTCAGGGGCGCCGGACGGGCCGTACGTAGGGCGTCCCTTCAGGGGCGCCAATTGGCCCGGCTGAAGCCACGCCCTACGTGCCCGATCAATTCGCCACGAACGCGTGCTTGATGACTTTGACCGTGGTCTGGGTGGTGCCCAGACCGTCGATCGCCACGACGTCAAAACGGCACGGGGCATCGAGTCTGTTGACCCAGCCCAGGTAGTCGAGCGCCATGGCTGCAATCCGCCGTTGCTTCCATCCGGTGACGCTCTCGGCTGCGGAGCCGAACCGATTGTTCCGCCGGGCCTTCACCTCAACGAACACCAGGGTGTCCTCGTCCTGGGCGACTATGTCAATTTCTCCGTACCTGGTCCGATAGCGGCGCGCGAGAATTGCGTACCCCATGGTTCGCAGAGCCTCGGCGGCAAGCTCTTCGCCCAGTTTTCCGGCCGTTTGGTTGTGTTGTGTGGGCTGCATGGTGGCGGATGCAGCAAGGCAAATGCCAATTCGCGGCGCCCCTGAAGGGACGCCCTACGTATCGCACCTCTTGGCGGCCTACGTCGGCCTTCCTACTTCCACCAATGCTTCCTCGAAGATCTCGACAATCGAATCAACCTGCTCTTTGTTGATTACCAACGGGGGTGCGAAGCGCAGGGCGTTTCGGCCTGCGCCCAGAATCAGCACGCCGCGCTTGAACATCGCCTGAACGATACGGTCGCGTTCGGTCGTGGCGCGCTCCTTGGTCTGGCGATCGCGAACCAGCTCAACACCCACCATCAATCCCTTACCGCGCACGTCGCCAATCAGCGGGTACTTGTCCATCAAGCCGCGCAGGCGCTCGAGCAAGTGGTTGCCCACCTGTTCGGCATTCTTCATCAAGCCGTCCTTCAGTAACGCAATCGTCTCGAGCGCCGCGGCGCAGCTGAGTGGATTGCCTCCGAAGGTACTGGCGTGCGCGCCCGGCGGCCACGTCATGACCTCGGCCCGCGCGGCGGTCACGCTCAGCGGCAACCCTGACGCAATGCCTTTCGCGATGGTGACAATGTCGGCCTTGACGCCAAAATGCTCGGCGGCAAACATGCGCCCGGTGCGTCCCATCCCGGACTGCACCTCGTCCATGATCAGCATCATGCCGTGCTTCGTCGTGAGGTCCCGAAGCCGCTGATGGAATTGCTTTGCGGGCACGACGTATCCGCCCTCGCCCTGAATGGGTTCCACCAATACCCCGGCCACCTCATCGGGTGAGACCAGGTGCACGAGGATCTGGTCCTCGACGAACCCAAGGCACTCTGCCTGGCACGTTTCAGGCTTGAGGCCTACGGGGCAGCGATAACAGGTCGCATAGGGAGCGTGGTACATGCCGGGCATCATCGGCCCGAACCCTTTGCGCTGGATGGCCTTGCTCGACGTTGCCGCCAGTGATCCCATGCTCCGGCCATGGAAGGACCCGAGGAAAGCGATGATGTTCGTGCGCTTCGTGCTGTACTTCGCCAGCTTCAGCGCCGCTTCATTGGCCTCCGTCCCGGAATTGCCGAAGAACGACCGGACTTCGCCATCGATGGGCACGATCCCGGCCATGACTTCACCGAGCTGCACTTGAAGCTCGTAATAGAAGTCCGTGCCGGACATGTGCAGATACTTGTGCGCCTGGTCAACGATCGCCTTCACGACGTTGGGATGCGAGTGGCCCGTGCTCGTCACGGCGATGCCGGCGGCGCAGTCGAGAAACACATTGCCATCGACGTCTTCGACGACGGCCCCGTCACCCTTCGCCATGACGAACGGATAGTCACGGGTGTACGAAGTGGAGATCCGCTTGGCATCCCGGGCGATGATGGCGGCGGCGTTGGGGCCTGGTAGGGCGGTTTTGATGTCGGGCTTGGTGATCATGGTGGTTCGAGGTTCGAGGTTCGAGGTTCGAGGTTCGCTACTTGCGCTTCCAACGTGTTCCGATTGGCGAGTCTTCAAGAATCACACCGCGGGCTTCGAGTAGTTTGCGAATGTCGTCGGCTTTGCTGAAGTGACGATCGCGCCTGGCATGTTTGCGCTCTTCGATGAGCGCCAGAATCTCAGCTTCAGGCACGGGGGGCACGGCTTCTTCCGCGCGCCGAAGCGCCATCACGCCGAGTACTTTATCGAACTCCTCGAAGGCCTCGCGAACAAGGATGGCATCGGGTTCGCCAACGGCGTCGCGGCTGTCCTGGTCCATTGCCGCATTCATTTCACGCAGCAGTTCGAACATGACACCCAGCCCGCCCGGCACGTTGAGGTCCGACGCGATCTTCGTCCGGAACTCTGCGCGGGCGCTCGCCACCCTCACCTCGATGGCTTCGTGAGCGCTTCCACCCTTCACGCGATCGACGCGCGCCAGGAAATCCGAGATCCGCGTCAGTGCCGCGTCGGCCTGCGCCAGGATGTCAAAGCTGAACGTCAGCTGCTTTCGATAGTGCACCGAGATCAACAGATACCGAAGCGCGGAAGCCCGGAACCCGCGGTCGAGAATGTCCTGCACGTTGTAGACATTCCCCAGGGACTTCGACATCTTCTCGTGGTCGAGATTGAGGAACTCCACGTGGACCCAGAACCGCGAAAACTGGCGGCCGGTGGCGCCTTCGGCTTGTGCAATCTCGTTCTCGTGATGCGGAAAGATCAGATCGATGCCGCCGCCGTGAATATCGATCGGCCCGTCGCCCAGCAGGCGCAGGGCCATGGCCGAGCACTCGATGTGCCAGCCGGGCCGGCCGGGGCCGCACCCGTAATCCCACGTCGGCTCGCCTTCCCTGGTCGCCTTCCACAAGACAAAGTCCCGGGCATCCTGCTTGTCGTACGTGTCCGAGTCCACGCGCGCGCCAGCCTGGATCCCTTCGTGATCCAGTCGCGCGAGCTTGCCGTATTCCTGCAGCGTGGCGATCCTGAAGTACGTCGACCCTTCCGACTCGTACGTATGACCGCGATCCTTCAGCTGCGCGATCATGTGGACCATCGCCTTGAGATTGTCTTCGTCGGTCGCGCGAGGGGTCTCCTCCACCGGTTCCAGGCCCAGCACGGCGCAGTCCTGCCGGAAGGCTTCAATGTATCGGTCGGTGTATTCGCGAAGGGAGACGCCGGCCTGCTGCGACGCGGTGATCGTCTTGTCGTCGACGTCCGTGAAATTCATCACGTGCCGCATGGTGTAGCCCTCCTGGTGACGGAGGGCGCGCCGCAGCACATCCAGGCTGATAAACGTCCGGAAGTTGCCGATGTGGCCTCGCGCATACACGGTCAGACCACACGTGTACATGCGGACGGTCTTGCCGTCGGCCGGCACAAAGTCTTCTTCGGTCCGGGTCAGGGTGTTGAACAGACGCATAAATCAGTACGTTGGAGGCCGGTCGCGACGCCCATGCGCCGCACTCGAGAAACCTAGGTTTTAGCCGCCGGAAGAGGGTGCGTGACCACGGAAGACTTGCCCGCACACAACACGGTCACTTCGATGGCGCCATCTGGGGCGCCATCTGGGCCGCCAGGGCCCCGGAACTTCAACTCGACCCCGGCGTCATCCGCCGCTCCGGCGGCCAGGGCGTCGATCGCCGCCTTCAACGCTTCCACCACTGCGGCGGCGTCGGCCTCGGAGCCGCCGGCAGCCACCACATAGCGGCCACCCACGTCAGGGGCCAGCCCCTGAAAGCGCGCATCCGCGGGGAGAAGGAGGTTCACCGTGTCGGTCATGGCGTTTTATTCTACTTAGGCCTGAGTCCCGCGTCCACGCGGGTCGAAGGCCTAGAGTCCCTCGCGGGCAAAAACCTGCCGGCCCACATCGCAATCCCTGGCAATCTGCGCGGTGAGCGCCTCCAGAGTGTCGAATTTCTCTTCCGGCCTCAGCCACTGCACAAACTCGAGACGCATCTGACGACCGTACACATCCATCGACATATCCATCAGGTACGCCTCAACCGTCACCTTCCCCGCCGCCGGCCCTTCCGTCATCGTCGGCCGCACGCCCACACTGGTCACGGCGCGGTATTGCACGCCATTGATGATGGCCATCGTCGCGTAGATCCCGTGGGCTGGTAGCAGTTCGTTGACGGTCTGAAGGTTGGCCGTTGGAAAACCTAGCTCACGCCCGCGCTTTTCTCCGTGCACCACAACGCCATCGAGAACATAGTGGTGGCCCAGCAGCGCCGCGGCCTCATCCACACGGCCTTCGATGATTAGGTGCCTGACGCGCGTACTGGAGACGACGAAGTCCTTGTATCGGACAGGGTCGATGCAGTCCACACGGAAACCGCGATCTTCACCGAGGGCTTTGAGCAGCGTGAACGTGCCCGTGCGATCACGCCCGAACAGGAAGTTTGCGCCGACGCAGACCTCCCCCACGCCCAGCCAGTCCACCAGAACGGCATCCACAAACGCTTCCGGTTCCCAACGGGCCATCTCCGGAGTGAACTGCGCCACCGCGACGTGGTGAATGCCGGCGCGCTCGAACGCTTCCAGTTTCTGGTTCAAGGTCATGAGCAACTGCGGCGCTTTGTCCGGCCGCACCACGCGCGGTGGATGAGGATCAAACGTGACGACAACGGGCACGCCGCCACTGAGGGCCGCCTGCCGTTTGACGTGATCCAGGATTCGCTGGTGACCTCGATGAACCCCATCGAAGTTTCCAAGGGCGGCGGCGGGCCGTATCCAGCCAGGACTCTGATCCGAAGGAAAGTGCGCTACGTGCATGCGATCTGCAGTCCATCGTATGCGAGCGCCATGCCTTCAGGAAGCGACCGGCACGTATCAGCGTGAGCCAGGTCATGGCAGCAGTGCGTAAACAGGGTCTGGCGCGCCCGAAGTTGCTGAGCCACGCCCACCGCTTCGTCGATCGAAAAATGTGATGGGTGGCGCTTCCGGCGAAGGGCATCCAGCACAAGGACGTCCAGTCCCCGCAACTGGGACATCGTCTCATCCGGAATCTCGTTGCAGTCGGTCAGGTAGGCGAATCCGCCGATCCGGAATGCCAGCACGGGACGTCCGCCGTGCAACACCGTGAGGGGGTGAATCTCGGTCCGGCCCAGGCAAAACGGCCCGACGATGGTGTTGAGGCTGAGGTGGGGCACGCCCCCGCCCTTCTGGGTGCTGGGGTCGAAGACGTAGCTGAAAGTGCGGCGAATATCAGTGAGGGTTGCGGCGTCGCCATACAGCGGCAGCGCTTGCCTCGTCATGTGGTTGTAGCGGCGTACCTCATCCAGGCCCAGGATGTGATCGGCGTGAGAGTGCGTGTACAGCACCGCATCCACTTTATTGAGGTTGTGCCGCAGCGCCTGCTGTCGCAGG
>JBKJJZ010000128.1:0-4644 GCA_046597705.1 Vicinamibacterales bacterium | reverse complement strand
TTCGCGGCGTCCCGCCCACGCTTGAGCGCATCGTGCGGCGATGCCTCGAGAAGCGACCCGAGGATCGTTTCCATTCGGCGCACGATCTGGCTCTCTCGCTCGAAGCCGTCGGCGGGTCGAACTCGAGGTCGCACGCCTCAGGGAGCGCACTCGGCATCGCTCCCGGCGTCGAGCAGGCGCGGGCGATACGCTCGCGCACATCCCCGATGCTCATCACGGCGCTCGTCCTGCCGCGTTCGCAGCCGGTGGAGCCGCGACGTATTGGCTGGCGCGTCCCAGCTCGATCGAGCCGCCGACGTTCGAGCGCGTGACGTTCCGCCGCGGCACACTCTACACCGCGCGCTTCGAGCCCGGCGGCCGCAACGTCATCTATTCGGCGCGGTGGCAGTCGGAGGCGTCAGCAATGTTTTCGGTTCGGCCCAACAGCCCAGAATCGCAGGCCATTGGCCAATCCGATGCGCTCGTGCAGGCGATCTCAAAAGACCAGCAAGCGGCGGTGCTGCTCAAGCCCAGACTCATGAGCGGCCGCATCGCGGGCACGCTGGCCACGATGGCGCTTGGGGGCGGAGGAGCGAAGGAACTGCTGTCGCGTGTGATGGCGGCGGACTTCGCACCAGACGGCCGAATCGTGGCGGCGGAGTACACCGGGGATACCACCAGGGTGCACCTGCCGGTGGGCAACGTGGTCTACCAGACGAGCGACCTCTTGACCAGCCTGCGCGTCTCACGGGGTGGATTGATTGCCGTCACCAGCATTGGCCAGGTCATCATTCTCGATTCTGTCGGCACGGTGAAGGTCTCGATCGACGCGGCGAACATCACGGGAACGGCGTGGCATCCCGATCGTGAGGAGCTGTGGTACAGCACCAGCGAAGGGCGCGGGGCGGGTTCGATCGTCGCCGTGGACCCCAACGGCACCCGCCGGACGGTCTGGCACGGCCGCGCGATGGCGCTGCAGGACATCGCGAGCGACGGCACCGCCCTCGCGATCGCGACCGACACCCAGGGCGGCGTGCTCGTCCAGCAGAACGGCTCAAGCGACGCGAAGGACATGGCGTGGCTCGATCGCTCGACGGCGCTCGCGGTGTCGCCAGCCGGTGATGCATTACTCCTGACCGAAGGCGGCGACTCCGGCGGCGGCGTGTACATGCGCAGGCTCGACGGATCGCCGGCGGTAAGACTCGGCGAGGGCGTTGGGCTGTCCTGGTCACCGAAGGGTGACCGTGTGCTCATCGCGAAGGGTCAGCACCAGTACGAAATCGTGCCAGTGGGCGCCGGCGTATCCCGCACCATCAATCACCCCGACATCTGGTCGTTTTTCGGCTGGTTCAGTCCTGACGGCAGCCGACTGCTCGTCAACGGCCGGATCAAGGACGATCCGTATCGCTTCTGGTGGATGGACGAATCGGGCGCGACCACCGAGGCCGGACCCGCCGGCGTCGATCACTGGGCCGGCCAGGTGCCGCTCTCGAACGACGGGCGGTTGATTGCGGTCTTCAAGAGCGGCCAGAGCATGGCGCGCACGGTCGTGGTGTATCCGCTTGATGGCGGCGCACCCGTTCCGGTTGCGGGCATGAATCCTGACGAGGCGGTGATCAGATTCTCGGACGACGACCGGCATTTGCTGGTGTACAACCGCGACCAGCTGCCCGCGCGGATCTCGAAGCTCGACTACCGGACGGGCACTCGCACGGTGTGGCGCGAATTCGCGCCTGCGGATGCCGCAGGAATCGCCGGCTTCGAATCAATCGCCATGACGCCATCCGGCAGCGTTGTCGCCTACAACTACACCCGCTCGCTCGGAACGGCGTTCCTGGTCACCGGGCTCAAGTAGCCTGATGCAGGCACGCTGGCAAGCCACGTGAGTTCTATTGTTTGAGCAGCAGTTGCGTGAACGCCAGCAAGTCGTGGAGCCGTTCGGTCGGGATGCTCCGCACCAAGCCAAGATTCAACTTTTGGTAGCCTGGTCACGAACTGGCGCTGAAGGTGCGGGCCGTCCGCGTCTGATGAGAGACTGGCGGCGAATCCACCGCACGCTGCGGGCTCTACCAGCCGGCTCGCTTCCGTATTGCCGCAAACCGTGGGTCGCTCCGCGCCTGCGTCCACACGGGATCGTGATTCAACCAGACCAGCCACGAACCCAGCCCGTCCCGGTCGTCAATATCCTTGTTGAGCCAGCGGAACGCCTCCTCCCTCATGCCCAGGACCTCGTATACCGCCGCAATGCGGTACTCCACCACATGCTCACCACGCGTGTCCCGCTGCAGCAGCTCGTCCAGCATCTCGCGTGCCTGATCACGCTGTCCGGCGTTCGCGTAAGCGAGGGCCAGCATGCCAATGCCACCGGCATCTCCGCTCGGCGCAGCAGGCATCGCCCGTTTCGCTTCAGTGAGCGCTTCCTCAAACATGCCCTTCGCGCCGAATGCGAGACTTCGGTAAAAATGCGACAGCGAGTGCCCCGGATGCGACTCGAGATACTTCGCGTAATGCGCCAGCACCCAGCCGTACTGCCCGCCCATGTATCGGGGGCGCCCGGCGTTGATGGTGATCATGTCCCGTGTATCCGCGTTCGCCAACACAAGGGCCTGGTCCGCATGTGAAAACGCCTCATCGAACTTGCCCATCCCGCTCAGCAGCTGTGAGTAGTAGTGATGGTTCAGCGCATTCTGCGGTTCGAGCCTCAGTGCCGTTTCAAGAATGCTCTTTGCGCAGGTGTAGTCCTGGTTGCGGGCAATAACCTGATCGGCGAACAGCTGGAGCCCTTCCACGTTTGCAGGGGCCAGCGCGCGAGCCTTGGACAAGCTCCCCCATGAACGCGACTGCGCCGTACTTCTCGGCACGTCCAGATACCGCTGTGAGGCTGCATGCGCGCGTGCGAGCACCAGATGCGGCGCCGGGTTGTCCGGATCCGATTGCACCACCTGTTCAGCAAGGGAAATGGCCTTCGCCACATTCTCGCGTGACGCCTGTCGCATTGCGGCCTGTGCTTCGCCCACACGACGCAGTGCCGCCACCTGCCCGGTCGGCGTCGGCGCGTCATTCCTGACGGTCGGCACTAGCCCCGACATCGAAGGACACGCCGATGGGAAGGCAACAGCCTGCGCCATGGCCGGTCCGGTCGACAGCAGCATTGCCACAGCGGTGAGTCGAACCTTCAGGAGTAGGTTGGTCATGAAATCATTGCTGCATCTGTTGAGAACGCCTCAACGAAAGAGGATTGTAGCCCGTGTCGATGAACCGGGCGTGTTAAGCCCGCACGGGGTAGGACGCGCGTTGGGAAGGGCGAATCG
This sequence comes from Vicinamibacterales bacterium, assembly GCA_046597705.1. GTDB lineage: Bacteria > Acidobacteriota > Vicinamibacteria > Vicinamibacterales > SCN-69-37 > SYFT01. Next base: position 1,354 of record JBKJJZ010000128.1, on the reverse strand, counting down.
TATCATTGCGCGCCGCGCTCCTGCTGAGGAACATCGTGCGGACGTAACCGTGAAGATGATAGGCTCCAGCCCTCATTGGGGGTCTTGATGCGCGTTCCACTCCGAGCTGTCCTTCTTCCGGCCATGGTCGTCGCCCTGGTGGCAGCCGGTGCCGCTCAGGCGCCGGCGCCTGCACCTGACCCTCGATTTGAGAAGGTCGCGGCGCTCGTGCAATCGTCGATGGTCGCGCACGGCGTGCCGGGCGTGGTGATCGGAGTGCTCGATCAGGGACGCGTCACGACGCGCGCCTTCGGCGTCACCAATGTCAGTCATCCCCTCCCCGTGACCGACGGCACCCTGTTTCAGATTGGGTCGATCAGCAAGACGTTCACCGGCACGGCGATGATGCGGCTGGTCGAGCAGGGGAAGGTGGATCTGAAGGCGCCGATTCGCCGGTACATTCCCGACTTTCGCGTGAAGGACGACGAAGCGTCCGAGCGGGCGACGGTGGAAGACACGCTGACGCATATGGGGGGATGGGAAGGCGACTACTTCACCGACAACGGCGGCAATGGCGACGACGCCCTCGCCCGGCAAGTGGCCGGGATGGCGACGCTCGAGCAGACGGCCATGCCCGGAGAAATGTGGGGCTACAACAATGCCGGGTTCTACGCCGCCGGGCGAGTGATCGAGTCTGTCACTGGGCAGCCCTTCGAGGCGGCCCTCAAGAGTCTCGTCCTCGATCCCCTGGGACTGCAGACCGCCTACTTCTTCCCCAATGACGTCATGACTCGCCGCTTCGTCGTGGGACACGCCGGCATGCCGCCCGCGGTCACCGGGCCATGGCAGATACCACGCGCCGCCAACGCCGCGGGTGGCGTGACGACCGACGTGGCCACAATGCTGAAGTACGCGGCCTTCCACATGGGCGACGGCACCAGCGCTTCCGGACAACGCGTACTCTCCGCACATTCCGTGCAGCAGATGCGCACGGCGGTGGTGCAGAAAACCGGCAGCGATGCGTCGATGGGGCTCACGTGGCACCTTCCACGTGTGGGCGACCTGCCCATCGCCGAGCACGGCGGCTCCACCAATGGCCAGGGAGCGCTGCTGCGGCTCGTGCCGGGCCGCGGGTTTGCCCTTGCCGTCGTCACCAATGCAAATGGAGGGTCCACGCTGGCCGTCACAATCGCGCGAGCCGCGATGGAGGCCTATTTCGGGGTGCCCGACGTCTTGTTGCAGCCGATCGATGTGGACCAGGCGTCGTTGGCCGAGTATGCCGGGACGTATCGGCGCCAATTCAACGACATCATCGTGTCCGTGGATGGAGACGTGTTGCGTTTCGAGACCAGACCGAAAATGGCGGGTCTGGGCG
>JBKJJZ010000620.1:0-2713 GCA_046597705.1 Vicinamibacterales bacterium | reverse complement strand
GGTCCGTAGGGCGTCCCTGCAGGGGCGCCGGGTCCGTAGGGCGCCCCTTCAGGGACGCCGGGTCCGTAGGGCGCCCCTTCAGGGACGCCGGGTCCGTAGGGCGTCCCTTCAGAGACGCCGGGTCCGTAGGGCGTCCCTTCAGGGACGCCGGACGGCTGTTCGTGCACGTATTCATCGCGCACGCCGAGCAGGACGGGCGCCTCGTCAATCCGGAGTACGACGAGCCCTGGGTACGAGAAGAGATCGACGGCTGGATGCAGACTCTCAATTGCGACTGGGAATGGGTGGCAATCGGAAGCGCTAATTTAGGATCTGAAATCGAGAGAGTCGCCCGCCTCCATCGCCAGCGCCCCACCGTGGTTCTTAATCTCTGCGATGGCGACGACGTCAACGGCTACCCCGGCCTCTCGGTGGTCAAAGCGCTCGAAGCCGCCGGCGTGCCGTTCACTGGCGCGCGCTCGCCCTTTTACGAAATCTCCACATCGAAGCGCGCGACAAAACAGCGGTTAGCCGAGGAGGGCGTCCGCACCGCACGGTGGGTGCATCTTCCCGATGCCAACGCCGACCTGGGTCACGCTGGCGCCACCCTTGGGTGGCCGTTGTTCATCAAGCCGGATGTATCGGCCGGTTCGAGCGGCATCACCGCGTCCAGCCTGGCGCGCAATCTCGAAGAGGCCCGTCGCGCGGTCACGATGGCGTTCGCCAACATGCACGGATATGAGTCGTGGGAGGGCGGGCTGATTGCCGAGCCCTTCCTGGCTGGCCGTGAGTTCACGGTGCTGGTGGTCAGCGACGCCGGGGCGCCGGACGGCCTGCGCGCGTATATGCCCACCGAACGCGTGTTCAATTCCACGACACCAGTCGATGACCGCTTTCTGACGTGCGACCGGGTCCTGTCGGAAGGCGACGACAGCGAGGTCTACACCTACGCGCCCGCTCCCGGTGAATTGCATGACGAACTCGTGGACCTGGCCCGGCGCGCCGTGCTGGCGGTCGAAGGCTCCGGCTACGCGCGCGTCGATATTCGCTACGGTGAGGCTACGGCGGACAAGCCGTATGTCCTCGAGGTCAACGCCAACTGCGGCATCACGGCAGACGTCTCGTCGGCGGTCGGCAGCATCCTTCACTTTTCTGGCGTGTCGATTGACTCGTTCATCGATACAATCATCGCCGACGGGATGTCTCATTCATGAACGTGTGCGTCCTTCAGCCGTCATACGAGAAGTCTGAACTGCTGAAGGAATATGCCACCCACGATCCGCCGCGCGACCTTTCGGGACTCGTCCCGGAATGGAGCTTCACGCATGTGTTCCTGCACAAGGCCACGGTCTACAAACAGCTCAAAGAGCTGAAGCACGATGGTTACAACATTTTCGTGAACCTGTGCGAAGGCCACCTCGACTGGGACGTGCCGTCGATCGACGTGATTCACGCCCTCGACAGCCTTGGCCTTCCCTATACAGGCCCGGCCGCCGATCGCTACGAAACCCGCAAGGAAATGCTGAAGGTGGTGGCCAGGTACGCCAGGGTTCGCACCCCGCCCCATGTGTTGGCGCGGTCGGCGCTCGACGTCTCGCAGGCCGCCGCGCGCCTGCGCTTCCCTCTCTTCATGAAACCCGGCGAAGGCGGAGATTCGTTTGGCATTGACGAAGCCAGCCTCTGTGCCGATGCTGCGGCGCTCGCATCCAAAGGCAACGACCTGCTGCGCCAGTACGATTCGATCCTCATTGAAGAGTATCTGGACGGCCGTGAATTCTCCGTGCTCGTAGCAGCCGATTCACTCAATCCCAAGGTCCCGCTGGCGTTTCGTCCCATCGAGTATCGCTTCCCTGCCGGCGAGCGCTTCAAGACCTACGAGCTGAAGAACGCGCAATACCACCCTGAAGCAAACGTTTCGGTTGAAGACCCCGCGCTTGAAGCCGAGCTCATCGACGCCGCCCGCCGGGTGTTCCTCACGTTCGGCGCATCGGGCTACTGCCGGATGGACTTCAGGCTGGACGCCGAGGGTGTGCCGAGCGTCCTCGATGCCAACTTCACCTGTTCCGTGTTTTATGCCGAAGGCTTCTACGGCACCGCCGACTACATCCTGCAACACGATGGGTTCGGCAGCGCGAAGTTCCTGCGCCACATCGTGAACGAAGGATTGGCACGGCATCGATCGATGCAAAAGGCGTACGCGGTGCGCACGAAGAATGGCGGCCTCGGTATCGACGCGACACGAGCGATAGCACAGGGCGAAGTGGTGTTCATCGGCGAAGAGCGCGCCCAGCGGATTGTCACGCGGCGCTGGGTGGACGAACACTGGGATGCCCGCGACCGCGAAACCTTTGCGCAGTACGCCTATCCGCTGTCCGACGAGGTCTACATCCTGTGGTCGGACAATCCACTCGACTGGGCGCCGCAGAACCATTCGTGCAACGCGAACTGTCACTACGACGGCCTCAACGTGGTCGCCGTGCGCAACGTTCGCGCGGGCGAGGAACTGACGCTTGACTATGCGCAGTTCTGCAACCAGCTCTCTGCGGGATTCCATTGCCATTGCGGCGCGCTGAACTGCCGCGGCTTCATCACCGGCACGCCCGGCGCCGGTGTCGAGGCGCGCGAGCAAAGCCGCCGCGCCAGTGCCGGCGCCAGTAAAAAGACATCGAAGCCTGCCGCTCGTCGCCGTACCCGCGTGGCTCTCGGCGCCCCTCAAGGGAGGCCCTACGGCCCC
>JBKJJZ010000368.1:0-4451 GCA_046597705.1 Vicinamibacterales bacterium | reverse complement strand
AGGCACTGACTATGGCCACGCGTGCGCTTTGTGGAGTGTCCTCCTGAGTGACAGCCCGCCCTGTGAGAACAGGCAGACCAATAGTGCTCAGGTACCGATCGTCGATGCCGATTAGCCCCGCAAACGATGGCAGTTTCTTATCCGCACCATTGAACCGCAGAAGACTTGTTCCTTGATTGGACCTCCGAAAACTCATGGACGCGACCGATGGATGCTGCAAGAGCCGCGTTCGAAAGTCGTTGAGGAAAACCTGGGCGCGTGGAGCGTCGTAGCCGTACTTGATGAGGTCTGGCATGTCACCGAAGAGCACGTGGCTGGTGTCGAAATCAGGGTTGAGTGAAAGCGCCCGGCTGACGCTGCGTGCGAACAGACCAGCACCGGTGACCAGGACCAGCGTGACTGCAACTTGCGCAGTCACCAGCGCGGCTCTCGAACGGCGGCGTGTCACCCGCGGCGTGGCGCCGGCCTGCGATCGCAGCACGTCACTGTGGTCGCGTCTGAGCGCGAACACACTCGCAATGCCGGCGATCAACACAATGCTCGCGACGGCTGCGCCTGCGGCTCCCGCCAGCACTCGACCATCAAGGGACAAATCGAGAAGGTCAACCCTGATATCGCCAGGTAATCGGAACACACTGATGCCGGCAAACATCAGACGGCTCACCGGCAGTGCGATCACTGCGCCGGCTGCGGCCAGGAGAATGCCTTCGATCGCCACGCCCGTGGCTAACCGGGCACGCGATGCGCCGAGGGCAAGACACAGGGCAAACTCACCGCCGCGCGCTTCCGTTCGCATCAAGAGCAGCATCCCCACCGTCAGACTGCCAATCGCCAGCAACAGCGCGACAGTCGAACCCAGGAGCTGGGCAAACTTTCTGAGATCTGTTCGCGACCCTGCTGAAAGCGCCGCGGTCTCCACATCAGTCAAGACGAGCCTGGTCTCCGGGGTGGAACCCAACCACTTCAGCTGCAGACTGTTCATCCGTCCTTCCATCTCGTTCAACGAGACGCCGTCGGGAAGACGGCCGACAAGTTGCACCCAGAAGACGACAGGCCTTTCACTGAACAGGCCGGTCGTGGGTATCACCCGATCGATCGCGTGCAGTGGCATGAACAGGTCTGGCGCGCGGCCAAGCTGCAGGCCTCGAAAGTTCGGTGGCGCCACCCCGACGATCCGCGTGGGTTGATCGCGTACTTGAATCGTGCGGCCAATTACGCCGCGGTCTGACTTGAATTCACTCTTCCAAAATCGCTCGGACAAGACGGCCACCAGGGGCGCCCCCGGCTGGTCCTCCTCCGCGGAGATGAACCTGCCCAGAGCAGGTCGGAGCCCCAGAACATCGAGGAACTCCGGCGAGGCGAAGCGCAGACTCCTCACTCGCGGCTCTCCGGTCGTCTGAACCAGCATCGGTACGGATGAGCCAATCGATCCCCAGGCGGCCATTGGCATCAGCCCGGCGTCCCGAATGACGCGCGCGGTCGGATAGTTGAAGCCGGTGCTTGGGTCAGCCGTCGCGTTGCGGCGGGATCCCACTTCGACCAGCCGGTCCGGATCCTTCACATGCAGAGGGTGCAACATCACTGCGGATATCAGCGACCACGTCGCCGCGGCGGCGCCGATCGCGCAGGCCAGTGTTGCGACGGACACGAATGACGTCAGCGGCTGCTTGCGCAACCGCCTCACCGCATACCTCACATCGTCCATCGCCATGACTCCTCCCTTGGACCACGCTGGGCGCGGCTGCCACCACCACAGGCCCCACGCAAGACTGACGGCGTGGCGCCAGTACCAGAGCGTGCCGCGCCACCTGCCGCTGGCCTTGACGTGTTGTTGAAACTGTTCGTCGGCATCGCCTAACACCGTCGACCGTTCGTCGGGCCAGACCTGGCTCGCGAGGAGCCACTCTGCCAGGCGAGGAGGGCGTTGCGCGATCATCGTGGCCTGTTTGCGAAGTCCTCAGCGCCGGCCCACATCTGGACAAAGGCTTCGCGGGCCTGCCTCAGTTGCTTGCGTCCCGTGGTTGTGAGTTTGAAGTGGCGCTTTGCGCGGCCGCCCCGCTCTGCCGTCGCTTCGCCAACGCGCGACTGGACCAGTCCCTTTTCTTCCAGCCGCCGCAGGGCGATGTAGATGGCCGCCTGCGCCACCTCCCGCCGCGTACGACGGGTAATCTCCTCCATGATGGGCACGGAGTACGTGTCATCACCCAGGTGGAGAATGGCGATCAGGACGAAATGTTCAACATCACCAAGAGCGGTTCGCGGCATATAGATGATCCCCGGAGGGGTTTAACTAGCATCTATATGTAAATGGCCGTTGTCAAGTGCTCAGCGGCCGCTCAGCTGCCGGCCCTTGGCCACGGCGCGGAACGCAGCATCGTTGAAGGCCTGCAGGATCCCGACGTTGAAGCCCTGCTGCATCCGCGTCTCGATGTCCGTCTCGTTGACCGGATAAGCGCATGGGAGTTTGAACTCCTTGCACGCGCTCAGCACCTGCTGAATCGCTGCTTCCCAGGCCACATCATCACGGACCCGCTTGCCATCAACGGTGGTCGAGAAGACGCCGCCCAGAGTGCCGGCGCCCGGCGCCAGGATGCTCAAGCCCTTGACCTGCGCGATCTCGCGCACGTTCGCCAGGCCTTCCTTCGTCTCGACGATGGCCATGACGACGAGATCGCCGGCCGGATTGAGGGGCCACACGTCGGCCCGCTTCCGGTACTCGGCCTCGCTGATGCCCCAATACTTCGGCGCACTCCCCACATCGTCGGGCCTCACGCCGCCGTTGGACTGGAAGCGCATCGCCGCGATGCCCTGGCGCAGTTCCTCGGCGTTATCCACTTCGACGAATGCGATGGTGGAGATACCGACGTTCAGCTGCCGGCTGATGTTCGCAACGTACTTCGCGGGATCGGCGGGCATGTCTGCGGCAGAGATGTTTGGCGCCTTCGAGGTGACCGGCATGCGCAAACGCTTCGGTAACGTGGTGCTGATCGGACCCGCGGCCGCAATCGCATCCTGCAACGCCGTCATGGTTGCGGAGCCGGCGTCGATGTTGCGCTCCATCATGGCGGTGAAGAAGTAGTCGGCCTCGGGATGCGCGATGGCGTCGGCGGCGAGTTCGGCCGGCGTCTTTGGCGGAGGAGGAGGCGTTGTTGGAGTTGGTGCGGGTGCTGGCGTCGTCGTGGCTGCTCCGCCTGCAGCTCCAGGTGCACCGCCGCCGCGATTTCCGCCACCGCCCCCACGGCCGGCGGTGGGCACACCCACGCCAAAGATGGCCTTCTTGGCGATCAGAAGATCGACCATCGGATTCAGGTGGTTGCCCTGCTGCGCAGTGACTGAAACCCCCAGAACCGCTGCGCACACTAATCCGACCGCTACACGTCCGTTCATGCGAACTCCTCTGAGGTTGCGCACCATACTCGCACAGTTCAATTGGCGCCCCTAAAGGGACGCCCTACGTACAAGTCCGCCAGGTCCGCCAGGTCCGCCAGGTCCGGCAGTTCCGGCAGTTCCTCAGTCATTTAAGTCCTTTGACCACATAGAGCTGACTGGCGTCGCGAGAATAGGAATACGCGAGGGCGCCATCGGGCGCGACAAAGACAACGCCCAGGCCGCTCAGTGCCGCCTGGATGGGGTGAATCTCGGTCGTCGAGGTCTTGCGGCCGGTTGTGATCTCGAGTCGCGCGAAGCTCACCGACCCTGCCTTACGGTTGAGAATGACTACGGATTTGCTGTCCGCGCTCCACCCAATGACGTTGTCGCCAGCTTCGGCTCCCGGCATGGGGCGGCAGACGACTGGCGTGGCGATCGTGCACAAGCTCAGTCGGTGCTCGCTATCGAAAGCCGCAATGAGGGAGCCGTCCGGTGAGATCTTCTGCCCTGGATCGCCCAGGCTCATTCCCGATGGGAGCAGACTGGCGGGTGTGCCCCCCGTTTTCGAGATGATGGACACTGTGACGCTCGCGCCCTTGCGTCCCGACTCAATCACGAGGCGCCCATCCGGAAGCCAGCCGGCCCAATTCACGACATCCACGGGACCGAGGTCGAGTGCCTGCGGCTGACCGGCGCCGGTGGGCACAATCGAAATCTTGAGCGGCGTTTCGCGAGCCACCACAATCGCCCTCCTGCCATCCGGCGAAATCGCCAGTCCGTACCCGTCCGCAATCCGGACGGGTTGCGCTTCACCCGATGCCCAGGCGTACACGGACCCCGTGGGGCCTGCGCTGTCACCCAGGCCGCTAATCAGCAGAGTGTGGTTGTCCGAAAACGCCGCAACACGGCCCGCCTCGCGCCACGACCGATCGACCGGTGTGGCCTGAGGCCCTTCCAGAAGTTCGGTTCTCACGCTTCCGCGATCGAACGACACCAGCACCTCGCCCTGGGGTGAAATGTCATGCAACGTGATGGCGCCGGGCGCTCGCCATACCGTGCGCTCCTTGCCGGCAAGGTCGAGG
>JBKJJZ010000367.1:0-3588 GCA_046597705.1 Vicinamibacterales bacterium | reverse complement strand
TGACCTGAGGCCGACGTCGTCAGAGCCGACAGAGCGATCATCAGCGAGACAGTCGCTTTGTGCATGCCCGCAGGCTACCACGCCACCCTCGAACCTCGAACCTACTTCCCCTTGTCGCTGATTGCCGCGATCTTCCCCGCGTTCGTCTTGTTGAACGCCTCAACCACCTTCAACAACTGCTCGAAATCGGTTCGAGCCACGGCCAGTTCGCGCAGGCGATCTTCATACACACTCAGCGACGCGTTGGTGGGCCGATACCCGACACCTCCCGCCACATCACCACCGCTGCCACCGACCTCGGCCAACAGCCAGACCAGGTTGTTGTACAGCTTGTACTTTTCGACATACCACTTGTCGTCGCTGTGCATCTCGGTGCGGGAGAGGTAGTGCAACTCCGAGTTGTAGAGCTTGTCTGCGATGCCGGCCAGCGCCGAGTCCAGCGTCTTGTCGGCCGCGTGCGCCTTGCGCAGGTCCTCCACCTGCGCACGCATGATTTCGATGCGGTTGATCTTGTCGGTGACCTCGTTCAGCGTATTGACGAGATCTTTCTGCAGCGCCGTGCCGGCAGCAAGGTCCGCATCGCTGGAGGGCAACGTCACGTCCCGGATGACCTGGAACGGCTGCGTATACTCCTTGCCGTCATAGGTCATGCGCACGGTGTAATTGCCCGGTGCGGCTCTGGGTTGCCAGCGCTGCGCGCCAAGCCCCCAGTGCGTGACCGGCCGCTCCTTCGTCGTCCAGCGCCCTGACTCCCAGATGTACGGGTTGTCCGGAGGAAGGGATCGCAGGACTGGCTGAATCGGCTGCGGATAAAGCAGGTTCCATGACGTGCGGTTCATCCCGGCACGGCCGGTCACTTCGCTCTTGCTGATGACCTTTCCATCCGCACCGAGGACCTCGACCGTGATCGGGGCGGTGGGGGCTGTGGCCATCGAGAAGACGAAGTCTGCCGTGCCTCCGCTTTCCGTCCGCGTGGCCGGGATCGGTGGGAACAGTTTCAGATCGGTCTGCGCTGGCGCGGAGTCGTCCTGTTCCAGTTGCCAGACATCTCGCAGCACCCAGAAGCCTCGGCCGTACGTGGCCACCACCACTTCCGGCGCGTTCTTCGGCACTTCAATCCAGTTGACCGGCGCGGCCGGTAGCTTGTCCTTGAACTGCGTCCACGTCCTGCCGTCGTCTTTCGAGTAGAAGAAGCCGTGGCCCGTGCCGGCAAAGACCATGCCCTTGCGGTGCGGGTTCTCCGCGATCGACAGCGTGTAGTCGAGCGGGTGGCCTTTCGGCAGCGCCCCATCGAGTCGCGTCCATGTCTGACCAAAGTCCGTCGTCTTGAAGAGATACGGATCGCGGTTGTCCACCAGGTGATAGTCCACGGCCATGTAGGCCGTGCCTGGATCAAAGTGCGACGCGTCGATTCGGCGAACGAGGCCCCACGGGGGCATGTTCACGTTCTTCGTGAGGTCGATCCACTTCTTGCCGGCATCGCGCGAGATCCACACTTTGCCGTCATTGGTGCCCACCCACAGCACACCCTGCTGCGTGCGCGACGGGGCGATGGCCGATACCAGCGCTCCGTAGAACTGGCCGAGATTGTCGCCCACCACGCCGCCCGAGAACCGGATGCGGCTCGGATCGCCTGTGGAGAGGTCCTGGCTGATTTGCTCCCATGACTGCCCGCGGTCGCGCGTGCGGAAGATCACCTGGCAACCGAAGTACACCGAGTTGTCGAACCAATCAATCGCGAGTGGAGGAGACCACTGGCAGCGATACTTCAGGCCCACCGGATCCGAATCGAGCGTGTGCATCCACGGGCTGACCGATCGTTCAAGACCGGAGATCTCGTCGAACGTCGCCACATGGGCGGCATAACAGGTGCCCCACACGAATCGATGATTGTTGGGCTCCGGATACGTGTAGCCAGACTCACACGACGGCATGCTTTCCTGCGCCGGACCCGCGGGTGCGCCGCCACGGCCTCCCGCTCCTGCGCCACCCCCGCGCCCGCCACCGCGGCCGCCCGCGGCTCCAGCCGCCGCCGGTGGGGAAGGCGGGGCATACGACGGCACATTCGCCGGTACGATCGGACGGTCGCTCGACAGGCGCATGCTGCCGTCATCCTGACGGTCCGAGTAGATCCAGTACGGATTCCGCTGGTCCACGGTCACGCGATACATCTGCCCGATGGGCAGCGACACGCTTGTGTTTCCAGTGGGATTTGCCGGAGAGCCATAAATGCCCATCCCTCCGTCACCGGTGACGATGTAGTGACCGGCCAACTTGGGGTTCGGGTCCCACCAGATGTCATGGCAGTCGCCACAGCCCCCGCCACCGCTCACCCAAAGCTTTCCGCCGTCGCGTGAACGCCAGAGCGTACTGTTCGCGATGAGCACATGGTCGGGATCGTCGGGCGAGACGCGAATGCGAATGTAATAACCCGCGCGGCCGATGAGGCGGCGGTCCCAGCTGACGTTGTTCCACGTGACGCCCGCATCATCCGATCGCCACAGTGAACCCTGCGCTTCGGACTTCATCCGCGTCGTGGACGCCCACGTCTGCACGCCGTCGCCGCCGGTCTGAATCAGCGCGTACATGCGATTGCCGTTCGAGGGCGCAATCGCGACGTCCGTCTTGCCGTAGGGTAACTTTGGCAAGCCCGGGCTTGTCACTTTCGTAAACGACTTCCCGCCATCGCGCGAAATGTGAACGCCGCTGCCCGCCCCGCCGCTCTCGAGGACGTGCGTCTGCAGATACATCTGCCACGTTCCGGCGATGACGACGCTCGGGTCCGAGTGTGACAGCTGAAGGCCGGAGCAGCCCGTGTCTTCGTTGACGAAGAGTGTCTGCACCCAGGTCTTTCCACCGTCTTGCGTGCGATACACGCCGCGCTCTTTCTGCGGCCCGGTCCCGCGTCCCAGTGCGCAGGCCAGAACGATGTTCTCGTTCGTGGGGTGGACGATAATCGTGCCGATGCGACCAGTGTTGACAAGGCCCATGTTCGTCCACGTCTCGCCGGCGTCGGTGGACTTGTAGATGCCGTCGCCCATCATGTCCATATCGCGCACCGCCCAGCCTTCGCCGGTTCCGGCCCACACAATATTGGGATTGCTCTCGGCGACCGCCAGCGCACCGATGGCCTGCGACGTCTGGCCGTCAAATGTCGGCTTCCATGTCGCGCCGCCATCGGCGCTCTTCCAGACGCCGCCCGACGCTGCGCCGGCGTAGTAGACGCCCGGCTTGCCGGCAACGGCTGCCGCGGCCGCAATGCGTCCGGCGCTCTGTGGGCCGGCGTACTCGAAGCGGGGAGGACCCACTGGCTGCGTCGGTTGTGGTCCTGTTGGCTGACCGCCGCCGCCTCCTCGCTGAGCCGAAACAGAGCCTTGAATGCAGAGGACTACGGCGAGTAATGCGGTGCTGGCGCCGCGACGAACGTGGGTCGGTGTGAACGAAAACATGTGTCCGGAAACTATCACGGTCCGAGGAGGTAGGGAAGCGAGGAGCTGAGTAGATGAGGAACCTGGGAACTCACGATCGGTCGTGAGTCGACTCGAATGACTTCGTCTGCTCATGGGCATGGTAGGAGGACCGCACGAG
>JBKJJZ010000309.1:0-3747 GCA_046597705.1 Vicinamibacterales bacterium | reverse complement strand
TTCCCCAGTTCCCCAGTTCCCCAGTTCCCCAGTTCCCCAGTTCCCCAGTTCCCCAGTTCCCCAGTTCTTAACCCCCTCGCGTGTGCATTTCGAGGTGCGCGTCCCGCTTGAGGACGCTAAGCGGAATGTAGGTGCCCCGTCCGCGGACTGAGCGCCGTTCCTCGGCGCCTCGATCCGCACGGCCTCTCCAGACCGCCTTCAACATGTTCAAAAGCGTTTCTCGCGACGCTCCGGCGCGCAGGGGCCGGCGCAAGTCGGTGCCGTGCTGCGCGTAGAGACAGAGCAGCAGCACGCCGTCGGCTGTCAGCCGAGCGCGGTCGCATGTGCGGCAGAACGGTTGCGTGGTTGAAGCGATGATGCCGAACGCGAGGCCGTCAGGCAGCTGGAACCGATCCGCGGGGGCGGAAGCCGGACTTGGCAGCGATTCGATCGGTCCATAGATCGAGGAGATGCGATCCAGCATCTGCGCGCGCGAGAACACCGCATCGGGGCGCCAGTGTGTCGCACCGCCCACGTCCATGTATTCGATGAATCGTACCTCTGCGCCCACCGAGCGGCCGTACTCCAGCAGGTCACCAAGTTCATCGGCATTGTCGCCCTCGGTGATGACGGCGTCGATCTTCAGGTCAGTGAATCCCGCTGTGCGGGCCGCATCGATGCCCGCGAGCACGTGCGGCAGCGCGTCTCTGCGGGTGAGCTTCAGGAAGCGTTCGCGCTGCATCGTGTCGAGACTCACGGTCACGCGGTGCAGTCCGGCGGCTTTGAGATCCGCGGCCGCGTCTGCCAGCAGCACGCCGTTCGTGGTGAGCGCCAGATCCTTGAGCCATGGCCGCTCGGCCAACTGGGCCACGAGCGAAGGAAGGTCCCGACGCAACAGCGGTTCGCCGCCAGTGAGGCGGATCCGATCTACGCCCATCTCTCCGAAGAGGTCCGCGAGCTGCGCCGTCTCTTCGAACGAAAGCACATCCTCGCGCGGCAGCCAGACGTACTCGTCCTCCGGCATGCAGTAGTGGCAGCGCAGGTTGCACCGGTCCGTCACCGAAAGTCGCAGACTTCGCAGCGGCCGGCCAAGTGTGTCGAGGGTGGACATCTCTCCCGATTATCTCGCAGTTCCCCAGTTCCGCCAGTTCCGCCAGTTCCCCAGTTCCCCAGTTCCCCAGTTCCCCAGAGACATGCTTCTATACTTGAGGGATGTCGTTACGTCCGTATCGTGGCAAGCTCCCCGTCGTTCAACCCAGCGCGTTCATTGACGACACCGCCCAGGTCATCGGCGACGTGGTCATCGGTGCTGAAAGCAGCGTCTGGATGAATGCCGTGATTCGCGGTGACGTGAACTACATCCGCATCGGCGATCGGTCCAACGTCCAGGATTTGACCATCGTCCACGTGCAGCACGACACGCATCCCACAATCATCGGACACGATGTCACCATTGGCCATGGCGCGGTGGTGCACGGCTGCACGATTCACGACCGCGTGCTTATCGGGATGGGCGCCATCATCCTCAACGGCGCGGACATCGGCGAAGACTCGATAGTGGCTGCAGGTACGCTCGTCACCGAACGCACAGTCGTCCCGCCGCGCTCGATGGTGATGGGCAGCCCGGGCAAGGTGCGCCGTTCGCTCACCGATGCCGAGGTGGCGATGATTCTGGATTTCTCCGGCAACTACGTGCGGTATCGCCTCGACTACATGCGATCAGGCGCGTAGGTCTACTACAATGCCTAGACGCAGATGATTGCAGCGATCCGGGGCACACACGACATCCTTCCAGGCGACGTCGAAAAATGGCAATACGTAGAACGCGTGTCGCGCGAGCTGTGCGACCGCTACGGTTATGCCGAAATCCGCACGCCCATCATTGAGCGCGAGGAGCTCTTCTCCAAGGGCACGGGCGAAACCACCGACATCGTCCAGAAGGAGATGTACTCGTTTACCGACAAGGGCGGCGAGCGGGTGACGATGAGGCCGGAGGCGACGCCGAGCATGGTGCGGGCGTACATCGAGCACAACCTCGAGCACGCGATGCCGACCGCGAAGCTGTACGCGATGGGACCGATGTTCCGCTACGAGCGGCCGCAGAAGGGCCGGTATCGGCAGTTCCATCAGTTGGATGTCGAGGTTTTCGGAATCGAAGATCCGGCCGTTGATGCGGAAGTGATCGATCTGGCGTGGACTCTCATCACAACGCTCGCCATCCCGCAGGCGGAGTTGGTCATCAACTCGGTGGGATGCCCGGGGTGCCGGCCGGTGTTTCAGAAGGCGCTGCTCGACGCGCTGGGTGACAACCTGACCAAGTTGTGCGGCGACTGTCAGCGGCGGTCGGTCACCAACCCCTTGCGCATCTACGACTGCAAGGTGCCCGCGGATCAACCGATCATCGATGCGCTGCCGCACTCGGTGGACTATCTCTGTGAGTCGTGCGCGACGCACTATGCCGGAGTGAAGAGCCATCTTGATGCCATTGGCATCACATGGCGCCAATCCCATCGTCTTGTTCGCGGCCTCGACTATTACACGCGGACTACGTTCGAGATTCTGGGTGAAACGCTTGGTGCGCAGAATGCGCTGCTTGGCGGTGGCCGTTACGACGGATTGGTCAAGCAGCTTGGCGGCGCGGATCGCGTCGGTATTGGATTTGCCGCCGGCATGGAGCGCCTGGTCCTGGCGTTGCCAGCGACCGCACCGATAGCGGTGCCGTCCCGGGTGTGCGTCGTCGCGATTGGCGACGACGGCCGCGGCGCCGCGTGGAAATTGCTGCGCGACTTGCGCGAGGCCGGTGTGCCCGCGCAGATGGAACTTGAAGCCAGGGGAGTGCGCGCGCAGATGAAGCGCGCGGACCGAATGGCGGCCCGGGTCACGCTGATTGTCGGCGGTGACGAACTGGCACGCGGGGAAATCACCCTGCGCGTCATGGCCACGGGTGATCAACGCTCAGTCGCGCGCGAGGCGGTGATTGCCGCTGTAAGGGAGTTGTTGTGAGTGCTTCGTATCGAACCCATACCTGTGGCCAACTGCGGCGCGAGCACGTGGGCCAGACCGTGTTCCTGCAAGGCTGGGTTCACCGTGTTCGCGACCTCGGGGGCGTGACCTTCTTTGACATTCGCGATCGCCACGGCCTCACGCAGGTGGTGGTGCGAAGCGGTACCGACCTTTCCGCCTCAGCACGATTGCGGCCGGAGGTGGTGGTGGCCGTGCAAGGCCACGTCGAAGTGCGCGAGGCGTCAGCCGCCAACAGCAAGATACCCACCGGCGACATCGAGCTTGTGGCCACCGTGGTTGAAGTCCTGAATGAAGCACGCACGCCGCCATTCCCGATTAATGAAGACGTTGCGGTCCTCGAAGAGACGCGCCTTCGGTATCGCTACCTCGATCTGCGACGCCCGGCGCTGCAGCACAATCTCGTCTTGCGGCACAAGGTGACGATCGCCGCCAGGCAGTATTTCGATCGCGAAGGCTTCCTCGAAATCGAGACGCCGATTCTCACGCGATCCACACCCGAGGGCGCACGCGACTATCTGGTGCCCAGCCGCGTGCATCGCGGTGAGTTCTTTGCGCTTCCGCAATCGCCGCAGATCTTCAAGCAGATCCTGATGATCGCGGGCATGGATCGGTACTTCCAGATCTGCCGGTGCTTCCGCGATGAAGACCTGCGTGCCGATCGCCAGCCCGAGTTCACGCAGATCGACGTCGAAGTCTCGTTTGCCAACAAGGAGCTGATCTACGCAGTGGTTGAGGGAGCCATCC
>JBKJJZ010000201.1:0-7786 GCA_046597705.1 Vicinamibacterales bacterium | reverse complement strand
ACGGGCGGCACGATCCACATCATCGCCAACAATCAGATCGGCTTCACGACAACGCCCGACGATTCCTACAGCACGCTGTACGCCAGCGGGCTTGCGCGCGGCTTCAAGATCCCGATCGTCCACGTCAACGCCGACGATCCGGAAGCGTGCGTCGCCGTGGCGCGCATCGCGTTTGCTTATCGCGCGAAGTTCAAGCGCGACGTGCTCATTGATCTGGTCGGCTACCGGCGATACGGTCACAACGAAGGTGACGAGCCGGCCTTCACGCAGCCGGTGATGTATCAGAAAATCGCCGCGCAACCCACGGTGCGTGAGCAGTGGGCGAAGGCTCTCGAGGCGCGGGGCGTCATCGCGGCTGGTCAGGCCCAGGCCATGTTGCAGGCGCGGCTCGACAAGTTGCAGCAGGCGCTCGACGGGCTGGACCCCGAACGGGATCTGGTGGAACCGACACCCGAAATCGCCGAGCCGGGCACCGCCAGTCAGGCCAAGACCGCGGTACCCCTTGATCAACTGCGGCGCCTCAATGACGACCTGCTGCGCGTGCCCGATGGGTTCGCCGTGCATCGCAAGCTCGAGCGCGGCCGCGATCGGCGCCGCCGCACATTCGACGCACCGGACGCACGCTCAGTCGATTGGGCTGCGGCCGAAGAGCTGGCGCTTGCAGCCACGCTCGAAGCCGGCATCGCGATCCGGTTGACAGGTGAAGACGTCGCCCGCGGCACCTTCAGCCATCGTCACGCCGTCCTGCACGATCCGAAGACCGGGCAAACCCATGTGCCGTTGCAGCATCTGCAGTCGGCGAAGGCCTCGTTCGAGATTCACAATAGTCCGCTCAGCGAGAACGCGGCCGTGGGCTTCGAGTACGGCTACAACGTGCAGGCCCCTGAGCGCCTCGTGATCTGGGAAGCGCAGTACGGCGACTTCATCAACGGCGCGCAGGTGATGCTGGATGAGTTCGTGCTGTCGGCGCGTGCCAAGTGGGGACAGGAGCCCTCGCTGGTGTTCCTGCTGCCGCACGCGCACGAAGGACAAGGGCCCGATCATGCCAGCGCCAGGCCTGAGCGATTCCTTCAACTGGCCGCCGACATCAACATGCGCGTGGTGAACTGCACCACCGCCGCGCAGTATTTTCACGTGCTTCGCCGACAGGCGGTCCTGCTCGTTGCCGATCCGTTGCCGCTCATCATCCTCACGCCCAAGAGCCTGTTGCGGCACCCGTTCGTGGCGTCGTCTCCAAACGAGCTTGCGACGGGCCGATGGATGCCGGTGATCGATGACCCGGCCGTGGCCGATGCGAGCAAGGTGACTCGTCTGGTCGTGTGCTCAGGCAAGGTCGCCGTGGATCTGCTGACGCATGCCGACCGGGCGCAGCACGCGCACGTGGCGATTTGCCGTGTCGAGCAGATCTATCCGTTTCCAGTGGTGGCGCTTGTCGAGGTCTGCAGACGTTACAGTGCCCTCGAGGAAATCGTCTGGATGCAGGAAGAGCCGGAAAACATGGGGGCGTGGGACTTCGTGGAAGACTGCTTGAAGCAAGTGGCGGAGGGCCGGCCGCTGTCGGTCGTGGCGCGGCCCCGCAGTTCGAGCCCGGCTGAAGGATCCGCCGCGCGCCATGCACAGAATCAGGAACGGTTGATTGCCCAGACATGGGCGTCCTCGCCGCGCACAAAAGGGAGCAACGGCTAATGGCCATAAACATCGTGGTGCCCGAGATGGGCGAATCAGTGGTGGAGGCCCGTGTGGGGCGCTGGCTCAAGAAGGCGGGCGACTCCGTGACGGTGGGCGAGGGGCTCGTTGAGCTCGAAACCGACAAAGTTGACGTCGAGGTCGCAGCTGCGAAATCGGGGGTGCTTGCCTCAATCGCGCATCCGGATGGTGCCGACGTGAAAATTGGCGACGTTCTTGGGACTATCGACGACGCAGCAGGTCCAGGGTCCAAGGTCCAGAGTCCAGGGTTCGTGGAGCCGGCGGCTCCTGCCGCCGGTTCTTCGGCTGATCCTGTCGCAGTCCCGAGCGAGCCGGCGACTGAAAAGGGCGCCACGCCCTCCGCGCGCCGTGAGGCGCGTGAGCGCGATGTGCCGCTGGCCGCGGTAAAATCCGACGGCCCTCGCGTACGACGAGAGGACGTGCGTCGGAGCGCGGCCCCAGAAACACCGGCTCAGCCGAAGCCCGCCAGCTCCACTGAACCGCGCTCAGAGTCCCGTGTCCGCATGTCGAAGCGCCGCGCCACCATCGCGAAGCGCCTGGTCGAAGTGCAAGCCACTGCGGCGATGCTCACCACCTTCAATGAAGTGGATATGACGGAAGTCATGGCGCTTCGCGCCCGCCACAAGGTGGCGTTCAAGGAAGCGCACGGTGTCTCGCTCGGCATCTCGTCGTTCTTCGTCAAAGCATCCGTCGCCGCGTTGCGCGAGTTCCCGCGCCTGAACGCCGAGATTCAGGGCGATGAAATGGTGCTCAAGTCCTACTACGACATCGGCGTCGCCGTGAGCGCGGCCGAAGGCCTGGTCGTGCCGGTGCTGCGCGACGCGGGGCAGATGTCATTTCCTGCCATCGAACTCGCCGTTCGCGACTTTGCCAAGCGAGCCGGGGACAACACCCTGGCCCTCGACGACCTGCGCGGCGGCACGTTCACCATTACTAACGGTGGCGTGTTCGGCTCACTGATGAGCACGCCGATCCTGAATCCGCCCCAGGTGGGCATCCTCGGGCTGCACGCGATCAAGGATCGTCCCATCGGTGTCAACGGACAGGTGGTGTTGCGGCCGATGATGTTTACCGCACTCACCTACGATCACCGCATCGTCGACGGATCCGAAGCCGTGCGCTTCCTCGTGCGAGTGAAGGAACTCATCGAAGACCCCGGCGCGTTGCTGCTGGAGGGCTGATAGTATCCTCCACGTGAGCCGTCAGACGTGGGTGCTGCTCGGGGTCGTCGCCGTAATTGGCGTGGTGGCGCTTGCCGTTTCGAGCTTCGATCTCTCCACTGCCGCGCCCGTGGTTTCAACTGTTCCCGCCAAGCCTTTCCCAGAACCGGTGCGCGACATCTCTGCGCCGGCGGTCGCCGCCCGCGGAACCTCAACGGCTCCTGCGCGCGCGTCAGCACCCAGGTCAGCGCCCACGCCATCGACGCCCACGCCTGAGCCCGTTGCCGCGGCTCCGACGATGGCCACGCTGCATATCAGCAGCGACGTGCCGGGAGCCCTGGTGTTCGTCGATCGCAAATATATCGGCGTCGCGCCGGTCACAGCGGAAGACATCGCGCCCGGCAGCCGCCAGATCAACGTGTCGGCGCCCGGATACGATGGTGTCATCGAAACGCTCGATGTCACTCCAGGTCCGCGTGACGTCCTGATCTCGCTCAAGACGATTCGACTCGACCAGTCAATCGCCGTCACACATAAACACGGCGTGGGTTCGTGCGCTGGCCGGCTCCTGGCGACCCCGGAAGGGTTGCGCTACGAAACGGACAATAAGAACGATGGGTTTTCCGTGCCGCTGACGGGGCTTGAAACCTTCAAGGTGGACTTTCTGGCGAAGAACCTCAAAGTGAAGGTCAAGGGCGGCCGCAGTTACGACTTCACCGATCCGGGAGGCAAAGCCGATCCGCTCTACCTGTTCCATGAAGCCGTCGAGAAAGCGCGGCAGAAGCAGGTGGCACGATGAAGGGGCGGCTCGCTATATTGATCGCCGCGGTCAGTGTGGTTGCGTGCGGCCCGGCCGTGTCAGATCACGACAATCGCATCTTTGCCACTCCGGCATCGATCAAGCTGTCGGCGGTCGATCTGTCCTCGACGTACGGGTCTGATCCTGGTTCCGCGGACAGCCGTTATCGGGGTCGCGTTCTTGAAGTCAGCGGGGTCATCAACAAGGTGGAATCTGCCAGCTCCAAACTGATCCTCACCGGCGCGGAGAATGGGGCGGCTGTCGAGGCGTCGCTTCATGAAGATGTGGCGGCTGAGATGCTCAAGACCGTGGCGGAGGCCCAGCGCATCACCATCAAGTGTTTTTGTGAGGGACTGAGCCAGCACGTGCGACTCAAGAGTTGCGTGGCGGCGGACCCGGCTCGCTGATTTCATGGCTTCATACACAGCAAAAGACATCACCGTTCTGGAGGGACTCGAGCCCGTTCGCCGGCGCCCCGGCATGTATATCGGCGGCGTTGGCTCAACCGGGCTGCATCACCTCGCCTGGGAAATCCTGGACAACGCCGTTGACGAGGCGATGAACGGCCACGCGTCGCAGATTGAAGTGACGCTGCACGACGATGGCGCGTCGATGACGGTGTCAGACGACGGTCGTGGGATTCCGGTAGATAAACATCCCACCACGAAGACCAGCGCCCTGGAAGTGATCTTCACGACGCTGCACGCCGGCGGCAAATTCGAGGGGCAGAACTACAAGACGGCCGGCGGTTTGCACGGCGTGGGCGCGTCAGTCGTGAACGCGCTCTCGCGTGAACTGGTGGCCACGGTCAAGCGAGATGGCTCGCTCTGGGAGCAGCGCTACAAACAGGGCGCGCCGCAGGGTGCGGTCAAGAGACTTGCTGCGGCCCGGGGCACGGGAACCACCGTGTTCTTCCGGCCAGACTCCACCATCTTCCCGAAGACGCAGTTCGATCCGGCCGTGATACGCGAACGCATCGAGGTGTCGAGTTACCTCCACCGCGGACTGAAGGTGACCTTCACCAATGAGGCGGCCACCGGCGACGAAACGCGCAAGGAGGAGTTCCAGCACACCGAGGGCATCGCGGACTACCTGAAGAAGATTCTCAGCGAGCGCCATTCGAAGCCTGTGCACGAGCAACCGTTCGCCGTCGCGCGTGATCATGACGAGACCGGGCTCAAGCTCGACCTCGTGCTGCAGTGGACGGAGTCCACCGAAGAGCACCTGCGCAGCTATGCCAACGGTATTCCGACCGGATCGGGAGGCACGCATGAGAACGGGCTGCGGGCCGGTCTGGGCAAGGCCATCCGCAACTTCATCGACACTCACAATTTATCGCCGAAGGGCGTCACGCTCACGGCTGAAGACATCCGCGAGGGGATGACAGGCGTCCTGAGCATTTTCATCGCCGAGCCGCAGTTCCAGGGCCAGACCAAAGACCGGCTGAACAATCCCGAGATCACCAACATCATCGACGGCATGGTGCGGCCCGCGCTGGAACACTGGCTGAATCAGAACGGCAGCACGGCCGAGCAGATCGTGGCGCGCATCATTCTGGCGGCGCGCGCGCGTGAGGCCAGCCGGGCCGCGCAGGCGGAGGTGACCCGGAAGTCCGCCACGTCATCACGGCTGACGTTGCCGGGCAAGTTGAGCGACTGCACGTCACCGGGCCGCGAAGAAAGCGAACTCTTCATCGTCGAGGGGGATTCGGCCGGAGGTTCGGCCAAGCAGGGCCGCGACCGTGCGCGGCAGGCGATCCTGCCGCTTCGAGGCAAGGTGCTCAACACCGAGAGCGCGAGCACTGCCAAGGTCCTCGAGAACAAGGAACTGTCAGACCTGGTGACCGCGCTTGGGTGCGGCATCGGCAAAGGCTTTGAGCTGTCCAGGCTCCGGTATGGCCGCGTGATTATCCTGGCCGATGCCGATTCGGACGGCCATCACATCGCCACGCTGCTGCTCACGTTCATCTATCGGCACATGCCGCAGCTCATTTCGGCGGGCCGCGTGTATCTGGCGTTGCCGCCGCTCTATCGGATCGATGTGGGCAAGGACACGTTCTGGGCCACCGATGACAAGCACAAGGAACAACTGCTGGCCCGGGCGGGAAGCCGCGGGAAGGTGGACATCACGCGATTCAAGGGCCTGGGCGAAATGATGCCCAAGGTGCTGTGGGAGACCACGATGAATCCCCGGACACGGCGCATGCTGCGCGTGGGCATCGAGGATCCCATCGTCACCGATCGGATCATCAATGAGCTGATGGGCAAGGATCCGTCGGCGCGCTTCCGTTTCATCATGGAGCATGCGGAAGCGGCAGAGGAGCTTGACGTTTAGTTTGTTCCGCCTCATCGGCGTGTGGCTGATGGCGGACGGCGCCTGGACCGGCTTGTGGTTCAGCGGATTGGCCGATTCCCTGGGTGGCCGCGACGTCGTCTCGGTCACCGCTATGGTGGCCCGGCTCCTCGTGGCCGCACTCTCGATGGTGGCGGGATGGCTCATTTCCCAACGTCGAATTGCCGGAGCCCCACTGGGAACCGTTGCGGTCCTGCTCATCGCTGTCTTCAGCCTGATTGATGCCGGTACCGGCTTGTTGCCGAGTAATCTTGATCCCTCGTTCCGATGGCCGGCAGCGTGGGTGCAGGTTACGGGTGCCCTTGTGGCGATTCTGCTGCTTCGCAGCGACGGGGAGAAGATGTAACGCATGGTTCCACTGGCACTTGAAACCACCGGGCTGCGCAAGAAATTCGGCGACCTGGTGGCGGTGGACGGTGTCGCGTTGGCGGTGCCCACCGGCAGTTTTTACGGTTTCCTCGGCCCAAACGGAGCCGGCAAATCGACCACGATCAAATGCGTCACCGGTCTGCTGACGCCGACCTCCGGGACCTATCGCATTCTCGGCATTGATCCCATCGCCGATCCGGTGGCCGTCAAGCGCAAGATTGGCGTGGTGCCGGAGGACCTGGCGCTTTTCGACCGCTTGAGCGGCAGCGAAACGTTGTCGTTTGTCGGTCAGGTGCATGGACTGGATCCCGCGCAGGTGCGATCGCGGGCAGGCGAATTGCTGACGCTCATGGATCTGACGAAGTCCGCGGGCGAGATGGTGGCGGACTATTCACATGGCATGCGCAAGAAGCTTGCGCTCTCGGTGGCGTTGCTGCCGGCTCCGCGCATGCTGTTTCTTGATGAACCTTTTGAAGGCATTGATGCCGTGGCGGCGCGGCAGATCCGCACGCTGCTCCTTCAGTACGTCAAGGGCGGCGGCACGATTTTTCTCACATCCCACATCCTGGAAATCGTCGAGCGGCTTTGCGATCACATCGGCGTGATCCAGAAGGGACGCCTCGTCGCTCAAGGTCCTGTGGCCGAATTGCGCGCCGGGGCCGGCGGGACCAAATCGCTCGAAGACCTGTTTCTGGAACTGGTGGATACCGAGCGCGCGGCGATGCCAACGATGGACTGGCTCGCCCGATGAAATTTCTGCGGGCGTTTGCCTGGCTGCACTGGCGCCTGCTGCTCAACAGCGTTCGTGGAGGCAAGCGGCGCGACACCTGGGAACAGCTGTCCCGCCTGCTCGCGCTGCTGGTGCCACTGGGCATTGTGGTGATGTCACTCAGCTCGATTACCGCTGTGTCCATCGGCGGCCTGCTGGGCGGCAACGCACTAGCCACCGGCCTGTACGTCGCTCCCGATGTCATCATCTTCGTCGTCCGCGCCGTACTCATCGGAGCCACCGCTCTTGTGGTCGTCATGCCAATCGGCAATGCCGCCCAGACGACGAGCACAAAGTATTCCCGATTGCTGCTGTTGCCCATTCCCACGCGGGCGTTGCATCTGGTGGAGGTGCTGGCGAACCTCGCCGATCCCTGGATCCTGTTCATCCTGCCCGGTCTGGCGCTGTTTGCCATAGGTCTCGTATGGGGAGGCCGGCTTGACCTTGGCCTGATGGCCGCCGTGGCCGGACTGGCAATCACGATGGTGCTGGCGGCGCTCGCGTCTCTCATCAGCTTTTCAGTGAGTTGGCTGTTTCGGGATCGCCGGCGGGCAGAGCTGTTGACCATCATCTTCGTGATGTCGATCTCTGTCGTGGCGCTGCTGCCGCAAATGCTGGCGGGCGACCCGG
>JBKJJZ010000003.1:0-2537 GCA_046597705.1 Vicinamibacterales bacterium | reverse complement strand
CCACAGTTGAGCGTGTCAAGCAAAGGCGTGCTGCTCAGTTGGGTGGAACTCGCGGGACCAAAGGCCACGCTGAAGTTTGCCGAACGAACGACCGCGGGTTGGTCGGCGCCGCGTACGGCGGCGTCCGGCGACGACTGGTTCGTCAACTGGGCAGACGTGCCCTCGGTGATGCGGCTGGCCGACGGCACGCTGGCCGCGCATTGGTTGCAGAAGAGCGGGCCCTCAACGTACGCGTACGACGTACGCTTGGCGCATTCGAAAGACGACGGGAAATCGTGGTCCGCGTCGTTCACGCCGCATCACGACGGGACGAAGACGGAGCACGGTTTCGCGCCACTGTTCCAAGTGCCTGGCTCGGGTCTGGGCCTGGTGTGGCTCGATGGTAGAGCCATGGCGACTGCCGGCGGTGCCATGTCCGTACGCTACGCGGCTTTTGACGGCCAATGGAAGCAGGCCGCCGACATGCCCGTGGACGTGCGCGTGTGTGAGTGTTGCCCGACGACCGCGGCCGTCACCTCGGACGGTCCGATCGTGGCGTTTCGCAATCGGACCGAGAACGAGATCCGCGACATCTACGTCTCGCGGCTCGAGAATGGCAAGTGGACGGAAGCCCGGGCCGTGCACAACGACGGCTGGGAGATCAACGGATGCCCAGTCAACGGCCCCATGCTCAGCGCCCGCGGACGTGACGTCGTCATTGCCTGGTTCACCGGCAAAGTGGCGCCCGGTCAGGTGTTCGTGGCTTTTTCGAAGGATGCCGGTCGCACATTCGGCGCCCCCATCCGGGTTGATGACGCGGGAACGATTGGCCGTGTCGACGTCGAACTGATGTCCGACGGGGCGGCAGTTGCGACTTGGATCGAGAGCACGCCGGCTGAGGGCACGGCCCGACAGAGCGAGTTCCGGATGCGCCGCATCGAGCCATCTGGAACCAGGGGGCCCGCGACGACGATTGCCGCCGTTGCCGGGAGCCGCACGAGTGGCTATCCGCGGCTGGCGCGTCAGGGCAACGAGCTGGTGTTTGCGTGGATCGACGTGACGCCGCCGAAGGCCGGAAGTTCTCCGGGCACGCGTGTGGTCACGGCTGTGGCGCGCTGAGAACATAGACATGGAACCGATCGATAATCTGCTGGCGCATCGCGCCAGATTGCTGAGCTTCGTGCGATCGCGCATTTCGGATCGACACGAGGCGGAAGATGTACTGCAGTCGGCGTTTGCACGAGTGATGGAGCGCCCGCCGGGAATGCCCGTTGATGCGCGTGTCGTTCCCTGGTTCTATCGAGTGTTGCGCAATGCCATCACGGATCGGTATCGGCGCCGTGATGTGGAACGCCGGCGTCGAGACACATGGGAACGCGATCCCACCCGTGTGCCCGCCCCCGACGCTCCCGGGCGGCTCTGTGAGTGCACGCGCGTCGCGTTGGCCTCGTTGAATCCTCGCTATGTGGCGATCATCGAGGCTGTGGATCTCGAAGGTCGTTCGGTGGTGGATGTAGCCCGAATGCTCAGTCTCACGCCAGGCAACGCGTCCGTGCGGCTTCACCGGGCCCGCCGGCTTCTGGCTGAACGGCTCAAAGCCATCTGCCGGCATTGTGCCGAAACCGCCTGCGTGGATTGCCACTGTAAGGGTTCGACGACACCTGCGTCTTTGATGACGAGAGGCGCACAATGACAACAGCAGGGACAGGACCAACGATGGATACCCGGCGTGAAATCGATCCGGTTTGCGGCATGACCGTGGACCCCACAAAGAACAAGGGCGGTTCATTCGAGTACGGCGGAACCACGTACTACTTCTGCAGCCCCGGCTGCCGCACGAAGTTCGAAGCGGACCCCGACCGCTGGCTCGCGGTCGAACCTCGAACCTCGGACCTCGAACCTCGAACCTCGGACCTCGAACCTCGAACCTCGAACCTCGAACCCGGCGCAGCCGCCTGGACCTGTCCGATGCACCCTGAGGTGGTCAGCGCCGGACCCGGGTCGTGCCCGATCTGCGGGATGGCCCTTGAGCCTCGCACGGTGACGGCCGAAGAACCGGAGAACCACGAGCTGAAAGACATGACGCGGCGGTTCTGGATCTCGACCGCGCTCAGTGCGCCGCTGATGATGCTGGCGATGTTCGAGATGCTGAAGATTGAGACGCCGTTTGGTCAGCTCTCGATGCAGACCGTGTCGTGGGCGCAGCTGGCATTTGCCACCCCTGTGTGCCTGTGGGCGGCCTGGCCGTTCTACGTGCGCGCGGTGAACTCCGTGCGAACCGGCAATCTCAACATGTTCACGCTCATCGGTCTGGGCGTGAGTGTGGCGTACGGCTACAGCGTGATTGCCACCATCATGCCGGGCATGTTCCCGCATCAGTTCACGCACGACGGCGCCGTGGCGGTGTATTTCGAAGCCGCGGCCGTGGTCGTGACCCTCATTCTGCTGGGGCAGGTGTTGGAGCTGCGCGCCCGCAGTCAGACAAGTTCCGCGATTCGCAAATTGCTGGGCCTGGCGCCCGCCACCGCGCGGGTTGTGCGCGATGACGGCAGGGAAGA
>JBKJJZ010000316.1:0-8577 GCA_046597705.1 Vicinamibacterales bacterium | reverse complement strand
TTCGTTCATGCGCGACTTACTATATGGCAGGTATGACTCGCGATCCTTCCCGGCTGACTGCCGATCCCTTCGACCTGCTCGTGGTGGGCGGCGGAATTCATGGACTCTTCACGGCATACGACGCCTCGTCGCGCGGCCTTCGCGTCGCACTCGTGGACCGCGGAGATTTCGGTAGCGGCGCCTCGTTCAACCATCAGCGCACCATTCACGGAGGGTTGCGCGCGTTGCAGTCATTGGACATCCGCAAGACGCGCGAACAGATCAGGGAACGACGGGCGTGGGCGCGCATCGCGCCTCACTTGCTTCGGCCACTCCCGTTCATGGTCGGGACCTACCGCGGCGGCAAACGTTCTCGCCTCGTCATGCGCGGCGGGTTCACGCTCTACGACTTCATCGGACGCAAGCGCAACGCAGGCGTGTTGCCCGAATTGCACCTGCCGAAAACGCGGTTGGAATCGGCGACGGCCACGCGGCGTTTCTTTCCGGGCATTGAAGCCAAAGGTCTGTCGGGCGGTGCCGTCTGGTACGACTACCAGACGGTGCATCCCGACCGATTGACGTGGGTGGTCGCGCTGGCCGCGGAGCGCGCCGGCGCGGTCCTGGTCAACTACGCGGAAGTGATTTCTCCTCTTCGCGACGGCCAGCGCATCGCTGGCGTGACCGTGCGCGACGCGATCGCGGGAAGCGAATTCGAAGTGCGCGCCAAGGCCATCGTCCTGGCGGCAGGCAGCGGACTAGCCTCCCTGCACAGTCGATTTGGAATCACTGGCGCGCCGCCCCTGGTGAGCGCCATGAACCTTCTGCTGGACCGGCCCGGCAGGGACATCGCGTTGGCCGCGCCCTCAGCCCACGGCCGCATGCTGACCGCCGTGCCCTGGGGGGGAGGCACACTGGTTGGAACCTATCAATCCGACGGCGTTGTTCCAAATGAAGATCGCCCGCCACTGGAGTCACTGGTCGAGGCGTTCCTCGCAGAAGCCCGGACCGCCTTCCCCGGACTCGATGCCACGCGCAAGGCCGTTCGCTTCGTGCATCACGGACTTGTCCCTGGCCAGGCAGGACCGAAAGGCACGGACCTGCTGGCCGAGCCCAGAGTGCTGACGCATTCCGAATTGCCGGGAGTCATGAGCCTGGTGGGCGTCAAGTACACCACCGCACGGCTTGCAGCTGAACGCGCCGTGGACGCGGTGGTCCAATCGGCCGGGGCAACGATGCGGTCATGCCGGACGGCAACGCAACTGTTGCCGCATGCGGACGTGGCCGATAGCGACGGCTTGCTGCAGGAGACGTCGCGCGGGCTCGGCGTCAGGCTGGACCGCGATGTCCAGGCCCATTTTGCCGGTTGGTATGGCACCGAAGGCCCGGCAGTTCTGCGCTGTGCGCACTCCGAAGCTGCGCTGGCGCGACTGACACCGGAGAGTCCTGTAATTGCGGGCGAAGTGATCTACGCGGTTCGCACGGCCGCGGCAGTGAGACTTGAGGACGTGGTCTTCCGGCGCACGCCGCTTGGTTCAGCCGGCGACCCTGGCGGGTCCGCGATCGACACCGCGGCCGCGATCATGGCACGCGAGTGCGACTGGCCGATCGAGCGCCGGGAAGAAGAAGTGGCGCGCGTGCGGGCGCGGTTTACGCTGCCTACTTCACCGTAAACGCGTTGAAGACCCACGTGAGGCCGGTGGTAAACCCCCACGTCGGATCCTTGGACGCAATGCCGAACAGGAATGCGCCATCGAGCCGTACCGGCCCGCGCGTGAACCTGGATCCCACGCGCATGATCGATCGGCTCTCCAGGCCCGCAATCGGCTGACCGCTGCGCGTGTTCGCACGGCCGTTGACCTCGGCCACCACTTCAAGGCCCGTCTTGACGGCCCTGGCAATCGAGATCCCGTACGTGATGACGTCGTTCTGACGATCCCCGCGCGCCGGATCGCCGAGAATGGCGAATCCGACATTGCTGGCCACCCGAACCGACTGCACGGTTTTCGCAAGGGCGAGCCCGAATGCAAAGTCTGTCGTGTCAAGTCCCAGACCGCTCTCGTTCCCCGCATTGGGCAACCTCGTCGCGAAGCGAACCGCCATCGCCGGACGCCGCGTACCCTCTGACAGGAAGCGTACCTTCGTGCCGATGACGAAGTCCTCGACCGAGGATGTGCTGTCGCCCTGGATGGTGAGCATGTTGGACAACGGCGCGGCGAACCGTTGCGTGATCGACAGGCTGTTGCGGACCCCTCCGTCGAGTTGAATCTCGGCAATCGAACTCACGCCGAAGCTCAGGCCGAAGGTGCCGACCCGCCACAGGTTGCCTTTGAGTCCCGACACCGGAAACCACGCTTCGCGGTTGTAGTCGATGCCGGCCTCGAACAGAATCTGGCCCGGGCCGACGGTCTCGGGATCCTCGGTCACGAGCGGACGCGATTGCGCCCAGACGGGCCCCGCAAATCCCAGGAGGACCGCGACCACCAGTCCGTGTTTCAGTTTGGCCATCACTCTCGTCATGTTTCACTCCGCGAATCGATCCAAATCGTTACGGGCCCATCATTGACCGACGCCACCTGCATGTCCGCCCTGAACACGCCGGTCTTCACCGTCAGGCCGCTCTCGCGCAACCGCGCGACCACTCCTTCGTAGGCGGCATTCGCCTCCTCGGGAGGCGCCGCACGCACAAACGAAGGCCGCCGGCCCCGGCTCACATCTGCCACCAGCGTGAATTGCGACACTGCCAGAACGGCCCCACCCACGTCGCTGACACTCAGGTTCATCCTGCCGGCCGCGTCGCTGAAGATCCGAAGGTCCCTGATCTTGCCGGCAACATGATCGATATCGGCCGTTTGGTCACCGTTCTCCACCCCTATCAGCACAAGAAGGCCATGGCCGATTTCAGACACGACCCGGCTGTCGATGGAGACCGAGGCTGACGTGACGCGGGTAATGACCGCGCGCATGCTGATCCTAGCTGAGGGCGGCGGCCGCCTGGGCCACCGGATGGAGTCGCGTGTCGAGCAGGTGGCGAGGAGCCACGTTGCCGATGGCCTTGATCATCGAGTTCTTGATGTCCGGGTGCTCCAACTCGAGTTCGGCGATCATCCGCTTGAGCCGCTGACGCTTCAGGCTCAGGTCGCCGCAGGCCGGACAGCAGCACCCGATGACCGGCAGGTTGTTCTCCTGCGTGTAGGCACGGGCCTCGCCCTCTGTGACGTACACCAGCGGGCGAATCACGGTGTGCTTGCCGTTATCGGAGGTGAGGCGCGCGGGCATGGCCTTGAGCGCCCCCTGAAAGAACACATTCAGCAGCAGCGTCTCGACGAAATCGTCCATGTGATGGCCCAGCGCGATCTTCGTCGCGCCCACGGAGTTCGCCAATCGATACAGCACGCCACGCCGCAAGCGCGCACACAACGAGCACGGCGTTTCGCCATCGTCGAGAATGTCGTCCATCACGGCGCCGATGGTGGTGTGTTCCACGTGCAGTTCCCACCCGCGCTCCGCGCAGGCCTTGGTCACCACATCGTGTTTGAAGTCCGTGTAGCCGGAGTTGACGTTGATCGCGCAAATGGAGAATTTGATGGGCGCCCTCTTGCGGAGCACGTCGAGGATCTGAATCAGCGCCCAGCTGTCCTTGCCGCCCGAGAGCCCGACCATCACGCGATCGCCGTCTTCAATCAGGTTGTGTTCGAGAATCGCCTGGGTGGTCTTCTTGGCAATACGGTGCTCGAGGGGCGTGCGATAGGACATGGAGCCAGCAGTATAAGCCGATGCTGCCTGGCGACCGCCGGTGGCCTCGCCACCTTCAGGCATTTCGCCGCGCCGCAACGAACGTCTGGCCAATCCAGTACGGCACCTGCCGGTGCGAGAGCCGCAGCGCGCGAACGACGCTCCGTGAGACCTTCGACACGGGTGCGCTGACGACGTCTTCTCGCGCCAGCAGGTAGTCGAGCTCGAGCCGCTGGAAATGCGGGCGGATCTCCAGCACTTCGAGGCCGTGCTGTTCAAGGAAGCGAACGATCGTCTGGCGCGTGAAGTAGTAAAGATGCACGGACGACAGGAAGGGCCATCTGCGGCCGAGCAGCCGGGCAATCCAGCTGCCGATGTCCGGGTAGTTGATGACCAGCAAACCGCCGGGTGTCAGGAGTTCAGACACGTGGCCGATCACGCGCGCGGGGTCGGGCGTGTGCTCAATGACGTCCCAGAGCGTCACGACATCGAAGGAGGCCGGCGTGAACGACTGGGCAAACAGGTCGCCGGGCCGGATCGGAATGCCGTAATGACGCGTGCCCCATTCGGCCAGCCACCGGTTCGGCTCGCACCCGTCCACATCCCATCCCCGTGCCCGCGCCGCAGCCAGAAACGCGCCTGCCGCCGTGCCAATGTCCAGCAGGCGTCCCCGGACGGGATGCAGTTTTTCGATGCGGGCCAGTGCGTCGTTGAAGGTTCGCTCGCGTGCATCGACTTGCGAGACATAGGTCGGATCGGCGCCTTGCGAGTACGCCTCGACAATCTCGGCGCCTCGTGGCCGTGGATTGACATACTTGAGGCCGCAGCGCCGGCATCGCACCAGCGGATCGGTGAGCAGTTCGTCCGCGGAGGCGCGATAGGTATTGACGAGGTCACGCGGCCCAGCCTCTCTCGCCCGCGCCTCGTAAATCGTCTCCGCATCGTCGGCACCGCACAGATTGCAGACCACTGACTCGAGTGGCGTGTCATTTACCGACAGAGACATCAACCGGGCAACCCTTTCGCTTGACAAATCCGCACGGCCGCCGGCCGCCCAATGAGCGTACCACGCCCCGAACCGCCACTCCGCGAGCGGGCTGGAGTCTTTCGCAGTGGTATAAAGAACCAGCCGTGCTGCCCGATCGATCCACGCCCGCCGATCTTCGCGTCGTTTTGTTCTCGGGGGGCCGCGGTTCAGGGGCGCTCGTCGAATTGCTCGCCACCGATTCGCGAATCCGCCTGACAGTCGCCATCAACGGGTATGACGATGGCGCCTCGACCGGAGAGGTGCGCAGGTTCCTCGGGGACTCGCTCGGCCCATCCGATTTCCGGAAGAACGCCTCTCGTCTGGCACGTCTCCGGGGGACGTGCAGCACCGCCGTCATCGAGTTCCTGGATCAGCGACTGCCCGACGCGGCCACTGCGGACGATGTGCGCGGCCTTACCGCGTGGGCGAGGACAGCTGGCAAAGGCGATGGCGCGGACAACGCCACGTGGGCGGCGGTCGCCGATCGGCTCCTGCAGTTCGACGATGCGTAGCGAAGCGGCACGTCCTCTCTGGACTTCAACGGGGCCAGCGTTGGGAACTTCGTGTTCGCCGGCAGCTTTCTGTTGTGCCTGCGTGACTTCAATCGCGCGGTTGATGATTACTGCGCCATGCTGGGCCTGGAGGCCGGACTCATCGAGAACGTCACGGACGGCACGAATGCGTTCCTCGTCGCATTTGACGACCACGGGCGCCTGCTGGGCAGCGAAGAGGAGATTGTCGACGCCAAGAATCAGAACCGCGTGCAGGAGATCTTTCTCATCGATCGGCCGCTGAGCGCCGGGGAACGTGCGGCGATTGCGGCGATGCCAGGCGACGACCAGCGGCGCGCGCTTGCGGCGAGGACCGTCAACCCGCCCGTCAATCCCAGGCTCGTCAAGCGCATCAACGAGTCTCAGCTCATCATCTACGCCCCAGGCACACAGCACTCGAGCCTCTTCCCGTCGTATCTCACACCGAACCTGAGCGACGCCATTGCCGCCAATCTCGATGCCATCAAGCTGCTGGTGACCAATATCCAGCCCGACGCCGAAATCACCGGAAGCAGCGCCGTGGATCTGATCGACCGTGCGGTGTTCTATCTACGCGAGAAAGCGCAGCTGCCGACGCCGACGCCGTGCCTGATCACGCACTACCTGTTGAACGATCCCACGAGCGCCGTCATGGATCGCCCTTACGTCCCACTGGGCCGTCTGGAGTCGCTTGAGGATCCGCGCCTTGTCCGTATCGCCAACTACGAAGCAGGAGGCAGCGGCCGGCACGACGCGTCGAAGGTGCTCGCGCCGTTCATCGAAGCCTTCATCGCCCGTGAGCACGCCGTGCAGCGCGTGGCTGTGGTTCTCTATGGAACGCGGTCAGCCAACAAGGTGGCGCAAACCGTGGTTGAGCTCGTGCGCGGCGGTATTGGCGACCTCAAAGTCGATTTGACGGTGCTGTATGCCACTGACCAGGAACTGGACCCGAAGCTGCAGGAGCGTCTGCCCTTCCCCATGCAACGGCTCGCACGGATTGACGATGACGGCGACCACGAGCTGCGCGCCGCACTCAAGGCAGGCGACTACAGCTACGTCATCCTCTTCGAATCATCAGGCATGTACAACGGCGAAGATATCGCCGGCCTCGCAAGCCACTTGACGCTTGGGCGCCTCGACGCTGTCTGGGGCAGCCGGCGCCTGTCCATGCGCGACATCCAGGAGTCGTATCGGTTGCGGTTCAGGCAGAATACGGCGTCCGGAGCCATCAGCTACATCGGCAGTCACGCGCTCAGCCTGTTGTACCTGGGCTTGCACGGCCGCTACATCTCGGACACGTTGTCGGCGGCGCGCGCGGTTCGTCTATCGGATGCCGTCACCTTGCGGTGTCCCCTCACGCACAAGCTGGCGAATCAGTATCTTCTTTCGACGCTGCTTCGGCGGCGCGCTGAAATGATCGAAATACCCGTGCAGTTCTTTGCGATGTCTCCGGAGCGCGTCCAGCGGACATCGATGTTCGACGGATTGCGCGCGATGGGTGTGGCGTTGAGGGAGCGCACCAGGGGTCGCGCCTGAAACACGATCAGCGCACTTTGAACAACGAGACCCCGCCTCTGGCGTAGACGGGGTCGAACAGCGTCGGCGTCGAGAATTTTGCAACACCAGCCGGATAGGCGGCCCGATCGTCTTCGTCCACGTACAGATATTCGATGCCCATGTCGCGAGCGATGCTCCAGGCTTCATGAGGATCCTCAGCCCGGAACAACTGCTGGACGCGAGCCGATGCTGCCGCGTATTCGGGCATCGGCAACAGTGAGATCGGCAGGCCCGCCATCATTCGCCGCTGCGCGAATGTGGGAATGAGGCTCCAGTGCTCACGGCCACGCAACATCGGCTCCATCTGAACGATCGCATCGGGCGGCAGGCGCTTCTGCACATACTCGAAAGCCGCCTGCTGCGCCGGCGTGACGCCCAGCGTCCAGTGGAACTCGGAGGCCATTCGTCGATTGGTGACGTCCTGCGCGTTGTAGGTGTCGATGATAGTGGTCGGTAGTCCGGCAACCACGACAGCGATCACCACTAA
Organism: Vicinamibacterales bacterium; assembly: GCA_046597705.1. Lineage (GTDB taxonomy): Bacteria > Acidobacteriota > Vicinamibacteria > Vicinamibacterales > SCN-69-37 > SYFT01. The sequence goes on along the minus strand of JBKJJZ010000316.1, from coordinate 1,265 downwards.
CGAGGCCCAGGCGACACCGCGCTGTCGTGCGGCCCAAATAGCCCTGGCCATTAGCACCGGCAGCATGAGCAGCAGGATCTGGCCGGTGCGAAAGCCAACCCAGGAGGATTCCGACAGCGTCACCAGGTGCATGATCACCAGCGAGAGCACGGCGCCGATCGCGGCTACTCGGGCAGGTTGGGCCGGCAGCCCACGCCACGCCCAGAGCCCGGCGACACTGACCACGAGGACCGGCCCCACCGACAAGAGCAAGGACGTCATCGTGTTGTGTCGGGCGTCGCCGAGAAACCCGAACGAGACCGCCGTGCCTGCGCGCGTCGCTACTTCGTTGAAGAACACCCAGCCAAGAGCGGCCAGGACCGGCAGGGCAGCCATCGCATGGCTGGCCAGGATCCGGATCGGCCTGGGCCGCTCAATCGCATCGACGGCAACTGACAGTCCGTAGATCGCGCAGAAGATGGCGCCGACGAATGGATTGAAGCAGGTCGAGAGACCGAGCGCGACTCCCGCCAGCCAGATTGCGCCACGCGATGCCTGCGCGCCGCGTGCGGCGGCAATGACACCCGCCACCAGCGCAAGCGCGCAGGAGAAGGAATGCTGAGGGTTGTACCAGAGCCCGCGCGGGAGGCCATCGATTCTCAGACCCTGAAAGTGCCAGGCCGTCACTGCGTCAATGTTCAGGTCGGTGAGAGCCGAGAGGGGCGCCCCCGCCCGCCAGATTCGCTGGAGCACATACGTCCCCTCCGCACTCGCGGCGAGGACACCGAGGCCCACTGCGATGGCGGCGGCTCCTGGCGTCGGCACGGCGAGCCTGACAAACACGAAAAGCATGCCGATCAACAACAACGCCGAAGCCATCGCGTTGGCCTTCAGAGCAATCTGGATGTCGTTCAGGGGCGCTGGCCCTTGCTGCGCGACCACAGCCGGGAGAAGAAAGTATGTCCAGTAGTAGTGCAACGGCTCCGATGCGAAGTACGGATTGCGAGGCGGCTCGGTGTAGCGACCCAGTTCGGCAGCCAGCGCCGTGTGCCAAACGAAGTCAGCGGTGAAATACGCGCGGTACTGACGCGTGCCGGTCTCATCTGCGGCGCCGAGGTTTCGGTACGGCGGCCCCATGACCAACGGGACAAGCATGAGGACGAGGGCCAGGGCGCGAACATCGGCCGCGGTTGCCTCTGGAAGCGGCAATACTGGCGCATGGATTCGGCGCGCCACGAAGACGAGAGCCCCTGCAAGGAGTAGCCAGGCCAGCAAGAACGCGGCCG
>JBKJJZ010000500.1:0-2710 GCA_046597705.1 Vicinamibacterales bacterium | reverse complement strand
GAAACGGGCGTTCGGCCACGATCGGATTCTGGTTCTGCAAGAGTGCCTCCTACAGATCTGAACGCATTTTCTTGGGAAATCCTGTCACTCAAACACTCCTCGGACGACGCGCCCTCTTGCGATCGGGAGTAGGCTGGGTCGGCGAGCGGACAATGACGGTCCTCGAATGTCCTCAGTGCCTGGCGGTTGAACAGGTGGCCGGCAGGGTCAGCGGCGAAGGGTGTTTCGCGGCACCCGAATGCCCGTTGTGCCATTTGTTCGAGAACCTCGAGGCTGGAGCCAGCCTCGACGACCTGATGAGGTGGCACGAGGGTCTCAACCGGAAACAGATCGCGAATTCGCGATTCGACGTCGGTATGACCTCACGGGCTCCTCACGCAAGCCCGTTGGCTACCGGGGCATGAGTTTCGAACCGGCCACCCTGAGAAACACAGCGAGCACCGGGGAAGGCTTGTGATTTCTGCGGCGCGTGTGCAAAGACAGAGTCGACGTCTATCTGGCGAGATGCGGGAGCGCTTGCGGAACCCGATCGACAGAGTGGCATGTCTTTGATCCTGTTTCGCATTGGTGACTTTGAGATCACCAGCTTCTGTGTGCTGGTTGCCCTGGCGACGCTCGTCAGTTGACAGGTCTTCTCCCGCGAGGCGCGACTTGCCGGCATCTCGACCCGGCGTCCGACATGGTGCGCTACGCAATTCTTGGCAGCTTTGTCTGGGCCAATATGCTCTGGTCGCAGAACATGCGAACTAACAGCCAATTTTCGACCTGATCTTGTCGCGCGGCGACCTCAGCTGGTTTGGCGATACGTCCCACCCAACTCTACGAGGCGGCATGGTTGGCCGACGCGGCCTGTCCGCTGATCCGGCGGCGGCGCGGCAACATCGGTTACGCAGGAATCATCGGCCGGTATCTCGTGTTCGCGGCCGGTTTCAGATTCCCGCTGGAGTTCATCCGTGTGAATCCCGGAGTTGCGCTCGGAATGAGGGCCGCTCAGTGAACATCCCTGGATGTCGTCCTGATCGGCCTGGGACTTCTTGATGTCCCTTGCGAGGGTCGCACTGCACTCAGTGACCGGGCGGTCGTAGCGTGGACACTAATCACCAGAACGACTTAATCGCAAGGCATTTCCAATCACCGACACCGAACTGAGGCTCATCGCCGCCGCCGCGATGATCGGACTCAGCAGCAGGCCGAACGCCGGATACAACACCCCCGCCGCCACCGGCACGCCGATGGTGTTGTAGGCGAAGGCGAAGAATAAATTCTGTCGAATGTTCGCCATCGTCGCCTGCGAGAGCCGGCGCGCGCGGATGATGGCGCGCAGGTCGCCCTTGACGAGCGTCACGCTGGCACTTTCCATCGCCACATCGGTACCGGTGCCCATGGCGATGCCCACCTGCGCCTGCGCTAGGGCGGGCGCGTCGTTGATGCCATCGCCCGCCATCGCCACGATGCGGCCGGCCGCCTGCAGCGCCTTGATCTTGGCCACCTTCTGATCGGGCAGGACATCGGCGAGCACTTCGTCAATCCCAAGCTGTTTCGCCACGGCCTGCGCGGTCGTCACGTTGTCGCCGGTCAGCATCACGATGTGGAGACCCTCGCGACGCAGTTCTGCGATTGCCTCGGGCGTGCTGGCCTTGATGGGGTCGGCCACACCGAGCAACCCCGCAGCCTTGCCATCGACGCCCACGAACATCACCGTCTGTCCCTGACCACGCAACGCCTCGGCCTGAGCCGCAAGCGCGCCGACATCGACGGTCAGACTCTCCATCAACGCGAGGTTCCCGAGTGAGACGTCCCGCCCCGACACGCGGCCACGCACGCCTTTCCCAGTGACGGACTCAAAAGTCTCGGCACTGACCAGAGTCAGCCCCCTGCCCTCGGCGCCCTTCACGATCGCTTCGGCCAACGGGTGTTCACTGCCCCGCTCGAGACTTGCCACCAGCGTGAGGAAGTCGGACTCACCAAGACCCGCCGGAGTACCGCCGGCCACGACGCTCACCAGCGCCGGCTTGCCTTCGGTCAGCGTGCCGGTCTTGTCAATCACCAGCGTGTCCACGGTGCGTAACACTTCAATCGCTTCGGCGTTCCGGAACAACACCCCCATCGTCGCGCCCTTGCCGGTGGCGACCATGATCGACATCGGCGTGGCCAGGCCCAGCGCGCACGGACACGCGATGATAAGCACCGCGACGGCGTTGATCAGCCCATGCGCCAGCCGCGGCTCCGGTCCAACCAGACTCCAGACGATGAACGTCACGATGGCCGTCACGATGACCGCCGGTACGAAGTAGCCCGACACGCGATCGGCGAGCTTCTGGATCGGTGCGCGACTTCGCTGCGCCTCGGCGACCATGGAGACGATGCGCGCGAGGAGCGTGTCGCCGCCGACCTTTTCCGCGCGCATGACGAGTGAGCCTGTTCCATTGATGGTGGCGCCGACCACTTTGTCCTTGGGACCCTTCTGCACGGGAATGGGTTCGCCGCTGATCATCGATTCGTCCACGCGGCTCGAACCTTCAAGGACCACACCGTCCACCGGAACCTTCTCGCCAGGGCGCACGCGCAAGCGATCTCCCACAACGACATGCAGCAGCGGCACATCCTCTTCCCTGCCGTCATCGCGCACAACCCGCGCGGTGGCGGGCGCCAGGCCCAGCAGTTTGCGAATGGCGGAACTTGTCTGACTGCGGGCGCGCAGCTCCAACAC
>JBKJJZ010000451.1:0-11539 GCA_046597705.1 Vicinamibacterales bacterium | reverse complement strand
GCCTGGTAATCGACCGCGACTATGACAGCACCCGTCACCACGGTCGCCGGCGGGTAGATACCTGTCGCGTCTCGCCGCGAGCGCCGCTGGCGCTCTTCGAACCCCGGCTCGCGATGGTCCAGGACTGGGCCTCGCGCATGGTGTTTTTCGACATCGAGACCACGGGCCTGAGCGGCGGCGCAGGAACGATCGCGTTTCTCGTGGGCTGTGGCTGGTTCGAGGACGATGGATTTCGCGTACGGCAGTGGCTGATGACCGGGCCTGCCGGCGAACGCGTGCTGCTCGACGCGCTCGCTCGAACGCTGGGCGACGCATCGCTCCTTGTGACCTTCAACGGCCGTACATTTGACATGCCCTTCATGCAAATGCGCTGGGCATTCCATCGTCAAACCAATCCGGTCGAAGACGTGCCTCACTTCGACATGCTTCCGACCGCACGCCGCCTCTGGAGCCGTCGCGAGGATGACCCCAGTTGCAGCCTGACGGCGCTCGAGCGGTCGGTGCTGGGCTTGCATCGCGTCAACGATGTGCCTGGGTTTGAGATTCCGGTGCGTTACTTTCAGTTTCTCCGGACCGGCGATCCGTCGCTCCTCGAGGGAGTGCTCGAGCACAATCGCCTTGATCTGATTTCGCTCGCCGCGGTGACGGCGCATGCATTTGAACTTGCGGAAGGCGGCCCGCAATGGTGCAGGGAGCCCAGTGAGCAGTTGGGCCTGGGTCACTGCTATGAGCGGCAGGGAGACGTGGACCTGGCGCTGGCGGCGTATGCGCTGGCCGGGGCGGCCGATGACCGCGATCTGCGATGCCGCGCGCTAGAGCGGCAGGCGTTGTTGCTCAGGCGTCAGCAGCGATTTGGCGAGGCCGCCGGCGCGTGGCTGCAGTTGCTGGATGGCGCCCGACGTCCGTTCAGCGTGATCGAACGCCGCGCGGCTGAAGCGTTGGCCATTCATCACGAACACCGCGCGGGCGATCTGGATGCCGCTCGACGATATGCCGAAGTGATGCGCGGCCAGGTCACCGGCCGTCACGTCGCCGGCATCGAACACCGGCTGGGTCGCATCACCCGGAAGCAGGCAAAACAAAAGGGCGACCCGCAGGCCGCCCCTTTGTTGGAACACGACTAAAACGACGATGCGGCTTAGGCCGCAGCCACCAAGAACACTGGACCCAGGACTCTGGACCCGTCGCCCTACGCTGTAGCGCCGGACTTCTTGGCCTTGGCGGCCTTGTTCGCAGCCGTCTGCGTCTTCCGGCCCTCCGCCGTCTGGGCGCCGAAGCGCTTCGTGAAGCGTTCCACACGGCCTTCCGTGTCGATCAGCTTCTGGCGGCCCGTGTAGAACGGGTGGCAGTTGTTGCAGATGTCGAGGTGCAGGCCTTCCTTCGTGGAGAACGACTTCCACGTGGCGCCGCATGCGCATCGCACTTCAGTTTCGGTGTACTTGGGGTGAATACCAGGCTTCACAGACAGCTCCTTCTTCCCGCAGACAAACTCCGATTATAGCGCACCCGGCCGGAACCTCGAACCTCGAACCTCGAACCTCGAACCCCTGACCTCGAACCTCGAACCCCGAACCTCGAACCGATCCCCTTACTTCTCAACAACATAGCCCCTGTCCCACTTGTGGGCCCGCAGCCGGGCGATTAGCTGTTCGGGCAGCCCTTTACCGTCCCCGGCCGCCATGTTGCCTTCGACATGTTTCACGCGGCGCATGCCGGGAATCACGGTCGAAACGGCAGGGTGAGACAGGATGAAGCGAAGTGCCATCTCAGGGAGTGTCATCCCAGCCGGGAGTTCGACGCGCAGCTTCTCCACTCGCTCCACGGCCTCGGCAAGCCGGATTGGGGGAAAGTACATGTTCCTGAAATCACCGTCGGGCCAACGCGTGTCCTTCGTCAGCGTGCCCGTCAGGCTGCCCTCATCGAGCGGCACACGGGCGATGACGGCGACTCCCATTTCCTGACACAGCGGAAGCAGTGAGACTTCCGGCTGCTGGTCGAAGATGTTGTGCACCACCTGCACGCTATCGATGAGTCCCGTGCGCAACGCCTCGACGACATTGGTGGGATCCCACCGGTTGACGCTGATGCCGCACGCGCGAACTTTCCCCGACCGTTTCAGCCGCTCGACGGCTTCCATCCACTCGTCGCATTCGGCCCACACATCCGTCCACACATGGAACTGCTGCAGGTCGATGCGCTCGACGCCGAGGTTGCGCAGGCTGGTGTCGGTGGCCTCGACGACGTAGTCGGCGGGGAAGACGTCCTCGATCGCGTAGTCGGGTTTGGCGGGCCACTTGCCGTTCTTCGGCGGAACCTTGGTGGCGACGACGAGAGGTTTGTCACGATGCGCCGGCAGGACCTGGGCCAGCAACTGCTCGCTCTTGCCGTCGCCATACGCCAGCGCGGTGTCGAAGAACGTGCACCCAAGTTCGATCGCGCGATGCAGCGATGCGACCGACTCCGCATCGTCTGAGCCCGTCCATCCACCCATGCCCCAGAGGCCGTAGCCGACTTCAGAGACGGGCCAGCCAAGGCGGCCGAATGTTCGCGTGTGCATGCGAACATTGTATGGGTATGGCGCAACGCGCCTGCCGTCTCAGTCGCGCAACGCGGCACCGGGCGCAACGCCGGCCGCCCGTCGTGCGGGAATCCAGCTGGCAATGAACGCCACCAGGAGGAGCACAACCGTGGCGGAGGTCCACGCCGGCACGTCCCACAGCTTCACGCCAAACAGCATCGTCTGCAGCAGGCGCACGCCGAGTGTCGCGGTCAGTATGCCCAGCACCAACCCCGCTGCGGCGAGAGTGAGTCCTTCACGGACTACCAGACGCGTCAGCTGGCTGGTGGTGGCGCCCAGCGCCAGACGCACACCGAACTCAACTCGTCGTTGCGCCACACCGTGGGCGAGCAGGCCGTAAATGCCGATGCCGGCCAGCACGAGCGCGATCGACGCAAAGAGACCCAGCAGGGTGGTCCTGAATCTGGGCTGAGTGACGGCGGCGTCCATGACGGCATCCATCGTTCGGAGATTGACGATGGGCTGTTGAGGATCGATGGCGCGAACGGCCGCGCGAAATGATGCATTGGTCGCGGAAGGGTCGCCTGTGGTGCGAACCGCAATCGTGACGTTCTGATACATCCTCGAGAAAAAGTTGTCGGGATGTTGCTCATAGGGCACGAAGAGTTCCGACTTTCCCTCGCCGTCCGGTGCCTGCAGCAGATCGCCAGTGACTCCCACGATCTCGCGCCAGGGTTCGCTGCCATCGAACTCTGTTCCGAGCGATATTCGCTGACCCAGGGCCTCCTGTCCAGGGAAGTACTGGCGCACGAATGCTTCTGTCACGACCGCCACGTGAGGAGAACCCTCGCGATCCTCAGTGGTAAATCCCCGGCCGCGTGTCACCGGTATTTCCATCGTCGCGAAGTACGTTCGGGAGACGGCGCGAAAGTTCAGCATGATCCAGTCGGCCGCGCTCTTTGGTGGCCGGCCCTGGATGTTGAAGTGAAGCGAGCCGCCCGTGCCGCTGAGAGGAAGAATGGTGGTGGCCGCGGCGTGTTTCACTCCGGGCAGCGCGCTCACTCGATCGAGGAGGCTCTGCACCGCGGCCGTTCTGACCTCGTGACTTGCGTAGGTCCGGGGCGAGAGCGGAACCTCGGCCACCAGGAGGTGCGAAGACGTGAAGCCCGGTGAAACGTCCTGCAGTCGAAGAAAACTGCGCATCAGGAGCCCTGCACCCACCAGTAGCGCGAGCGTCAATGCAATCTCCGCGGTCACCAGCATGCTGCGCGTTCTTCGCTGCCGCAGACTGCCTGCCGTGCCGCGGCCGCCGTCGGCCAATACGTCGCGCAGTTCGACGCGCGCGGAGGAGAATGCGGGCAGCAGGCCGAAGACCAGCGCGGAAACGATCGATGCCATTGCGGCGAAGGCGAGCACTCGGCCGTTGATGGCCACGGCATCGGCGCGCGGCAGGGTGGTGCCCACTAGTTGAACCAGCGCCGGCACCAGAGTGGCCGCCAGCAGAAGACCAGCCGCTGCGCCCGCCAGGGCCAGCAGAAAGCTCTCCGCGAGCACCAGGCGTACGATGGCCGCTCGGCTCGCCCCCAGCGCCGTGCGCACGGCGATCTCTCGTCTCCTCGACAGGCCCCGCGCCAACAGCAACCCGGCGACATTGATGCATGCGATGAGGAGGACGCCCGCCACCGCTCCAGCGAGCACAAACAGGCCCGTGCGCACTCCCGCCACCATCAATGTGTGCGCCGGTACGGCGATGAACGTGGTGTCGAGGTTCGCTGCAGGGTACGCCTTCTCCAGACGTTCACCGATCGCGGCCAGTTCGGTCTGTGCCTGTTCAAGAGGCACGCCGGGCTTCAGACGCGCGATGCCGAGCAGTCCTGGATGCCAGGTCCGATCCTGCGGCTGTGCCGCGAGCCATGGCCACACCGGGATGTAGACGTCCGCGGCCGCGAAAACGCGAAACGAAGCGGGCATCACGCCGATGACCGTGACCGGACGGCCATCGAGCTGGAGCGGCCGTTCGAGCACGTCCGCTGCGCCGCCGAGCTTGCCCTGCCACAGTGCGTAGCTGATCAAGGCCACAGGCGCGGCACCGGCCTTGTCGTCATCGCCGGAGAAGGCGCGGCCTTTGAGCGGCTGTACCTGAAGACTCTCGAGCACATCGGCCGACATCATCTTCGCGGGGATTCGAATCGGCTCGTCCGTACCGGTCAGGTTCATCGTCAGGCTGCGCACCACGCCGATGCGGCCGAAACTGGTGGACTGATCGCGCAGGTCCGGGTAATTCAGCACTGAGAGCGAAATTGGATTGGGAAAACGCGGCGCGGACTCCTGCAGGACTACCACCCGATTCGAGTCCGGGTACGGCAAGGGCTGGAGCACGACGGCATCTACCACCGTGAAGATGGCCGTGCTCGCTCCGATGCCGAGCCCAAGCGTCAGCACGGCGACGATGGAGAATCCGGGCTGTCGAAGGAGGCTTCGGAAGGCGTGGCCGAAATCTGGCATGAGAGCGATCCTACCTGTGGCCGGGTGTTCTGTTGCGGCCACTCTATGGAATCCGACGGGACTCGCATATAACGTGACAGGCATTACCGACCATGGCCAAGAAAACCGGCGATTCACTGGCTTCCCTGGGGCGTTTCTCAGAGCTCGCGCTGCACATTCTCATCGCGCTGGCCGACGGCCCAAAGCATGGCTACGCCATGACTCAGGACATCGAAGCGATGACGGGCAGCCGCCCCGGGCCGGGCACCTTGTATGGCGCCATCGCGAGGCTCGAGCAACGCAAATGGATCGAGCCGCTGCCTGCCGATGATCGCCGGCGTCCCTACAAACTCACAGCGGCGGGTGGCAAGGTGCTGCGTGCTCGCCTCGATGCGTTGAAGTCTGTGACCAGGATTGCCTTGACACGGCTGGCGAACGCCTGGGAATACGCTGATGCCCGCCTCGCTCGATGCTCGGCCTGATTGTTGAACGTGCGCGAGCGGTAATCGAGGATGCCGACCATCCGTCCCGAACGGCCACTCTGCTGAGCGCCCTCCAACCTTTGTTTGCCGTCGCGTTCATCGTGACCGCGTGGATTGTTGGAGCCAGAGGCTGTCAGCACGATCGGTATGGGCGCGACGGTGGCTGTCTTGTTCGCGGCCCTGGTGGTGAAGTTCAACTTTCTGGGCCGACGCTCAGATCAAGTCAAGGCGGCCCGGCAATGGGTTGATGGCTGTCAGACGATGATCGCGAAAGGAGTCCCGTCGCCGCTTGAGCAAGCGCAAGCGCAGCTCGACCGGGGGCTGCAAGACCGGGACGTGGCCATCGAGCAGCTCCATCAACTCGGCTATCGCGCGAGGTTTGGCGCCCACTAGCCTGAGCACCTCAGCCCCGATGCTAAAATCCCTACATTCCGGAGGGATTCCACCCATGAAACGCCTGTCACTCGTCCTGTTGTTCACGCTGTCCATCGCCGGCCTCGCCGCGCAAGCGCCAGAGCGAATCGACGCGGATGCCATCGCCAAGATCCGTGAGCAAGGACTGAAGCAGTCGAAGGTCATGGATCATTTGTTCCAGCTGACTGATGTGCACGGTCCACGGCTCACTGGTTCACCGGGGTTCGAGAGCGCGGGTGATTGGGCGGTGGCGACGCTGAAGTCGTGGGGCCTGCAGAACGCACGCAAGGAGCGATGGGCGTATGGCACCGGCTGGTCACTCACCGCGTTTCACGCGACGATGACCGCGCCGCAGACGATGCCGATTATCGGGTTGCCGAAGGCGTGGAGCACGGGGACCAAGGGGATGGTAGCGGCTGAGGTTGTGCGGCCGGAGATTACCAACGCTGAAGAGGCGGCCAACTGGAAGGGCAAACTGCGAGGAAAGATTGTCCTCACGCAGCCGGCGCGCGAAGTGCGCATGCTCGTTGGCCGCATCGTGCTGCGCATGAACGACAAGGACATCGAAGAGGCGCTGTCGATGCCTCCGGCCCGCGGCGGTGGTCCGGGTGCGGCTGGTGCGGCTGGTCGCGGAGGCGCCGCCGGTGGACGAACGGGTGGCGCAGGGCGCGGCGGCGCAGCAACTTTCAATGTGAATCAGTTCTTCGCCGATGAGGGAGTGGTGGCGTTGTTCGATCGCGGCGCGAACAGCGACTCGTCCGCTGGCGGCAGCGACCTGACCTGGCAGACGCAGCGAACCGACGGCGGGACGATCTTCGTGGGCGCGGCCACGGGCGGCGGCCGGGGGTCGGCGCCAAACAGCGGCCTGCCGCAGGTCACCCTGGCCGTGGAGCATTACAACCGGATGGTGCGCCTGCTGGACGCGAAGATTCCGATCACGGTGGAACTGAACGTGGAGGTGAAGTTCCATCCCGAGACGGCCGACCGGCCCAACGGCTTCAACATCATCGCGGAGATGCCGGGCACGGACCTCGCGAACGAGATCGTGCTGATCGGCGGACACTTCGATTCATGGCACGGCGCGACCGGCGCCACCGACAACGCGACCGGCAGCGCGGCGATGATGGAAGTGCTTCGGATTCTCAAGGACGCAGGACTGAAACCCCGTCGCACGATTCGGATCGCGCTGTGGGGTGGGGAAGAACAGGGACTGCTTGGATCGCGCGCGTATGCGGACCAATATCTGGGGACTGCTGAGGCGCCCAAGCCGGGGCAGGCCACCCACTCGGCGTATTTCAACCTGGACAATGGCACGGGCAAGGTGCGGGGCATCTGGATGCAGAGCAATCCGAATGTGGCGCCGATTTTCAAGGCGTGGATTGCGCCGCTGAAGGATCTGGGCGTCGAGATTCTGGGGCCACGCTCGGTGACGAGCACCGACCACACGAACATCGACCGCACGGGTGTGCCTGGATTCCAGTTCGTGCAGGAGCGCCTCGAGTACAACTCCCGAACGCACCACTCGAACATGGACTTCTACGACCGCGTCCAGGCTGAAGACTTGAAACAGACCGCGACCGTAGCAGCCGTGTTTGCGTACCAGGCCGCGACACGCGATCAAAAACTGCCGAGAAAATAGGGAAAAACGACCTCTGAGGTCATTTTATGTACCAACTCAGCAAAACGACCTCAGAGGTCGTTTTTCGGCGCCGGCTCCATTTTCTCAGCCATCCGTCGCAGTGCCTGCAAGTCGATCTTCCCGGTACCCAGGGTGGGAATCGCCTCGATCGGAATGAGGTGCTCGCGCTTCGGGATCCACAACCGCGGCAGGGTGGTCTCGTTGAGCTCTCCCCAAAGGGCCGCCGGTGCCACGTCCTGTCGGGTGTAGAACACCACCAGCTTCTCGCCCTTGATGTCGCACGGCACCGCCGTTACCGCTGACGCCAGTTCGCCAAGGATGTCGTTGATGGTGTCTTCGAGCTTGATGTGCGGCACCATCTCGCCGCCAATCTTGCTGAAACGCGATAGCCGATCGGTAATGAAGATGAACCCATCATCGTCGATCCTCGCGATGTCGCCAGTCACATACCAGCCGTCTTTGATGACTTCTGCCGTGCGCCCGGGCTGATTGAGGTAGCCCGCCATCAGGTTCGGTCCCTTGACCAGCAACAGCCCGTCCTGGTTGAAGAGGGGACCCTCGCCGGTGTTTTGATCGACCACTTTGGCTGCGACGCCGGGGATTGGGTGGCCCACCGAACCCGCCTTTGTTCCCACTTGCGTGCGTCCTTGCATCACGACGTCCGGCCGGTTGGCGGATACGACGGGTCCCATTTCCGTGCAGCCGTAGCCTTCGAGCAGTGAGATGCCAAACGCCTCTTGGAACGCCTTCGCGAGTGGTGCCCGCAGCTTCTCCGCACCGACAATCGCATAGCGGAGGTGCGCGAACTGCTCACGTGTGCAGCGGCGGACGTAGGACTGGCAGAACGTTGGAGTGCTGATCAGCATGCTGCCCTGGTACTGTTCCGCGAGTTCGCCCACCGTCTTGGCGTCCATGGGATTCGGGTGATACGCGACACTGCATCCCTGGAGCAGAGGGAACCAGATTGTCCCTGTCAGCCCGAAAGAATGAAAGAACGGAAGGACGCCGATGAAGCAGTCTGCGTGCTCCATAGGAAAAATCTGGGCCAGCGAGTCCACATTGGCCAGGAGGTTGGCGTGCGTCAGCACCACGCCCTTCGGTTGTCCGGTGCTGCCACTGGAGAAGATGACCGCCGCTGTCGTGGATGCGTTCCAGTCGCGCCGGCCCACGCCGCGCTTCAGCCATGCCGCCGGAACGAGGCGCGTGCGAACGAGTGTCAGGACCTTCTGCGCAGGAGAGATGGCACTGCGCAGGTCTTCAAGGAAGATCATGTCGGGCGCCACATCGATGCCGGCTTTCTCCAGAAACCGGCGGGACGTGATGACCGTGCGGATGCCGCATTGCGTGCGCGCGTCGGCCATCGCGTCCATGCCCGCCGTGAAGTTAAGATTCACCGGCACGCGACCGGCAAAGAGCGTGGCGATATTGGCTATCGCTCCGCCGACCGACGCCGGCAGCAGCAGGCCCACCATGTTTTGACCTGCGGTTCGCTTGCGAATGATCCGCGAGAGCAGTAGCGCGCCGACTAGTGCCCGTCCATAGGTTAGGCGCTGCCCCGTGCTGTCCGCTATCGCCAGGCCACGCCACCGTCGCTTGGCCGTGGCAAGGAATGAGGTGTGGAGCTGGTCGTGCGGGCCTCGCCTGAATCGCATGGCCTCGGTTCCCAATTCGCTGATGGCACCCCGCGCCAGGGGAGCCGTAGTAGTCGAAGGGAGTGGGGGACCGAATGCCACGGTGATTGGATAGGGCAGGCGTTCCGGCAGCTTCCAGAAGAAGCGGCCCTTCTTGAAGCTGAACACGCTTCCCCAGACGCGATCGAGATAGACCGGAATCAACGGCACGTCCAACCCGGCCAGGATGCGTTCGAAGCCTCGCTTGAACGGCAGCATGTTTCCCGTGCGGCTCATCGACCCTTCCGCAAAGATGCAGACGACATGTCCGGCCCGCAGTTCTGCCCGTGCGCGTTCGATCGAAGCGGCGACTGCCGTCTTGTCTCCGGCCGTGACGGGAATGGCGTGCATACGGCTCACCACGGCGTGGATGACCGGCAGGTTGTAATACGGTCCGTGCATCATGAAGCGCACAAAGCGGTCCACACTCGACCCTACGAGCAGGCCATCAACCATCGACACGTGATTGCAGATGAGCAGGGCGGGGCCTTCGTGGGGCACGTACTCCTGGCCCACGACCTTGATTCGATAGACCGTGTGCGTGAGGAGCCACAACGTGAATCGGATGAAGAAGGCCGGCACCGTCGCCAGCGCGTAGAACGAGGCGGCCAGTGTGAACACTCCCGCGGTCACAAACACCGCGGTCATCGTCATCTCCAGGTAGGTGCCAAGGAACCAGAGCACCGCCGAGGCCAGGAGAATACCCACCGTTTGCATGACGTTGGCGGTGGCGAGGATCCGGCCCTTTTCTTCTGGCGATGCGCGATGCTGCAGGAGCGCGTTGAGTGGTACGGCGAAGAGGCCACCGGAGAATCCGAGTCCGGCGAGCGCAACGGCAGAGAGCCAATAGGACGGCGCGGCCGCGGCCCCGGCCCAGGCGAGGCCCAGGCCAAACGCCGCCATGCCGAATGATCCCAGCGGGACCAGGCCTAGTTCAATGCGGTTGCCGGAGAGTCGCCCAGCCACCAGGCTGCCGGCGGCGATGCCAATGGCCATCGATGTGTAGAGCTGCGTCGCGCGGCCCTCGCTCACGAGCAGAGTGGTTTCGGCGTGCGGAAGCAGTGCCATCTGCAGCAGGGCGCCCAGGAACCAGAAGAACGACGTGCCGATCGCGGTCATCCACAGCGTGGCGTTCGTGCGCAGGTGACGCAGGCCGACGACAATTTCGCCCCATGGCGCCCACTGCATTGACTGCCCGCCGCGCGCCGCAACAGTCTCAGGAATGCGCAGGCTCGCGAGAGTGCCGGCGATGGCGATAGCGAGCAGCACGACGCCGATCACGATTGGCGTGTCGCGCCAGGCCGCAAACACCAGGCCGCCAATCGACGAGCCGAGGACGATGGCCACGAACGTGCTCATCTCGAGCAGCCCGTTGGCTCTCGACAGTTCGTGCTCGGGCCACAGCTCCGGGACGATGCCGTACTTCGCCGGGCTGAAGAATGTCGACTGCGCGGCCATGAGGAACAGCACTGCGAATAGCGCGTCGATCCGGCCCGTGAGCAGGGCCGGGACGGCCAAAGCCATGGCGGCGATTTCGAGGACTTTGGTCCAGACAAGTACGCGTCGCTTGCCGTGGGCGTCGGCCAGGTGTCCGGCGTAGCCGGAGAACAGCAGAAAGGGCAGGATGAACACGGCGCCCGTGAAAGCGACGCCGTTGACCTTTCCAAGGGCTTCCATCGCCATGAACGACACGACGATCTTGAAGACGTTGTCATTGAACGCCCCAAGAAACTGCGTCCACAGAAACGACTGCGCCCCCGTGTACCCCAGCGATTGCCGATAACTCCCGCTCACAGTCGGGACAGTACCCGAAAAGACGTGGGGAATCTTTTTTATCAAAAAAGATTCCCGACGTCTTTTTGTTTGGCAAGTGACTTGAATGGACACGACGCATGCCAAAACGATCAGGCCGCGGCACCGCGGGTGTACCATTCCACGTCCTGAACCGTGGAGCGTGCCGTCAAGTTCTCTTTGAGGACGACATCGACTACCGAGCATTCTTGGCGTGCACGACTGGGGCGATGCGCCGGATTCCTGTGAGCCTCTTAGCGTATTGCCTGATGCCTAACCACTTTCACTTGGTCGTCCAGCCGGCTGAGGATGGTCAACTCTCAGCCTTCATGAAGCTCTTGGAAGCAGGACATAGCAAGAGATGGCACGCGAGGCGAAAGACTACAGGCACCGGCGCGGTGTACCAAGGCCGTTTTAAAGCATTTCCGGTTCAGTCTGATCGGCATTTCTATGCGGTTTGCCGATACGTGGAGCGGAATGCCCTGCGAGCTGGACTAGTGTCGCGAGCCGAGGATTGGCCGTGGGGAAGTCTGGCTCAGCG
>JBKJJZ010000276.1:0-11395 GCA_046597705.1 Vicinamibacterales bacterium | reverse complement strand
CGAAAACTCCAGAGCGACGTCGTGGGAGCGGTGTCCATGCTCCTGTCGTACCGAATCTCAGCGACGCGTACAAGAGGAACCGTCCGCAGGAGCCGAATTCCCGAAAGCCATTACCCTAAAGGGACGCCCTACATTTCTTATTCCGACCGCAACGCCTCCGCAGGATCGATCCCCAGCAGACGCCGCAACGGTGCGGCGGATGCGACGACCGCGACTGCCAACAGGACGCCTCCCGATATTGCGTAGTGCGTGGGCGATAGCGGATTCACTTCGAACAGCAGGCCGCGCACGAAGCGCACGCAGATGATCGCACCGGCCAGACCCACTCCGGTTCCCACCAGCACTGGCACGAAGCCCGATGCGGCCGCCGTCGCCCAGATGTGCGCGCTTCCCGCGCCCAGTGCCATGCGAACGGCCATTTCCCTCCGGCGCGTGGCAATTGAATAGCCGACAACGCCGAAGACCCCGACACCGGTGAGCAGCAACGCCAGCACCGAGAATCCTCCGACCAGGCTTGCCGCAAAGCTCGTGTCGGCCGAGGACGCGCGATACAGGTCCCGGAGCGTTCGGGCGGCATGAAGCCCCGTGCCTGGCCGCAGCTCACGGGCGATTGCACCGACGCCGGCTGCGAGTGCGATCGGATCGCCCGAGGTCTTGACGAGAATCGCGAGTGTGCCGCCCGCCGGTTGTTGCCGGAACGGGACGAAGAGGCGGAACGTCGGAACTTCATTCGGTCCGAGGAACCTGAAGTCTTTGACAACCCCAACCACGCGCTTCGCGTGTGGATCGCCATTGAGACTGATGAGGCGCCGGCCGACGGCCGCCTGACCCGGCCAGAGCGTGCGCGCCATTGATTCGGTAATGACCGCTGACTGATCGCCACCCGGGGTGCTCGAGTTCAGTTGCTCCGCAGTGAACGCGTCGCCTTCAGAGAACCAGCGGCCATCAACCAGCGTGAGGCCAATCGTCTTGAGGTAGCCGGGAGACGCCGAATGTTCGATGGCGCTCCACGCCCGTTCCCGCATGTCGCCGTCCACGCGAAAGACCGCCGGAATCCTCCGGTCATCGAGCGGAACACCGGTGGATATCGCGGCTTGTAACACGCCCGGATGCGCCTTCAATCGTTCTTCGAGCATCCGGCCATACTCGGCGGCCTCTGCCCAGGGCCGGCGCGTGCCTGGATAGTGCGGTGTCACTCTCATCGACAGGACGCCCTCGGGTTCGAACCCGAGCGGTTCGGCGTGCAGTCGCTGAAGCGCGGCGGTGAGCAGCACCGCGCCGCTCAGAAGAATTGCCGCCAGAGCCGCCTGCGTTCCCAGCAGGATTCCGCGCCAACGCCCTCCGCCGGAAACCGTTCGCAGGCCCTCACCGCTTTTGAGTGTCCCGCGATGGGCGCCCAACACGCCAGCCGCCAGGGGAGCCAGCGCGTAGACCGCGACGAAGCCGAGTGCGCCCAGCGCACCGACCACGATGACGGGCCATGAGACGGTGATTTGGTCGAGGCGCGGCAATCGCTCGGGCGCGAGGACGGCCAGCACCTTCACCAGCCAGCGGGCACCAGCAATGCCGGCGACAAGACTGACGACTGACACGATCAAGCCTTCAAGCAGCCACAGTCGCACCACACGCCATCGCGTTCCTCCCAGCGCAAGCCGCAGCCGGACTTCCTGCCCCCGCCCGGCCGCCCGCATCAGCAGCAGTCCGGCGATGTTGGTGCACGCGATGAAGAACACGGCGCCGGCCGCGGCTACCAGCAGCTGCGCCATCGTCGAGAACTTGCCCACCACTGTTTCATGAAGAATGCGCACGATCGGCGTCCAACCCGCATGTGTGTCCGGAAACTCGCGGGCGAGATCGGCCGAAATCCGCTCGATCTCGGCCCTGGCTTCGGCGATGGTGTGGCCCACGCGAACCCGGGCGAGGACGCTGTCCTGGCGAGTGGCCCGATAGCGTCGGCCGATTTGCCCGGGACTGTAGCTTTGACTGACGGCCCAGATGTCCGCCGGGCCGAGGAACTGAAAGCCGGGCGGCATGACGCCAATGATGCGCTCGGGGTCATCAGTGACGCCGGCAAAGTGGTGCAGACGGTTGATGACACCCGGATCACCACCAAAGCGACGCTGCCAGTACTCATAGCTGATCAGAACCTCGTCAGGTTGCCGCTCGGCATCGGTGAGGACGATGCGGCCCAGGAAGGGGCGGATGCCAAGAGCCGCGAACACGCTGGGCGACAGGGACTGATACCGCGCGAGTTCACCGTTGTCATCGAGAGGAAAGATGATGCCGCCGCGACCGAAGTCCGACACGGCTTCGAGTGTTGTTGCCTGTCGCGCCCATGCTTGCAGCGACGCAGGAGAAACATCAGACAGCGGTTGGTTCTGCGCAGAATTCGACTCGAAGATCCGGATCAGCCGTTCAGGTTCAGGGTAGGGCAGCGGTCTGAAGCTCGTATGCCAGGCGAGTGCGAACACGGCCGCGTTCGCGCCAATGCCGAGCGTCAATGTGGCAATCGCCGTCAGCGTGAATGCGGGCTGACGCCGCAATGCGCGAAATGACTTGCGGAGATCCCCCGTCCACCCGTCCAGCGACCCCAGGAGATTTCCGACGGGCCGCAGCGACGCGCTCGTCGCGTGCCGCCGGCGATCACGTTCCTCAAAGCGTTGAGCGATGCCATGCCTCAGGCCGTCGGCCACCGCGCGGGTCCACAGGCCGGCAATCGCGATCGGCCGTCCGTGCACGGTGTCACGCTGCGCTCGAAACTGCTCCAGCATTCCGTCGCCATGACGCAGCCGGAACGAGCGCGGGAAGATCCTCAGGATCGCTCGATAGACCGTGTCACCAAAGCGCGTCATCGGCGTTCCTTCAACAGCCGGCCTGCCCGCGACTTCGCAACGAGGCTTTCAAGCCTCCGGGTTTCCGCACGAGCCACGTCGCAGCCAAGCAGCGTCAGTTGGAAGAAGCGGCTCGGCGCCACACCTTGCTTGTTGCGCGGCGCCTGCGCTTTGGCCGGGCGATCCCTCTCCTCAATCAACCCATCGTCGAGCATCCGGTTCAGCGTGCGGTACAGATGGCCGGGCAGGATACCGGCGCCGCCCGGTCGTTCGTCCAGCGCTTGCACCAGACTCCACCCGTGCCGCTCGCCATCGGCAAGCGCGACGAGGATGCGGAAGACGATGTCCTTCAGCGGGAGGAAGTCGATCGGGTCGCGACGCATGACCGCATTATTAGTTACAAAGTGTGAGTATTGTCAAGCGCCGTTCACTGATATTTACAACTGAGTTACTTATGATTTGTTATTTGAAATCAGGATCACGCTGCCACGTGACAGGAAGCGTTCAAATAATAAATAGTAAATAATCCAATAATAGATAGCAGCGAGCCGAAAGCCGCAGCGATGTCATATCCTGTGCGGCATGGCGAAGAAGTACTGGCTGATGAAGTGCGAGCCGGCGGCGTACACCATCGCGGATCTCGAGCGAGACGGCACCACGAGCTGGGAAGGGGTGCGGAATTATCAGGCGCGCAATTTCATGCGCGATGAGATGCAGGTGGGCGACCCCGTACTCTTCTACGCGTCGAACGCGGAGCCGTCCGGCGTCACCGGGCTCGCATCGATTGCGCGTGCGGGGTATCCCGACCATCTGTCCTGGAAGAAGGGGCACAAGTACTTCGATGCAGCGAGTTCGGCGGACAAGCCGCTCTGGTACATGGTGGACATCGCGTTCGCCGAAGATTTCAGGGGCACCGTGCCGCTCGAGACGCTGAAGGGCACGCCCGGCCTGGAGCAGATGAAGGTCACGCAGAAGGGCAGCCGGTTGTCGATTCAGCCGGTGACGAAGTCTGAATACGACATCGTGGTGCGCCTGGGACGGAAGCTGCGACCAAGCGCACGCTGATGCCGTCCGCACCGCAGCCTCGGACGGCGCTTCCGGTCCTTATCGCCCTCAGCGTCTGCCATCTCCTGAACGATCTGCTGCAGTCGCTGCTGCCTGCGCTGTATCCGCTGCTCAAGGACAGCTACCAGCTCGACTTCTGGCACATCGGCATGATTACGCTGGCCAATCAGGTCACGTCGTCGCTGCTGCAGCCGCTTGTCGGTCACTACACGGACTCGCGTCCGCATCCCTACTCGCTCTCGGTGGGGATGGGCTTCACGCTGACCGGACTGCTGGTGCTGGCGACGGCTCACACCTACGTGTGGCTGCTCGCGGCAGCGGCGCTGGTCGGGATGGGCTCGTCAATCTTTCACCCGGAGTCGTCGCGCATTGCGAGGCTGGCATCGGGCGGTCGCCACGGTCTGGCGCAGTCGCTGTTTCAGACGGGCGGCAATTTCGGCACGTCACTGGGGCCGCTCCTTGCGGCTGTCTTCGTATTGCCACGGGGCCAGGGCAGCGTCGCCTGGTTTTCCATCGTTGCGTTGGTGGCGATGGTCATTCTCTGGCGCATTGGTCAGTGGTACTGGACCACGGGGCAGCTTCGACGGCAGTCCGCGGCGCACCTGGGTCCGGTCCACGGACTGCCGAAAGAGAAGGTTCGGAAGCTGCTGGCGATTCTGCTGGCGCTCGTCTTCTCGAAATACGTCTACGTCTCGAGCTTCGTCAGTTTTTTCATGTTTTTCCTGATCGATCGCTTCGGCGTTTCGGTGTCACAGGCGCAACTGCACCTGTTCGGGTTCCTCGGCGCCGTGGCCCTGGGCACGTTCATCGGCGGGCCCGTTGGCGATCGCATCGGACGCAAGCCGGTGATTCTCATCTCGATCGTGGGCGTGCTGCCATTCGCGCTCATGCTGCCGTACGCCAACCTCTTCTGGACCACGGTGCTCAGCTTCGTCATCGGCCTGGTACTCTCCTCGGCGTTCTCTGCCATCCTGGTCTTCGCGCAGGAACTGGTGCCGCATCGTGTGGGACTGGTGTCTGGACTCTTTTTCGGATTCGCTTTCGGAGTCGCCGGCGCCGGCGCGGGCATCCTGGGATGGCTCGCGGACGAGACTAGCATCGGGTTTGTCTACCGCATGTGCTCATTCCTGCCGGCCATTGGTCTCCTCGGTTTCCTGTTGCCTGACCGGGCTGCATTGAACTCAGCAGCCCGTCCGCGGGCCAGTAGCGCGTAGCGTGCGAGCAGCGCGTCTTCGCGCCTGCTAGTATTCGCCGATGCGCGTCGCCATTGTCGGGGGGCCAGGAATCGGCAAGAGCACGCTCGTGCGGCAGCTCGGGGACCTCTATCACCACGGGTCGTACGGTGAAGGTGAAGAAGGCGTGTGGGACCCGCGCGTTCTGGCCGACATTGAGGCCGGACGAAATCCGATCGGTGTCACTGCGTACTTCGGCTGGCTCTACGACGCGAACTATCGCGACGCCGCCTCACGTGAGCGCCCCGGCGCCGTGGTGTTTTTCGAAGGTGCGCGCATCACGCTGGAAGCCCATATCGCAGAGTACCCGCCTGAACAGCACGCGGCGTTGCGCGAGGTCCTCGTTGTGGGCGACCACTGGAACCCCGAGATCACGATCGTGCTGACGTCGAGCACGGACACCGTGGAGAAACACATCCGGCATCGCAATCGACCTTTTGAAGATGTGGAACAGACCGTTCATCGTTTTCATCTGATCGACGCCGAGTTCCGCCGCCTCGCGCCGCTGTATCCCAACACGGTGGTGATCAATCGCGACCGCAAGGAGTTTCACGGCCGCGAGGGTCTCCAGGAGATCATCACCGCCGCAGGCTTGCCGCCGTTTCGCGAAATTCCTTATCTGCAAATGGACAGCTATCAGGAGCCCCCGTCATGACACGACGAACACTGTTACGTTGGGCCGCTGCATTGGCGGCCACCTGGCCGCTGTCGTCGCTCAAGGTACTGGCGATTGCGAAGCGCCAGGCCGTACGGCTCACGCGCGAGCATTTGGCGACGCTTCGAGGCGTCGCCGATGTCGTCCTTCCGTCAACACTGTCACTTGAGGATCGGCAGACTGCCGTAACGCTGTTCGTTGACTGGGTGGCGAACTATCGCGAAGGCGCCGAGGTGGGCCCGGGCTACGGCTCTCCGAGATTACGGACCACCGGCCCGCCGCCGACTGCAGCCTACCCCGCACAACTGGCCGCATTGGAATCAGCGGCGCGTGCCGGCGGATCCGCCTCATTCGCCTCGGCCAGCCTCGACGCCAGGCGCACCATTATCGAGGCCGCATTGACGACGCCGCAGCGGGTGACGCAACTGCCCGCGCATCCGAACGGCGTGCACGTGGTGGCGGACTTCATGGGTCTGTTCTTCAACAGCCAGGAGGGATACAACCTTGCGTACCGCGCCGCCATCAATCGCGACGAATGCCGAGGATTGGCCGGCTCGGAAAAAGCGCCGGGAGGCCTGTGATGGCCGTCCATGAATCCGACGTCTGCATCATCGGCGGCGGCATCACGGCCGCGATGGTTGCTGAAAAGCTCGCCGCACTTCTTCCCAACCTTTCGATGATCATCGTTGAGGCAGGGAAGTCGTTGTTTGATGTGGAGAACCGTGGCGAGTACAGGAAGCGCAGCCTGGACTATGGCGAGAATCAATGGCCCGGCGATTTCGTGGCCGATCAGGCCGCCGAAGGGATCATTTCACGCACCATGGCGGTGGGTGGATCCGCGTTGCACTGGGGCGGCGTGTGCAATCGATTCTCCGAAGAGGATACTCGCCTCAAATCCATGTACGGCCTGGCCGTGGACTGGCCCATCGAGTGGGCCGAGCTGGAAAAGTACTACTGCGAGGCCGAGCGCCGCATCGGAGTGTCTGGCGAACCAAGCCCTCTCAAAGAAGACGCGCGGTCCGAGCCCTATCCCATGCCGCCGATGCCGATGACGTTCAACCTGCTGCAGTTGAAGGCGTGGGCTGAAAAAAGCGGCACGCCGTTCTGGAGCACACCGCAGGCCAAGAACACAGTGCAGGGATACGGCGGCCGCAGTATCTGCCTGCGATGCAACACATGCGAAATCTGTCCAACGGGCGCCAGGTATTCCCCCGACTACACATTCAAGCAGTTGCTGGCGGCCAAACGGATTCAACTCCACGACCAGACGCTGGTGCGAAAGCTGGAACTGGATGAAAAGACCACGCGCGTTGCCGTGGCTCGCGCCGTGAAACAGGACGGCTCGTCGCGTCAGGGGAGCGAAGACGAGTATCGCGCGAAACTATTCGTGCTGGCGTCCGGCTACACGTGGAGTCCGCATCTCTTGTTGCTGTCAGCGAACAGCCGCTTTCCGAACGGGCTGGCTAATCGATCCGATCACGTCGGCCGCTACATGACCGGCCACCTCGCGTATCAGACGACCATCGACGCGGACATGAAGATTTTCCCCGGCATGAACGAGCAACACAGCCTCATCTCCAGGCAGTACTTCCGATGCCAGACCAGCGCTCCGTACGTGCGTCACGATCTCCGCGTCTGGGAAAGTGCCGGTGGCCGATCGCCTCGACTGCGTGGCGCCGACGGCAATCTCCTGCTCGGAGACGCCCTGCTCGACGATTGGCGCACACGCACCGCGCGCGGCACCGCGCGGGTTCGCGGCTACTTTGACGTGCATCCCGATCGCGACAGCCGCCTGACATTGAGCCCGACCGCGAAGAACCGCTGGGGCGACGCCCTTCCGGTCGTCCGTCACAAGATCGACGCAGCCGCTGAGTCACGGCAGGCCCAGACGCGCGCCCACTTCGACCAGTTGTTTTCCACGATGGCGAAGGCGAATGATGGGCGGATGGGTGGCGTGAGCGGACTGCCGTATCAGGATCATCCGGCCGGGGGATGCCGGATGGGCACGGATCCAGCGACGAGCGTGGTGGATTCCCACGGCCGCACCCACGACCACGAGAATCTGTTCGTTGTCGGATCACCGACGCTTCCCACTGGCGGATGCACCAACGGCACACTGACATTCGTCGCGCTGGCGCTGCGATCCGCTGACGCGATTGCCAAAGCATGACTGACGCCCTCAGGTCAGGTATCAACTGGAAGCTCTGGCGCCGTCGAATCAAGATCGTGTGGGTTACGGCCGGCCTCGTCTTCACGGCGTGGATCGTCTGGAACATGCAGGCGCACGGTGTGCCGGCTGGCCTGCGCGACTCGTCTCCGACGGTCTCCGTGACGGAGCGCGACGGCGCCACGGTCTTTCTGCCGTCGGACGTCCCGGCTCATCACGCCGCACTGGTGTTTCTACCGGGTGGCGCCGTTGATCCGGACGCCTATCTCCCGTTCGTGCGGGCGGTGGCCGATGCTGGGTGGCCGGTGGCGCTCGTGCAGCTTCCGTGGCGGGTGGCTTTCACCGAAGGCGCGCAGATCGAAGTGTGGCGTCGCGCCGCCGCCGTCCGCCAGTCTTGGGGCACAGCACGGCCGATCGTGCTGGGTGGCCACTCCCGCGGAGCCGCGCTCGCGGCGCTGTTTGCGAGCCGGTATCCAATGGAACTCTCGGGCCTCCTGCTGATTGGCACCACGCATCCGAAGGATCAGGACCTGTCATCCCTGAAGATTCCGGTGCTCAAGATCAGCGGTACGCGCGACTGCGTCGCCGACCTGAAGACCAGCAAGGCGGGCGCGTCGCGACTGCCCGCCCAGGCTGTGTGGACAACGATCGTCGGCGCCAACCACGCGCAGTTCGGCTATTACGGCACTCAGCTCGGCGATTGCAGCGCGACCATTTCCAGGGAGCAACAGCAGCGCCAGGTGCGCGAAGAAGTCCTTCGTTGGCTGACCGAGTCGAAGTTGATTTAAGGATTTACGATTGATTATTTATGATTTGAGGGAGCACTTGTCGGGGTCATGAACGCTCTCAAATAACAAATCATAAATAGCCAATCGTAAATAACCCCTGGCCTCCAACCGGACATAGACAACGCCACAGCTCCTCCTCCCGTCGAAGCAACTGTCTGAGGAGGCCCTGACATGTCCTGGTTTGACGACCTGACGCACGCCTGGCGAAGGCTTCGGCAGCGTCCCGCGCTCACGATCGTCGCGGTGGCGACGCTCGCGCTGGGCCTGGGCGCGAATATCGCCATCTTCACGCTGATTCACGCCCTTGCGATTCAGCCGCTTCCGGTGAGAGCGCCACACCAGCTCTATCGGCTGGGCGATAACGATGACTGTTGCGTGAACTCCGGCATTCAGAGCGATTACTCGATCTTTTCGTACCCGCTCTACGCCCACCTTCGTGACCAGCTTCCTGAGTTCGAGTCACTCGCGGGATTTCAGGCACAGCCGCAGCCGTTGGCGATCCGGCGCGCGGGCAGTGACATGGGCGAATCGACGTTTTCCGAGTACGTATCCGCGAACTACTTCCGCACACTCGGCGTGATCCCTGCACAAGGCCGGCTCCTCGAGGCCACAGACGATGAGCCGGGCGCGGATCCGGTGTTCGTCATGAGTTACCGCGCCTGGCGAGATCAGTTTGGTGCCGATTCATCTCTCATCGGCAGACCATTCGTCGTCGGGGGCATGACGATGACCCTGGCGGGTGTGGCCGAGGAGCGGTTCTTCGGCGAGACGCGGATCCCGAATCCGCCGGGCCTGTTCCTTCCTCTGGGTTTGGAGCCACGGGTGCGCGGCACCGCGTCGCTATTGGCGAATCCGTCCCAGAACTTCCTGCGGATCATCGGCCGGCTTCCCGAGGCGGGGCGTCTTGCAGTTGTACAGGCAAAGGCCGACACGGCACTGCGGCAATGGTTGACCGCACAGACCTTTCCCCGGGCGGAAGATCGTGAGAGCCTTGGGCGCGCTCGCACGCCGATCGTGTCGGCGTCAGCGGGCGTCGAGATCCTGCGCATCGCGTTCCAGCAGCCGCTGAACCTGCTGTTCGTGATGTCCGGACTCGTCCTGCTGATTGCTGTGGCCAATCTCGCGAACCTGCTGATCGCGCACAGCGATCGAGGGCAGACTGCGATTCGTGTGGCGCTCGGGGCGTCGTCGCGCCGGCTCGTCCGGCAGTCCGTCGCCGAGGGAGTGGTGCTCTCGCTCGCAGGCGCGGCCGTAGGCGTGCTCGTTGCCGCGATGGCCACGCGTTTGATCGTGTCGATCGTCTTCCCGGCTGAGGCCGCGGCGCCCCTCGATGTGAATCCGTCTGTGATGGTGTTGGGGTTCGCGGTCCTGCTCGCGCTTGTGACCGGGGTGCTGTTCTCGGCAGCGCCGGCGTTTGCGATGTCGCGGACCCATCCGATCGAAGCCCTGCGCGGAGCCGGACGCGGCGGCCAGACGCGATCGTTCCTGCCGCGGCGATCGTTAGTGGTCGTGCAGGTGGCGCTGTCACTGGTGCTGCTCACCGGTGCGGGCCTCCTGGGTGCGAGTCTGCGGCAGCTGCAACAGCAGACCCTTGGTTTCGAACCCAACGATCGCGTGGTGGTCCGGCTCGATCTTCCCTCGACCTTCGCTGGTGACATCCCCAGATTGACGACGTTGTTTCGGGGACTTCGGGAAGAACTCGGACGCATCCCCGGCGTGGTCGGTGTGTCGTATTCGCTCTACAGCCCGATGGAAGGAAACAACTGGTCGTCGGGGATTTCCATCGACGGACGGCCCGTTCCCGAGCGCCGCGCCAGTTCCTCATGGAACCGGGTGGGCCCGAAGTATTTCGACACGCTCGGCACACGCGTGATTCGCGGGCGTGTGCCCGATGAACGCGATACGCCATCGGCCCCCAAAATGGCCGCGGTCAATGAGGCGTTCGTCAGGCGGTTCTTCGAAGCCGAAGATCCGATCGGGCATCGGTTGGGCATCGGTGGTCCGGAGAGCGCGCGCGACTTCGAGATTGTCGGCGTGGTTGAGGACGTCAAGTACACGAGTCCCAATCAGCCCACGCGTCCCATGATCTTCCTGCCCGACTTTCAGCTGCCTCCCACAAGGGAAGGTGACGGCAATGCCATGGCGCGTTCGACACTGCTGCGCGCGGTATTGATTCATGCCACTGTGGGCGCCGGAGCACTGGAACCGCAGCTGCGCCAGGCAGCGGCGCGCGTCACGCCAGATGTGACGGTGGTCGGCGTGATTCCCATGTCGAATCAGGTAGCGGGCAACTTCCGTCTGAACCAGCTGCTGTCAGGGTTGACGTCGGCGTACGGGATCCTGGCGCTGGCCCTTGCGTTTCTGGGTCTCTACGCCGTCACGTCATTCAGCGTCTCGCGGCGCACCCGGGAGATCGGCATTCGTATGGCGCTCGGCGCCGATCGGACGCGTGTGATTCGTGATGTGGTGCGCGGAGCCCTTGGACACACGCTGCTGGGGTTAGTGGTCGGGATCCCAGCCGCCCTCCTCTCGACCGGCGCGATTTCGGCGCTGCTCTACAGCGTCCAGCCTCGCGACCCGATCGTCATCGGCGGCGCAGCGGGCATCCTGCTGCTGAGCGCGGTCGTTGCGGCGATCGTGCCGGCCCGCCGCGCCGC
>JBKJJZ010000266.1:0-5293 GCA_046597705.1 Vicinamibacterales bacterium | reverse complement strand
GAGCCGGTCACCAGTCTTGGCCTTGATCATGTAGTCTGCGGTCACATACGCGGCATTGGGGCCGAGCACGTGCGGCACCACATTGGTGTGCGCGAACTCCAGGTTCTCGAACGCCTTGAGCTCCGGTCCCAGGTGCGTCTCACTGTAGTTCTTCCACCCGCGATTGATGCCGCTGCCTTCATACACGATCGTCTCGGGTGCGTACATGGTCGCGAGTTTCGCCAGATCCTTTGCCACAAACGCGGCGTCGTACGCCTTGATGAAATCGACCAGTTCCTTTTCAGTCGGCGTCATGGCGCGGGCCTTCAGCGCCATCGTACACACGGAACACGTTCCGGCCTTGGTGTCCAGCACATGGGGGTGCATCGAACAGGTGAAGAGCTCTGCCGCGGCCTGACGAGCCGACAGGCTCGAGGGCACGGTTGTCAGCAGTGCAACGACGACGACGAGGGCGAGCGTTTTGAATGTCTTCATGGTGTCCACTCCTGATGAACTACTGACGGTTTTCCGGCGGTGCGGCGGGCAACAGCTTCGTGCTCGCGGTCCAATCGCGCGACGTGCCGTCGGCGAAACGCTGTTTCACCTTCCAGGTCAGCGCGGTGCCCTCCTTGGGATTGCGGGCGTTGAACACCAGTTCGCCGAAGTGCGCGGGCGGGATTTCCACTTTCCACGTGATCCCGGTGATGCGCTTGTCGACGCGCGTGAGCTCGCTCGTCCATCCGCTGGACGCCAGCACGTAGGACACATTCACGCCATCCGGGACTTCCAGATCAACGCCGACCGTGGCCGTCTGTCCTTCCGTTGGCACGCGCACGGTGTAGCGCTCGCTGGCGCCCAGCTTCGACTCCGTCGGACCGATGGTGACATGGGCGCTGACAATGGCTACGGCCAGGGCGACCAACACGGCGCCGCTTAAACAGAGTTTCTTCATTGCTTTCTCCTTCACGCCTGGACACTGCGGCCAAGGACCGCCCGATTCTACTCTTCCCGGGGTGCCCCCACTCTCGATGGAGGCCGTGGTGCAGATTAATTTTCCTTAATCGTTATGCGAGTGGCAGCCGCACCGTGAAGGTCGAGCTGTGCCCAGGCTCGCTACTGACCTCGATAGTGCCGCGATGCGCGTCGATGATTCGTTTGGCGATCGCGAGCCCCAGTCCAGAACCTTGCGCACCGTGGCTGCCGGCTTCAGCTCGAAAGAGCCGATCAAAGAGGCGCGGCAGATGCTCCGCCGAAATGCCTATCCCGGTGTCGGTCACCTGAAGCACCGCCTGCGCATGTGCGGCGTGGAGATGGATCGACACTCGTCCTGCGGCCGGTGTGTATTTGACGGCGTTGTCGCCCAGGTTGAGCACGACATGCTTGAGCCGGCCCGCATCGCCTCGCACGGTGATCCCGGTGTCTACATGGACGTCGACCACGACCTGCTGCAATTCGCCGAGCGCGGTGATGATGTCGGCACTTTCCGCGACCAGTTGCGAAAAATCCACGTGGGTCGCGCCGCTGACAGGTGCATCCGCCTGGGCGAACGCCCGCAAGTCGACGACGATCGCGCTCAGTTCATCCACTTCTTCCGCCAGACTCTGCAACAGAGTGCGATCTTCGGCAGGCCGGTCTGTAGCTCGGCGCGCGGATTCAATCGTCCCCTTCATGATCGTCAGCGGCGTCTGAATCTGGTGCGACACATCTCCAGCAAACTGGCGGAGTGCATCGAACGCCCGCTGCAACCGGTCGAGCAGGTGGTTCAGCGTGCCCACCAGTTCGCTGACCTCTTCGTCTGTGGCGTGGACCTGTACCCGGCGCGCCAGGTCAGTCGCCTGGATCTCCTCGAGCGTGGTGGTGATCGAACGCATCGGCGACAGTGCCCGCCGCGCCATCAGCCACCCCCCGACACTCGAGAACAGAAGGACGAGCAGTAGCAACGGCAGCCAACCTAAGGCGATCGTGTGGAGAGTCGCTCGCACGTCGCCGATCGGATCACCAATCTGGACGTAGGCCGTCGCGCCACGCACGGGCGCACAAATGAAGCGCACTTCCCCGGATTGCTCGAAGTCTGCGGTAAAAAATGTCGGCGTCAACGATCCAGAGGCGGCGGCATGCACGAGCATCTGGTGCTCACCCAGGCTGGGTTCGCGTGACTGAAGAATCCGATCGCGATACAGCAGTGCGCCGCGGTTGTCCCGGACCATGACGAACCTCGATCCGACCGAGGACCCAGCGAACGCCTGGCGGATGCCTGCTTCCGTCAACGGGGCGTCACCAAGTGCTTGTGCCAGGTCGGTCGCCTGCCTGGCCAGTTCCTCGTCGTGATGGCCGTACAGGGTCCGCGACAACACCTGGTACGCCAGCAACGCGAAAAGGGAAAGGGTGACCGCGACGGCGGCGACGTGCAGAACGGTCAGGCGCGCCCGAAGCGTCCTAATCCTCGGCGTCTGGTTCACGGATGACATACCCGGCTCCCCGTACGGCGTGGACCAATCGTGATTCGCCTGGCAGTTCGATCTTCCTGCGCAAATGGTTGATGAACACATCGATGACGTTGGTCAGGCGATCCCACGTGAAATCCCACACCTGCTCCGCGATCATCGGCCTGGTCACGACGTGACCTGCGTTGCGCATCAGATACTCGAGCAACGCAAACTCCTTGAGCGTCAATTCGATGCGGCGCTCGCCGCGCTTCACGATCCGAGTCACAGGGTCCAGCGTAAGATCCCCGACGACGAGCGGCGTCAGCGCGGCATCCCGGTGCCGCCGGAGGAGCGCGCGGACGCGGGCGCTCAACTCCGCGAACTCGAATGGTTTTGTCAGGTAGTCATCCGCGCCGGTATTGAGGCCCCGTACGCGGTCGTCAACAAGGCTGCGCGCCGACAGCATCAGAATGGGCATCGTCTGACCGAGGTTACGCACCTCGCGGCAGACGTCGAACCCGTCGATGTCCGGCAACATGACGTCGAGAATGAGCAAATCGTACGTCGTGGTGCGCACGAGCTCCAGAGCACGACGTCCACTGACCGCAACATCGACTGCGAGATGTTCATCAGTCAGACCGGCCTTGATAAAGCCGGAGACCTTGGGTTCGTCCTCGACGAGCAGGATGCGCACGCACACCATGATCCTCGACCACCCGAGGCCCGCATCGGGCGAACTCGATTAATTCTCCTTAATCGAATCCTTGGAGCCAACACTGGTTCATTGACCGACTAATTTGGTCGTATTATTCTGACAGTCGTGCTGCGTACCTCCCTCCTTGCTCTTCTGGTTCTGATTGCCCCCGATGCCACCAACCTCCTTGCGCAGACGGCTGACCGGCCAGGTATCCTGCTGCTCGCGCACGGCGGCTCGGAGGCCTGGGATGCCAACGTTCAGGCTATCGCGACAGAAGTGAACGCGACATTGCCCACCGAGGTCGCCTTGGGGATGGCGAACCGGGCCAATATCCAGGCAGCGATCGATCGTCTTCAGGCGCGGGGCGTGACGGCGATTACCGCGGTACCGTTGTTTGTCTCCTCCCACAGCTCGGTGATCACCTCCACGCAGTACCTCCTGGGTCTGCGAAAGGACATGCCGGCCGACCTCGCGATTTTTGCCCGCATGTCCCACGGCGCGGCCGCCACCGACCACGCGGACCACGGCACTCCCCAGACGGCCAGAACCGTTCCCGTGCGCCACCAAGCCACCATCCGAATGTCGCCCGCCCTGGACGCGCACCCGTTGGTCGCTGACATCGTGACCGCGCGCGCCCGGGATCTCAGCGAGATGCCGTCGGCTGAGGCCGTAGTGCTGGTTGCGCACGGACCCACGGCTGACGATGAGAACGAGCGATGGCTGGCGCACCTGCGCACGCTTGCTGATTCGGTACGGTCACGTGTGCCGTTTGCTTCAATCGACGCGCTCACTGTCAGAGACGATGCGCCAGCGCCAATTCGCGACGCCGCCACCCGCGAACTGCGTGCGCTGGTTGAGAAACAGTCCGGCCTCGGGCGCCGCGTCATTGTCATTCCGGTCCTGCTCTCGTACGGCGGTATCGAGTCCGGCATCCGGAAGCGACTGGAAGGCCTCTCGTACCAGATGCCCACAAAGGCCTTGGCGCCGGATCCAAGGCTCGTCGAGTGGGTCAGGGCGATGGGGCAATCGAGTGGCCTCGTGTGGTTCCCACGACCCCGCTGAGGTTGACCCACCCTGTCACTTCCGCCTGTTAGAATCGCCGGCACATGGCCAAGTCCAAGTCTCCGGCGCCGAAGCCCGCGAAAGGGAAATCCACCCGCGAGTACCGTCACGCCGAGCAAACCGTCGCGATGCGCCCGGAAGTGGGCACGCAAGCGCAGTTTCGCAAGAAGAAGGACCCAGCCACCTACCGCTATGACTCGTCGCTGTCACCCGCCCTTAATTGGGATGGCCAGAACGGCGCGCGTGAGCTTGGCGAATGGCTGATCGCTCGCATTGAAGAAGCGGCCGCGCTTCCCGCGCCTCATCACTTCGCAGAGCCTCGCACGTTCTCCTCGGCCGATGGCCGCGTTGCGGTCGAAGTGCGCTCGCTCCACGACGCCGTTGAACGACTGAAGCGGCTCGGGCAGCCTTTCCTCGATTGGGCCGGCAAAGCGGAGCGCCTCTCGTTTGACGTCCCGACGCTTCCACTTTTTGTCCACGAGCGGCTCTCGACCAAGGCCATCGTTGACACGCTCGTGGGCCACCGTGCGGACAAGAACCTCGACATGTTCGAGCTGTTCGGCGACCCGCGCCATTCGGTGTCCGATCAAGTGCTGCGCGCCTACGAGCATCAGGACAAGTGGGTCAACCGCATGGTCCTGGGCGACTCGCTCGTCGTCATGAACTCGCTGCTCCGCTACGAAGGCCTTGGCGGCCAAGTGCAGATGATCTACATCGACCCGCCGTACGGCGTGAAGTTCGGCAGCAACTTCCAGCCGTTTGTCCGCAAGCGTGACGTCAGTCACAACGACGATGAAGACCTGACGCGCGAGCCGGAGATGGTGAAGGCCTATCGCGACACGTGGGAGCTCGGCCTGCACTCCTACTTGACCTACATGCGGGACCGGTTGCTCCTCGCGCGCGACCTGCTGACGCCGAGCGGCAGCGTGTTCGTGCAGATCAGCGACGAGAATCTGCATCATGTGCGGGAATTGATGGATGAAGTGTTTGGACCGGAGAACTTCATTGCCGTCATCCCTTTTCGCAAGAAAACGATGCCGCTGGGAACGAACTTCATCGAGCAGATGGCGGATTTCATCGTTTGGTATGCACGGAACAAAGAGGGCGAGCATGGAAAGTCGTTCGCAAA
>JBKJJZ010000224.1:0-11073 GCA_046597705.1 Vicinamibacterales bacterium | reverse complement strand
GCCAGCTTCCAGGCCGCCCCCAGCACGTCGTCCACTGATCCGGCGACGTCCACGAGCCAGCCGACAGTATCCACAGCTGCCACAGGTCGTCCGCCCAGCAGCAGTTGCAGGAGGCGCGGCCATCCGGCGCGCGTCGTTTTGCGGAACGGCCAATGGCAGCCTTCCATTCCCGGCACCACGGGCAGTGTGACTTCGGGGAAACCAAGCTGCGCACCTTCAACGGCGGCGACGAAGTGGCAGTGCGTCATGAGTTCGAGCATGCCGCCCAGGCAGCGCTTGCCGGTGATGACACCGACCGACACCGCGAACTCCTCGTGCAGCCGGCGCGCCGTGCGCGACCACGCGGTGGCAAGCGCCTGGCCGGCGTCCACGCTCGAGAGCGCCGGGAAAAACTCGCTCGTGTCCGCGCCCACCATCTGGGTGGAAAGGTGGAAGTCGCCCGAGAGAATGACGCGATCGATCTTCGCTGCCTTCAGCCAGTCGATCGCGCGGTGCAGTTCCGCATCAACGTCGTGGTTGTAGCTCTCGCGGCTGAGGGTGATGACGCCGACGGTGCCGTTGTGCTCGGCGTTGACGTACAGCTGCTGCCATTCCGGCTCGCCAATGCGATCGAGCTGTTCCGGATGCCACGTCGATGCGGCCGCCTCGGGATGCAGCCGGTGATACGCGTCAACTCTCCCGCGCGCACGGTCCGCGCCCAGTTCGCGAATCGACGCGAGCGTGCCCTGGCGGAACTGCGCGCACAGCTCGCCAATAGCGTTCATCTGCGCCAGGTGCGATCGCTGTTCCTTCAGCATCAGTGCGGTCATCTGGATCAACGGACCGCCCACCCAAGTGCGGAACACATCTTCGTCGTCGGCCGACATCGCCCAGTCAACAAGCGGTCGGAAGTGATTGGGCGGATACCAGTTCTGCCCGGTGTCCTTGCGTTCGACCAGGTCCGGCGACGGCTCGAAGAGAGAGCCATATTCGACGCTCAGGTGGTGCAAGCAGGACCAGGTCAGGAAGTTCGCACCCTTCGCACCGATGGCGTCATGCGCGCGCATCGGATTTGGTCCGAAGTGCTTGCGCGTGAACTTGTCGACCTTCCAGTACGGCACGTTCGCGGCGCCGTGATACCTGAGCGACGCATTCGTGATGCCGCAAAACAGCACGTCGAGCACGAAGGCCCAATGGTCACTCACCGTCATCGGCAGCAGGCCCAGCGCCCAGAGCAACTGTGTGAAGGCCGACGGCGTGTCTTCGACGATTTCGTAGACCTTGTTGATTTCGTGGGGAAATGCCGGGTGCGCGATGCCGACGCCGAGTTCGCGGCTCGGGAAGCCTGACGTCACCGATCGGATCTCGATCGACGGATACGTGGCACGGAAGGTGGAGTAGTGCGCCTTCTTGATCTCCAGCACTTCGGGAATCGCTTCCAGCAGCATCCTCGGCTTGAAGCCGGCCAGGCTCGCCGGCAGCGTGCGGCCGTCGTAGTTCAGTCGCACCACGTTCGACATGATCTCGGCGGCACGATCGCGCCCGAACGTCGACATGAGACCGGCATATTTCGGAGCGATGCCATCCGGCGCGTTCGGGAAATCCAGGCCGACGATGGGGACGCCGAACGGTTGGAGGCGCGAGCCGAGCTGCATCACTTTTCCCGCGCCGACGATGCCGTTGGCGCCGGAGATGACCAGAGCGCCGCGGTCGGAGGCTGGTCCGAAGACGCGGTCCACGAGTGTGTTGGCGTCGAGCGGCAGCCGGCCGCGCTCGAAGATCTCGAGCACGCTGCCGAGGCCGATAGTTTCAAGTGTGGAGGTGCGCATCGTCGTTGCCATCAGCGTGCCCTCCGGTCCGTGACGTTGAAGACCGCGGCGATGCCGACGTCGCCGGCGGCGCAGCCGAACAGCAGCACGCGGCCGCCGCCGAGCGCCACGGCTTCTTCCAATCCCTCGATGAGCGAGCGTGTGAGTGTGGGCCCCTGCGGATGGCCCCAGACGAGCGAGCATCCGGTCTTGTTCATCAGCCTCCAGTCGTAGTTGAGCACGCGCGCGAAGATGGCGTCGTTCACGGCGAATGGGTTGTGATTCTTCACGACCGACATGTCGGCCATGGTGAGACCGGTCTTCGCAAGCAGTTTCTGCACGGCAAGCGTGGGCGCTTCAGGCATGAGGCCGGGAAATGCGCGGGATTCGACTTTGGCCTCGAGCCGGATGTCGATCTCCGGCCGCGGGCTGAGTTCAGCGGCTCTCTCAGCCGTGGTCACGAGCAGGGTGGCCATGCCATCTGAGGCATGAGTCTGGCCTGCCGCAGTGACGCAGGTATCCAGCGCGCGCATCTCGCGGAGTCCGTCGGCGGTGACCTTGCGGATGCCGAGGTCGGCGTCGATGCGACCAAGCGGCTTGCCCTGGATGTTCAGCAGGTCGAGCGGGACCGCCGTCTTTCCGAGCACGCCTGCGCCCAAGGCTCCGAAGTACTGTTCGTAGCGGCAGAGCGTGAGGTCATCGACTTCGCGGCGATCGAGCTTGTGCTTTCGCGCGGCCGCGCCGGCCGTGGCGATCATCGAGCCGCCGGTGGCGGGATCGAAGCCGAAATTGTCCCAGACATCGGCCAGTGCGATCGTGCGCTCGTATGCACGGCGCTCGGGGAAGACGCCGACCGGCGAATCGCTGGTGCGGTCGAACGTGAGGACGCCGACCACGTCGCGGTCTCCGCTCTCCACTTGCGCGGCCGCGGTGAGCACGGCCTGCAGACCAGTAGCGCATGCCTGCTCGACGTGATGGCCGGGGATGCGGTGGCCGACGAGCGCGCTCAGCATTGGCGCGTTCCAGAACTTCCAGTGCCACGGAATCGTGGAGCCGAGAACGAGGTAGTCCAGCGCGTCGAGCCGCACCTTGCGCAGGCCGAGAATGCGGCCCATGGACTCGGCGGCGAACTGGCCGATGTTCACTTCCGCCAACGCCGAGGTCTGCCACGCCGGAAAGTAACTGTTGCCCCAGGTTCCGTAGGGGATTCTTGCTCTGGGAAAGAGGGTCGGTAGTGTCATGTATGGTGCGTGATTGCTGATGCGGACACTTCAGAATATCAAAGACGGCTCGCAGTAGTTACCGGTAAAGTCGCGGCACCGCTCGAGTTTGAACGCCGGGTCCACCGCCGGCGGTTTCACGGTGTCGGCCACCGTCCGCCCGGTGGCGTACATCCAGCGCGTCATTCTCGCGAGCTTCGCGATGTCGATGCGATCCGGATTGTCGAAGGGCGTGTGGTAATCCGCATGCAGCAGCGTCGTAAAGAACAGTGCCGGAATGCCGGCACGCGCGTAGGGAAGGTGATCGCTCCGGTAATACCAGCCTTCGCGATGAGCGGGATCGTCCCAGGTGGAATCGATCTCGAATTGCGATACGGCCTTGTTGGCCGCGTATGCCATGTCCACCAGCTCGGGCGAGTTTCGATGTGGCGCCACCGCACCCAGCAGCGCCGCGGCCTTCGGATCGTTTCGGCCCATCATGTCGCCGTTCAGGCAAGCCACGATCTGCTTCAGCGGCACGATTGGATGCTTGACATACCAACGCGACCCCATCAACCCGCGCTCTTCCGACCCATGCCAGATGAACAGCGCCGAGCGGCGGCCCGGTGATGCCGCCATCGCCCGGCCAATCGCCAGCAGCGCGACTGATGTGGTGGCGTTGTCGTCGGCGCCGTTCCAGATTGCGTCGCCCTCGACGGTGAACCGCTCACCGTCGTGATCCTGATGCGAGCTGAAGAGCACGTATTCATCTTTCAGTTTCGGATCGCGGCCGGGCACTTTCGCGATGACGTTCACCGATGGGTACGTGAAACTGTCCGTGAAGATCGAGGCCGTCAGCCGCGCGTCATTGCCAAGCGGGCCCAGCGCCGATTCACGCACATAGAGCAGTGGCACTCCTGGCGTCGGCGTTCGTTGCTCGGCTGTTCCATCCGGATCGAGCGCGTAGGCGCCCCGCGCGAACGGCGCAGAGACGCGTTCCCACTGGGCCTGTTCGTTGTCCGGCACCACAACGATCGTGGCGACGGTGCCCTGACCGATCGTCCGCACCACGTTGCGAGCCCACGTGCGAAGCACGACCTGCGAACCCGGGCCGGCTTGAGGTACGCCTGCGGCGGGTGCTGGCGCCAGGCTGGCGTTGTAACGCACCACCAGCACTTTGCCCGCATAGGGAGATGTTTGAGGCGTGCCCGTCGCTGCCGGCGCGGTCGTGTTGATCATCGGCATCGTCTCGGCGGTCATCATAACGACCGCCACCGGCGCATCGACAGTTGCCAGCACTGTCGCATCAGTCACCACGTCCTGGCCCATCACCAGCTTCTTGCCGCCGAGTGTGACGGGACTGCTCGCCGATACGCGGAACCGTTCGAGCGGGAAGAACTGGAAGTACGTGCCGTTGTCGCCGGCGGGCTGCAACCCGGCTTCGCGGGCGCGCTCGGCGAGCCACACCGAGGCTGCCATCTCATCCAGCGTGCCGCCCTCGCGGCCGCGCATGTCGTCGCCGGCCAACGCAAACAGATCGCGCTTGATGTCTGCCTCCGTGATGCGGCGGATCGGGTCGTTGGCTCGCTGAGCGTTGAGGGTGACGGCGCCCAGCGCAAGTGCAGCCGTGAGGGCAGGTCGGAATAATCGCATAGGGGAATTATGCTCCGACATGGGCAAACCGCTCAGCCAGCTATCGCAGGAAGTTCTCGAGCATGTACATCCCACTCCCGAACTTGCCTTGCATGTAGGTGAGCTCGTGGCCTGTGGGATGAAGAGCGATGTGGGGATTCACGAGCGTGTACCCCGGCAGCGCTCCCAGGTTTCGGGCGGGACCTCCGTCGAGAGGCAGGATCCAGAGTTGGTAAGACCCCGGCTTTTCAGGGCGGACGTACAGAACCTGCTTGCCGTCCGGTGCCCATGCCACGAATCGTGAGCCGGCGCCTAGTCTCGCCACAATCTGCGGCGGCGTGGATCGCTGACGCAGGTCCCAGAGCTTGAGGACGACCCCCATCGTGTCCTTCATTCCGACCAGGAGCAGGCGGCCATCGGGCGACGTACCGAAGCCCGCCCCGTCTCCGAGCTGGTCCCGGCTGACCACCACGGATTCCTTGCCAGACGCGATGTCATGATCTTCCACGCCCCGAACAGGATGGCGATATCGAATGGCGCGTCCGCCTGACAGCCATTCATACTTTCCATAGAGGGGGGCGTCGAATTGCAGGATGAGCTCCGCCTTGCCGGACGACACCGCAATTCGAAAGAACCCTTCGCGATTGTCGAGTCCATTACCTCTGACCAACAGATATCGCTCGTCCGGCGACCACATCGGTGGCTCGGTGCCCAGCGCGGAGAGTTCCGGCCTAATCGTGGTCGTGGAGGATCCTTTCAAAAAGTCCTTGATCAGAATGACGTGGTAGGCGTGATCGATGTACGCGAAGCGCTGTCCACCCTTGGGCGACCATCTCCCGTTCACATTGCCGCCAGGCAAGGCGGGTTCGATGGGGGCCGGAGCGCCGATCGAGGACTCCCGGGACAGGTCGATCGGTGCCGTGAACACATCCGCGCCACCTCTCAGGGTCTGGAAGAAAAGAATTCCGGACGAGCTCAGTCCCCGGCTCGCCAGGAAATTGAGGTTGAGGGACACCGGCGTGGCCGGACCGCGGGGCAGGCCTTTGGCCATCGGCATCAGGTAGAGGCTGGTGTGGCGATCGCGCACGCTCGCAAACAACACGTCGCCGTTCGCGGTCCAGTGGGGATTGTGATCGTCGGTGCCCGTGGCCGTGAGCACCCGGGGTGGAGCGCCTGGCTGCGTGGGCGCGATCAGCAGATGCCGTCGCGTCCCGGTCTGCTCCTGGCGTGCCTCATAGATCACAAAGCTGCCGTCAGGGGAAAGGCTGGCCCCTGCATGAATGCCTGTGTGGACGCTCTGCAGAACCTGCGGGCTGCCGCCGACTACTGGGATGAGGGCCAGATCTCGAACGTCGCCGGAACGATTCAGCCAGCAGAGAATGTAACGACCGTCCCAGGACCAGTCGACCGGCTCGAAGTCCGGCGCCACGCCACGCGGGAGCACCGTCCGTAATCCAGAGCCATCGCGATTGACGATGCGCAGTTCGTAACCGCGAGCGTCCGTGCCGGATGCGTAGACGATCTGTTGAGCATCGGGTGAGGCGAGGGACCAGTCTGCAACCTCAGGATCGTCACCGTCGTGTTTCACGACCACCGTGGATTTGTTGGTGGACCGGTCCCAGAGCCCGAGGTTCTGTTGTCTATCGACATATGGGAAGTCGCGTCCGTTTCTGGCTGGGCGTCCCACAAAATAAGTGGGCGGCTCTTCCAGGCGGGTTTGAGTTTCCCGCGCCGCAGACGAACGTAATTTCGGGCGAGCACTCCACAGACCGAAATAGCCAGCCACGGCCATGCTTCCAATGAAGAGCACAGCGATCGCGGCTACGATCGATCGGCGTCGCGCGCCGGTGGCAGGGGCAATATTCAACGCCGCGGCAAACGCGTCCGCGCTTTGAAACCGCTTCGCCGCGTCCGCCTCGAGCGCTCGCTCCACGGCGGCCGTGAACGTCGCCGGGAGGCCAAGTCCCCGATCGCGAAGCGGCACGTGCCGCCCCGCGACGTGTCCTTCCCGTACCTCGGCGGCAGTGGCGCCCTGGATCGGGTGCGTACCGGAGACGAGAAAGTACAGGAGCACTCCGGGGCTGTAGCCATCGGACTGCGGCGTCGGCGGTTGGCCACGCCAGAGTTCCGACGCCATATACAGGGGCGTACCGCTGATCGGCCCGCCCGGGGCACCTACGCCCTGCAGATGTTCGCGTCCCGTGCCAAGGTCGACCAGCACTAGGCGCCCGCCGGGCTCCCGAAGTACGTTCTGCGCTTTGACGTCGCCGTGCACGACGCCAGCCTGGTGAATCGCCGCGAGGGCGGCACCAAGGACGCGGCCGGTGGCGATCGCTTCGGCGACAGGTATCGGCCCCTGTGTATCGACGTTGTGTTGCAGGGTGGAGCCGTGGACGAATTCGGTCCAGATGCCAATCCGTCCGTCGATCTGCTCCGCGCCGAACACGGTCACGACATTCGGATGCCGGACACGTGCGAGCAGCCGGCCCTCGCTGATGACTGTGGTGGGGTGGCCCGGCTGAGATCGCGCTGGCCGAAGCAGCTTCAATGCGACTTCGCGATCGAGCCGTGTGTCCCATGCGCGGAACACCTCCCCGAACGCCCCTTCGCCGACGCGTTCGATCAGTCGAAGCGGACCCCAGTCACCAAGTGGACCAGGCGCCGGCGCACTGCCGAGCTTCGCGAGAGTGCCGAGTGCACGGAACTCCTCGACGTAGTCAGAAGCGGGTCCAGATGCCACATCCCAGTCGACCGTTCCGCCGTCGAGGATCTTCCCCGCCAGCTCCATCATCCGTTCATCGTCGGCCGGATCGGGCGGAGGCTTGAGAATGTCATCGCTCATGTTTCATCTCCGCGGCGAGTCGTACCAGTGCCTGCTGGGCGGCCTTGCGGGCCGCGTCCGCGCTCGGCTTGCCGAGCGCCACTGCAAGTTCCGCGTACGTGCACGACAGTTCCACACGCGCGATGATCGCTTCGCGATCTTCCGGACGCAGCCGCGCCAGGGCGCGCTCGTACCTCTCGGCGGTTTGGGTGCCGATCGCTGCCTCGACCGGTGATGGTCCGTCCCCTTCGACACCAGTGTCGAGGGCCTCCGGCGTGCCCCGGCGATTGTGGCGTCGAATAAGATCCTTGATTCGATTCATCACCGCCTGCCTCAGATAGGCCTGCAACGCTCCCTCTCGCCTCGGCTCGAAGTCCCCAATTCTCTTTAACGTCTGAAGGAGGGTGTCCTGGACCAGGTCCTGCGTATCGGCGGCGTCGCGAGCCCAGCGAGGCAGCCGTCCGCTGGCCCATCGACGGAGCGGCCCGAGATATCGGGCGAACAGCGCATCGAGGGCAGCGGTATCTCCCTCACGTGCCTGCTCGAGCAGGCGGATGGTCGTGTCAGCACGAGCCGGCTGGCCCGGGATTTGAGGGATGGTGGGGGGATCCGCTGGCATGGCTGTGCGACGGCGCTGATTCTAGGGCAGTTTTCCGGTTTGCTTCCACCCGTCGTTATAGCCAGTGGAGGCAATTCATGAGACTGAAGACATTGGCATTGGTTGCGTTTCT
This sequence comes from Vicinamibacterales bacterium, assembly GCA_046597705.1. GTDB lineage: Bacteria > Acidobacteriota > Vicinamibacteria > Vicinamibacterales > SCN-69-37 > SYFT01. Next base: position 2,903 of record JBKJJZ010000224.1, on the reverse strand, counting down.
TCTTGTTGTTACTACAGCGTGTTCGGAGTCCGGGCCGGGCGGCACGAGTCCGGTAGCGCCCACACCAGGAAGCCAGGAGGCGAAGGCGTCGAGCGACATACCAGTTACGACCTACATCGAGCCGCTTGATGGCAATGGATTGCCCGCAGACATCCTGAGCGATGGCCTTGGGGCGTATGTCCACAGCGCCGGCGGAGTGAAATCAGTCCTCACCGCGAACGTGTATAACGGACTCACTCACGGCGACTGGCAGTTTTCAGCGTCGGGCAGATCGGGAAGAAGATTTGGCATCGCACTGGATTCGGATGACGCCGTGCAACCGGGCGATCCGGCCTATCTCGTTCCTGCCACGCCGCCGTATTGGGGCACGCAAATCGTGCCGGGCGTTATGAACATCCACTGCACGTTTGTCAACCGCAGCATGAAGACGATGACGACGGGCAGTTCGTTTGAGTGCCCGCTCCCCACCCGATTCGACTTCAACGGGATCACGTACTCCAGAAGCCCGGCACTCTCGTTCACCGGCCATCAGGAGACGACGAATGTGGCGGTGGTCTGCAACGCCGCCGACGCCGGCGGGTGCAACGACTGGTTCATCCAGCCGATCGGCCAGGGTCGCGCGATCGCGCGCCTGGCGCGCGACAACGGACCTGCGAAGCCGGGAACGCACCTCGGGACGTTCTATGTGCGTTTCAGGATTCACGTCACCCGGCCGTAGGTTGGCGGCGGCGAGGCCGACGCGCAGGGTCCACCGTGGTTCGCACCACGACATTCATGAGTGGCGTGCTCCGGAAGGCGGTAGCGCGTGTGCTATCCGCCCTGTGAGATGCTGACCACCTGGTTGCCAAGAACGATCGTGCTGGTGCGAAGGGTGCCGGTGTTGTTTGGCGCCAGCGCGAAATTCACGGCGGTATCGCCCACCTGCGGCATCGGCGTCGTCACCGTGATCCACGGCGCATTCGACACGGCCGTCCACTGGCACTTCGCTTGTGTCCCGGTACCGCACTGACTTGGAATGGTCAGCGTTACCACCTGAAACATTCCAGGACCTCCTGCGGCCGGCAGCAGCATGCTGGCGGGGCTTACCTCGTAGGTGCAGCCGGCTTGCGCCACATCCACGCTCCGCACTGCGATTCCCGTGGGCCCCCGCACCTCGACGCTGCTGTAGCGACGATCACCGAAGTTGTCCGCGACGCGAAATGACACCAGACCGGATCCGATCCCGGATTGTCCCGCTGTCACGGTGACCCATGACCCAGTTGGTACGGCGGTCCAACTGCAGGTGGCTTGAGTGGACACCGTGGCGGTCATGTCGGGCGACTGGGAAATACACGGCGTGAAGCTCAACGGCGCCACCGTGAAACTGCAGGACGCCGGGTCGCCCTCCTGGCTCACCGACGCACTCTTGTCGTTGACCACAATGGTGCCGCCGCGGGTCGACGGGCTGGAGTTCGGGCCAAGAGCAAAGGCCACGATGCCGTTGCCGGTTCCTGTGGTCCCCGCGCTTATCGCCAGCCACGACGCGTTGCTGACGGCGGTCCACGTACAGTTTGCCGCCGTGCTCACCGTCAGGCTGCCGGTGGCCCCCCCTGCGGGAAACGTCGACCCAGGCGATGACAACGTCACGGTACAGTCCACGGCGGCTTCAGTCACTGACACAGTGCGACCGCCCACCGTGAGGGTGCCGGTTCGGATGGCGCTCGCTGGATTGGGAGCGATGACCACGCTGACGCTTCCGGCGCCGGTACCAACCGCGGCTCCGGTGATGGTGATCCAGCTGCTGTCAGAGGCGGCGCTCCAGGAGCACTGGTTCGCCGTTGTGACGCCCACGGTGGTCGCTCCGCCAGAGGACGGCACTGACAGCGATGACACGGAGAGCGTGTAAGTACACGCAGCTGGGGTAGGTGCACTGGGAGACCCGTTGCTGCAGGCTGCGAAGGCCAGACACACGGCCGCGCTGAATACAAGTCGTGAGTTGGGAGGTATCGTCACCATAGCGGTAGCGTGCTACAACCCGACACGCGAGGCTGTCGCCTTTCGAACATGGCGACCGCAGCCCGCAAAGACGACGGGCCCGGTGGCTGATGCCACCGAGCCCGTCGCCAAACTCTCTAACCGGGATCGTGCTACGTGCCCGGCTTGATCACCAGCAGATTCTTGACACTCTTTACGCCATCCGTACCCTTGGCGACCTGCTCGGCCTTCGTCTTGTCGGCTCTGGTCGCGACCGTGCCTCGGAGCGTGACCACATTGTTCGCCACGTCCACGTTCAGGCTGCCGCCAGGAAATTCTCCTTCGCCGACCAGCTTGCTGCGGATCTTCGTATGAATCCAGGCGTCGTCGACCGTGCTGCCGATCGACTCGGATGACTTTGCGGCGCGGTCGCGCGCTTCGCGCGCCATGTCCTCGTTGTAGTCTTTACGGTCGACGTCGCCAGGCTTGACGTCAATCTTGTCGGTGATGACCAGCCCCGCATCCACGGCCTTGGCTGCGTTCACGGCTTTCATCCGAAGGCTCTCAGTCGGCACTTTGCCCGAGAGCGTCACGGCTTTTTTGTCCGCGTCGGCGTCAACGTCGAGGCTGTAAGGCGCGAGCACGGCATCGCTATTGATTTTGGCCGTGACCGTCCGATCAAGCTCGTCGTTGGTCATTCGTGGAGCGGCCGGCGGTTCGGGGGCTTTGCTTTCACACGCGGACAGTCCAATGGCCAGGGCCAGGGCCAGGGTGCCGATGGTTGAGACGAACACATTCTTCTGGTGCATGGCTCAATTGTAGGAACGTCGCGGTGTGTCGGCTGTCCTCGATTGGACACCGCTGGAGATGGGTGGGCCGTGCCGCGCACTACTCCGACCGCAGCGCATGCATCGGATCGATGCGCGTCGCCCGGCGCGCCGGGACCCAGG
>JBKJJZ010000068.1:0-5285 GCA_046597705.1 Vicinamibacterales bacterium | reverse complement strand
GCCAGCAGGATGATCAACGGCAGCACCCAGCTCTCATACTGGGCGGCCAGCACGAGGTACACCAGCAACAAGCTGAGCGCAAAGATGTAGACGGCCTGGGAACCGGCCTTGATCTCTTCGAGCGACTGCCCGGCCCACGCAAAGTCATACCCGGCCGGCAGCACTTCCTTCGAAATGGCCTCCATCGTCGCCAGCCCCTGGCCCGATGACACGCCCGGCAGCGTGCTGCCGTTGATCTCGGTGGACCGGAACAGGTTGAAGTGACTGATGACCGCGGGCGCCGTGGTCTCGCGCATGGTGACCACGGAATCGAGCGGCACCATCTTTCCGTTCGAGGCGCGGGCATAGTACCGCTTCAGATCATCGGGTTTTGCCCGGAACGCCTGGACCGCCTGCACATAGACGCGATACGCGCGGTTATTGAAGTCGAAGTCATTCACGTAGCTGGACCCGAGCAGCACCTGCAGTGCCTCACTCACTTCGCGCATGGGCAAGCCAAGCGCGCGCGCCTTGTCGCGGTCCACGTCCACGATGAACTGCGGGTCGTCCGCGGTGAAGCTGGACCGCAGCCCCGTCACCAATCCTGACTGGTAGCCCTTGGCGATCACCTGCTGGGTCAACGCGGCCAACTCCGTGATTTCACCGCCGGGACGATCCAGCAGTTCGTACTGAAATCCTCCAAAGGCCGACAGTCCCTGAATCGATGGCGGAGCCACAGGGAACACCAGGCCGCCAGGAATGGAAGAGACCTGCCCGAACAACCGTCCGAGCACAGCCTCCAGCGACTGGCTGGCTTCCTTGCGCTCCTCAAAAGGTTTCAATCGGGCAAACATCAACCCTTGATTGGGCGCGGACCCGCTGAAGCTGAAACCCGCCACTGAGAACACCGCCAGAATCTCAGGAGTCTTCAGGTAGATTTGTTCAGTTTTCTTCATCACCTCGGTCGTGTACTCGAGCGACGAACCGGCGGGCGCCTGCACGATGGTGATGAAATAGCCTTCATCTTCGGCGGGCACGAACGCACCGGGCACTGCCCGATACACCCACCACGTGGCATACATGGCCACGCCAAACAGCAGCATGAAGACCAACCGCCAGTTCAGAGTGAACCGAACCGTGCGCACATAGAACCGCGTGCTGGCATCAATAGCCCGATTCACCCAGGTGAAGAACCATCCATGCTTATGCTGTTCCTTGTCGAGCAGCAGCGCGGAGAGCGCCGGTGTCAGCGTCACGGCGTTGAAGACCGACAACACCACGGCGAACGCGATAGTCAGCGAGAACTGCTGATACATCCGTCCCGTGGTGCCCGGGAAAAATGCCACGGGCACGAACACGGCCACCAGCACGATGCCAATGACGATGACCGCCGAAAAGACCTCGTGCATGCCATCCACCGCGGCGCGGTAGGCGGACTTGCCGTACTCGCGCATGTGGCGTTCGATGTTCTCGATGACCACGATGGCATCGTCCACAACGGTGCCCGTGGCCAGCACGATGCCGAACAGCGTCAGCGTGTTGATCGAGAAGCCGAACAGCTTCACGAACGCGAACGTGCCGATGAGCGAGACGGGAATGGTCAGCGCCGGGATCAGTGTGCTGCGCCAGTTCTGCAGGAACAGGAACAGGACCAGCACGACCAGGACGATGGCCTCGGCCAGCGTCTTGAGGACTTCGACGATCGATTCCTGGACAACGCCAACGTTGTCGAACGCCAGTTTCGCTTCGAGTCCTGGCGGGAAGTTCTTTTCCAGACGCGCCATGGTGTCCTGCACGCCCTTGAACGTTTCCAGGGCATTGGCGGACGGCAGCAGCTGAATGCCAAGGCCCGAGGCCTCGAACCCGGCGAAACGCAGCACCGACGAATAACTCTCCGCGCCCAGTTCTACGCGGCCCACGTCGCGGACGCGCACGAGCGCACCGCCATCTCCGGCCCGCACCACCACATTTTCGAATTCCGAGGTTTCCACCAGGCGTCCCTGCACTCGCACGCTGATCTGGAACATTTGATCAGCGGCCGCCGGCGCATCACCAACGGAACCTGCCGCCACCTGGACGTTCTGCTCGCGCAACGCGTTCACCACGTCACCGGCCGTGAGCCCGCGGCCGGCCAGTGCATCCGGATCCAGCCAGAGGCGCATTGCGAACTTCCGTTCACCGAAGATGATGACGTTGCCCACGCCGGGCACGCGCTTCAATGCATCGCGAACGAACCGATCGAGATAGTTGCTGATGAACAACGAGTCGTAGCGGTTGTCTCTTGAAAAGAATCCGTAGGCGCCCAGGAACCCGGTGGTGTTCTTTGTGACTGCGATGCCATTGGTGCGCACGTCCGCGGGCATTCGGCCCAGCGCCTGATTGACGCGATTCTGCACGTCGACTGCGGCAAGATCGCCGTCGCGGCCGATTTCAAAGACCACGTTGATCGAGGCAAAACCGGTGTTGGTGCTCGACGAGGTCATGTACAGCATGCCCTCGACGCCGTTGATGACCTGTTCAAGCGGTGTCGTGACCGCGCTTTCAACGGCCTGCGCATTGGCGCCGGTGTAGAACGCCGACACCGACACCGCGGGCGGCGTCAGTTCCGGATAGCGCGCGATGGGCAGCGACGGAATCGCCACCGCTCCCGCGAGCATGATGATGAGCGAGCACACGGTGGCCAGAATTGGCCGGCGAATAAAGAGCTGGCTGAACACTTACCGCCCCTCTCCGCCCTGGCGGCCAGCTCCTGCGGGGGCTGCCGGCGGCGCGGGTGTCACCGGAACGCCGTCGCCGATCTTCTGGATACCGGACGCGATCAGCTGCTCTCCGGCCTTCAGGCCCTCGAGCACAACGTAGTTGTTCCCCACCACCGCGCCGAGTTTCACGGGACGCATGCGCGCCACCCGGGCGCCGCCCTCTCCGGCCTCGGCGACGAAGACGAAGTACTGTCCGCCAATGCGCGTCACGGCCGCCAGCGGGACCACCAGCGAAGACGTTTCCGACCAGATCAGGCTGACCGGCACGAACTGGTCCGCGCGAAACCTCGCGCTCTCCGCACCCAGTGCCGCTTTCGCAAGAATCGTCTGGGTCTCATCAACCGTGCGTGCGACGAAGTAGAGGTGTTCAGTCGCCAGCACCTCGCGTTGGGGGCCCATCACCTTCATCGTGAGTCCGGTGCGCAGGCGCGCGGCATCCTGCACCGGAACGTTCACGTAGACCTCCATCCCGGTGTTGTCGTCGATCGTCGTCAGCTGCGTTGAACGCGTCACGCGATCGCCCACGCGCACGGGAATGTCACCCACGACGCCGGAGGTGGACGCGGTGACACGGTAGTACGCCAGCTCATTGCGCTGCAGGCGAATCTGATCCTCGATAGCGCGTAGCTGCGCCTCGGTGGTCTTAACGGAAGCGGCCACCTGATCCATTTCCTGCTGGCTCGCCGCGCCCGCGTCGAACAGGGACTTGATTCGCGCCGCCTGCTGGCGCGCCAGCGCCGCGTCGGCCTCGCGCGCCACCTTCGTGGACTCGAGTCCGGCCACGGCGGCTTGCTGGTTGCCGGAGTCGATCTGGAACAGCAGCGTGCCCGGAGCCACGCGGGCGCCAGACGTGACGGCAATTTGGGTGAGAAATCCTTCGACCTGGGGTTGAACGGTGGTGGACCGGCGCGATTTCACCGTGCCGACGAATTCGGTCTTGTCTTCGACGGGCACGGGCGCAAGCGCAATGATCTCGACCGCCACGCCGGCTCCCCCGCCGCGGCCCCCCGGACCGCCGCCTGCTGCCGGAGGGGCTCCGCCCCCGCAGGCGGCGGCCGCCAGCAGTCCAGTCACAGTCAGGCAGAGTAGGCGCAATGAACGGTACGAATACATCCAAAGATCCTATCGGAAAAATGTGGTCAAGATATGCTGACAAAGATGAATCTCGCCCGTGTAACGGCGTGGTGCGCTGCGTGGCTAATCGGCATCGGAACAGCGCCGGCATTCGGGCAAGTGACCGTCGAAGCGGCCTCGCTGATGACCACGCCGGTCTACCTGCTCGACGGCACCCGCCAGATTTCGCAAGGCACGGGTTTCTTCTTCGGCATCAAGAATCCTTCCGGGATCATCGATACCGTGTTTCTGGTCACCAACTATCACGTGGTGACCGGACACCCGCCCGGGTCGGACGCGTCGAACCAGGGCGACCGTGTGGTGTTCTACCTCCACAAGGATCAGAACGAGCCGTCCGAGGTGAAACAGGTGGTGCTGCCGCTCTACAGCACGGCGGGTGCACCGCTGTGGGAACAGAGCACTGAACACGCCGACGCCGATGTCATCCTGCTCCCGTTACCCAAGGCATCCTTCGAAGGCATCGCGATGTTCGTGTTCATCGACGACCATACGCGCACCGACATCCGCATCCGCCCCACGTCAGGGGCCACGCTCGTTGGCTATCCCTACGGCTTCTCCGACACCAGGAATCGGTTGCCCGTGTGGAAGACCGGACATGTGGCCAGCGAACCCCAGGTGGACTTCCAGGGCAAACCTGCGTTCCTTGTGGACGTGTCGGCGTTCCCCGGCATGTCGGGCTCGCCGGTGCTGGCCGTCGCCAACGGTATCTACGAGGATGAACGCGAGATGATGCGGACCGGACGCGTGGTGCGGCTGCTCGGCGTTTTTTCGGCCATGCCCGTGATGCGCTCACAAACGCCCGGCCAGAGCGACATCTCGCTGCAGCTGGGCTACGTGTGGAAGGCGTCGCTCATCGCCGATCTCGCGCGCGCCTACCGGCCACGTTGACGCTGGTTCGCCGGGTCTGAAGACCCGGCCTCCGAAGAAAGCCGCGTCACTGCGGAATCGCCGCGCCCACCAGAATCGGCGTCGTGCTGGGTTGCAGCAGACCGCCGGTTGGCTCGAGCGTCACGGCCACTGCGCCCGGCATGGCCGCGATGTCGGGCGTGACCATCACCCGCTGCACGCGACCATCGGCTTCCGGCGAGAACGTGCCCACACTCACCGGCTTGCCCGCAACGATGACCCAAAGCTGATACACCTTGCCGGCCGGCAGCGCCGGCAACCCGTCGGCCGTAAACACCATGCCATTCTTCTGAGTGACGTACGCGCGGGCGTGCGCCTCGGCCGCCCCGCCGCTGCCCGCGAGTGTGTAGGAGACGACGTCGGATGCCCGCAGCACCCTGGCCAGGTTGGTGAACTCCTCGACCTGCACCTCGAGCGAGGCCCGCGCGACCTGGCCTTGCCCCACCATCACCTGCATCTGAACCAGTTCCCGCTTGAGTTGCTGAACCTCAGCCCGTGCCCCGACGG
>JBKJJZ010000599.1:0-11832 GCA_046597705.1 Vicinamibacterales bacterium | reverse complement strand
CCTGACTCTCTGCGGGGGGACGGGCGGCGCATCGCGCCCGTCCCCCCGGTGCGTGCGGCCGCAACGCCACGGCTCAGCCGGTACGTCGCTGATTGAGGTGACGATGGTGGTGGGGATTGTGTGTTGCGTGCTGGGTCTGGCCGTGCCGATCATCAGCAACGGCGCGGACGCCAAGCGGACACGTGATGCCGCGAGTTTCCTGGCCGGGCAATTCAGGTTGGCACGACAGCGTGCGGTGATGACCGGCCGTCATGTCGCGATCGTGTTCGATGACGTGTCGACTGATGTCGGCTGGCGCTTGTGCGATGACGGAGACCGGGACGGCGTTTCGAGAGCCGACCTTACCTCTGGCCTGGACCGCTGCGAGCAACCCGCGCAGCCGCTGTCATTTCGCTTTCCCCAAGTCGTCGTGGGCTATGTCGCCGGTGTGCCGGACCCAGATGGGGTGAGCGATTCTCCGCCATTGCGTTTCGGTGTCGCGCGCATGGCGGTGTTTACACCCACCGGCACGGCGACTTCGGGGACTGCGGCCGTGCGCGGCCCAGGGGGCAACCAGTTCGCGGTTCGCGTTTCTGGCGTCACGGGTCGCACACGAGTCTTGCGGTTCGACCGCGGGACTGGTCTGTGGACCGAGTGAGTGCGACACCGCGTTATCGCGTCGGCCGGGACCTTATTCCCATCACGGTCACGCCCGAGGGGGCGTGGCTCGAGGGAAGGCAGCGGTTGCGTCCTGGGAGTGTGGTTGAACTGGCCGACGTTCCCTCGACGCTTGGACACGAGGATAGATTCGCGATTGTTGAATCCTGGGCCGTCGCAAGTCTGGGTAGGAACGGAACGCTCTACCGAGGCAAGTGCCGGTGGTGCGAGGCCGGCGGGTAGCGCGCGACCGTCAGTCGCGTGTTCAGGTGGTGGTTCCATTGAAGAAATGCCCAGCGTCAACTGGCACCAATTGTGAGTAATACCCTGCGGAGGCGCGGACATGATGGTCGGACACAGCCCGGTAATGCAGAAGTTGCGTGCGGACGTCGCGCGAGTTGGCGCCACCAACTTTACCGTTCTCGTGGAGGGCGAGAGCGGCGTCGGAAAGGAACTGGTTGCCCGGGCCCTGCATCAGGTGAGTGCGCGAAGGCGTGGGCCCTTTGTGCCGGTCAACTGCGCGGCGCTGGTCGAAACGCTTCTTGAAGCGGAGTTGTTCGGCATTGAGGAACGGACTGCCACTGGCGTGCGGGGCAGGCGTGGCAAGTTCGAGCTTGCTGAAGGCGGCACTCTGTTCCTCGATGAGGTGGCCGATTTGTCGGTCGGCGCACAAGCCAAGCTGTTGCGCGTGCTCCAGGACATGTCGGTGGAACGCGTCGGCGGGCACTCTGCGAAGGAGGTCAACACCCGGGTGATTGCGGCCACCAATCGGCGGCTCAGTGAGCAGATGCGCGCCAAACGCTTTCGTGAGGATCTGTTCTACCGTCTTTCGGGCGTTGAACTCGAAGTGCCGCCCCTACGGGCGCGCCGTGAAGACATTCCGGCTCTGGTCAAGCACCTGCTGGAGCGACATCGGCCGGGCCGCGCGCTACGGCTCTCGGAAGGTGCACTGGACGCGCTGGTGGCCTACGGCTGGCCCGGGAACGTCCGGCAGCTCGAGCGGGTTCTGGAGCGAGCTATCGCTCTCTCGTCGGGCGCGTTGCTGGACGTGGGAGACCTGCCACCGTTGGTCACTCACGGTTATCAGGACCTGCTGGAGGAACTCCCGCAGAGCAGTGACACGCTTCGAACCTGGAGCAGCCGCTACGTCAGGGTCGTGCTCGATCGATGTGAGGGAAACAAACGCCGGGCGTGTGACCTGCTCGACATTAGCTATCACACGTTGCGTGCGCATCTTGCTTCCGCGCCGAGCGCCCGACGGGGCGACGCGCGGACACCGGAACGCAGGGTCGCTAACTGACTGGGAGGTCGAATGGCTGAACACAAACCAAACCGTGGAGGGTGATGACAATGAGGGCGATGAACATTGCAAGAAGTGTGGGCGTGGGGCCGCTGTTGGCGGCGGTGGCGGTCCTGCTGGTCCCTGTGGCGGCAGGCGCGGCAGATATCCCGACGGTCCGCGTGACGCGGCCCGTGGCTGGGGGTATTGTGCTCGACGTGGCGGATGACGGGGTGGCGGTGCGTAAGGAAATCACCGCCGACCGGTCGGTGGTGACTGTCACCACCGCGAAGGATCGGTTGAGCATCATGGTTCGCCGCGGACAGCTTACGATCAGCGGTCCGACGGGGGCTGTCACGATGGGTGCGGGGATGGGCGTGGATGAGGATCGGATCCTGATGGTGTTAGAGCGATCGGAGGCGGCGGCCAGGGCGAGGACACTGCTGGCGAAAGTCGCCGCGGGGCCCAACACCTTCGTGGGCCAGTCCATGCTGTTGACCCGTGCCGTTCTCGAGGTGGGAAGCGGCAGCGTCAATGCGTTGAATCAACATCAGCAGTGGGTGGCGGAGCGAGCGGCGGAAATGGCGAGACCGGCCCGTGGTCAGGCCGCACCGGCAGTGTTTCGTGCGGCGTACATGGAAGCGGTGCAGAAGGGGCCGGGAGACTGCTGGGATTTGTACTCCAAGGAAGCCATTCGAATCGCCGAAGACTTTGCCGACTGCACCGATGACTTGAAGTGGTACGAGGCTCACAAGTGGGCCGGGTGCTCGCTGATCTACGCCGTGAGGTCCGAGGGAGCCATGGCGTGGTTCATCAGCTGCAACGGCGGTCTTCCGATCAGCGGTTAACGGTTTTCAAGGAGGTCACATGCGCGCGGTAGGCATCGTGTTGATTCAGGTCGTCATCGCCGTGCTGGTCAGTGGACTGGTCATGCCGGCAGTGCTGTTTTCGGTGCCACAGACCCGGGAGGCGGGGCCGCTGGTGCTCGTCATACTGGTGGCTTTGCTGTTCGGGCTTCTGAGGCTGGCCTGGCCCCAGTCAAAGGGAAATACGAACACGGAAGGCGGTCCACAGGGTTAGCCGCCGCGTGAGCGTTTGGGGAACCGGGACGGGTGTGGCCCGTCCCGGTTCAAGTGGCCCGGCACCGGATCAAATCTCGCGCGCGTGGTTGACGCTCGGAAGGGGCGATAGTACGTTGTAGTGTCCGATGTCCACACCACCTGCTGCCGCCCTCAAGAAGACTCCGCTCAACGCCAGACACCGCGCCCACGGCGCCCGAATGGTGGAGTTTGGCGGGTGGGACATGCCTGTCGAGTACTCCGGCATCATCGACGAGCACATGGCCGTGCGGACCTCGGCCGGGCTGTTTGACGTCAGCCATATGGGCCAGATTGAGGTGGCGGGCAACGACGCGCTGGCGGCGGTGCAATGGATCTCTTCAAACGATGCCAGTCGTCTGGCGAATGGACAGATTCAGTACTCGGCGCTGACAACGCCCGAAGGCACGTTCGTCGATGACATTCTTGTGTACCGGATGGGCGAGCAGCACTTCATGCTCGTAGTCAACGCCGGGAACATCATGAAGGACAACCAGTGGATTGCCGCTCGAGTTGCTGAGCTTGGGGGCGACGTGGCCGTGGTGAACGCCAGTTCCCGGTACGCGCTCATTGCGATTCAGGGGCCCGAGGCCGAGCGTGTGCTTCAAGCGACCACGCAGATCGATTTGCCGGCCATCAAATATTACTGGTTCGCGCATGGCGAAGTGGCCGGAGTGCGGGTGACCGTCTCGCGCACCGGATATACGGGCGAAGACGGGTTCGAGGTATTCGCCCCACCGGCGCAGGCAGAGCGCGTGTGGAACGCGCTGCTCGAAGCTGGAGCGGCGTCCGGCATCAAGCCGTGCGGTCTGGGTGCGCGCGACACCCTTCGCCTGGAGGCGTCGATGCGTCTGTGCGGCAGCGACATGGACGAGCAGACGTCGGTCGTTGAAGCCGGACTCAGTTGGATCGTGGGCTGGAAGAAGGAGAACTTCCTGGGTGCCGAGCGCCTGCGCGCTCAGAAGGCGGGCAGTCTTGATCGCCGGCTGGTGGGGTTCGAGGTGAAAGACCGCGGCATTGCCCGGCATGGGCACGCCGTGATGGCGGGAGAAACTCAGGTGGGTGTCGTGACCAGCGGGACCCAGACGCCGTTCCTCAAGAAAGCCATTGGCCTGGCGATGGTGCCGGTGGCCTTGACCGAGCCCGGGACGTCACTCACGATCGATGTCCGGGGGCGCCAGATCCGCGCTGAGGTGGTCCCCGAGCCGTTCTACAAGCGCTCAAAACCGACGTAGGAGTTGTCTGCCATGTATCCGACCGACCTGAAGTACACGATCGAACATGAATGGGTTCGCACCGCTGGCGACGAGGCCAGTGTGGGCATCACGGACTTTGCCCAGAAACAATTGGGCGACGTGGTGTTCGTCGAACTGCCTGAGGTGGGCCGCACGCTCACCAAGGGCGACGTGTTCGGCACCATTGAGTCAGTCAAGGCGGTCTCCGAGTTGTTTTCTCCGGTCTCAGGAACCGTGGCGGCCATCAACGACGCGCTCGGCGCTCACCCAGACATCGTGAACAGCCAGCCGCATGAGACGTGGATGATTCGGGTGAAGATGGGCAGCGTTGGCGAGTTGGACAGCCTGATGGATGCCGCCCGCTACGAAGCGCTCATCAAGTAAGTTCTCGAGGTACTACCCCGTGTCCGATACGTTTGCGTCCCGTCATATTGGCCCTCGTACGCTTGACCTGCCGCACATGCTGCAGGCGGTCGATGCCGAATCGATAGATGCTCTGATCGATCAGATCATTCCCGCCGACATCCGCCTCCCGTCTCCGCTTGAATTGCCTCCGGCGGAGTCCGAAGCGGGTTATCTGTCGCGTCTCCGGAGCATTGCGGCAAAGAACAGTGTCTGCCGCAGCTACATCGGCATGGGGTACTACGACACCATCACGCCGGCGGTGATCGTGCGCAATGTCCTGGAAAATCCCGGCTGGTACACGCCCTACACACCTTACCAGGCCGAGATCGCGCAAGGCCGTCTGGAATCGCTCCTCAATTTTCAGACGATGGTGAGTGAGTTGACGGGGATGGAGATTGCGAACGCGTCGTTGCTCGATGAGGCGACGGCGGCGGCCGAGGCGATGACGCTGCTGGCGCGCGTGACGAAGCGGCAGGATGCGACGGCCTTCGTCGTGTCGGAGCGGGTGTTCCCCCAGGTGAAAGCGGTGCTGGTGACTCGTGCGGTGCCGCTGGGCATCACCCTGCGCTTTACCGACCTGTCTGCGCCGGATGCGGCCGCGACGCTGGGCAATGACGTGTTCGGTCTTTATGTGCAGTCGCCCGATGACCACGGCGAGGTGCACGATCTGCGAGACCTCATCTCGAAGGCCCATGAGGCCGGCGTGCTGGTGGCCGTTGGTACGGACCTGCTGGCTTCGGCCATCGTGACGCCTCCAGGGGAGATGGGGGCCGACGTGGTGGTCGGCAGCGCGCAGCGATTGGGCGTGCCGCTCGGGTACGGCGGACCGCACGCCGCGTTTTTTGCGACGCGCGAGGTCTATGTGCGGCAGGCGCCGGGCCGCCTCATTGGCGTGTCCGTGGATTCCAAGGGGCGTCGCGCCTATCGGATGGCGCTGCAAACGCGCGAGCAGCACATCCGGCGCGAAAAGGCGACGTCGAACATCTGCACGGCGCAGGCACTCCTGGCAAACATTTCGGCATTCTACGCGGTCTACCACGGGCCCGCCGGGCTGCAGGCCATTGCCGAGCGGGTGCATGGGTACGCGTCGCAGTTGGCGGCGGCGGTGTCGGGGATGGGTTGGAACCAGACCAACGCGGCGTACTTCGACACGGTCCGCTTCACCGGCGACGAATCGAAGGCCAATCAGATCCGCGCGGCGGCGGAGGGCATGAAGATCAACCTCCGATATCCGTCGAGCGGTGTGATTCAGGTGTCATTCGACGAGACCGTCACCGACGGGGACCTGGCGGATGTCATCCGGGCGTTCGGTGGAGCCGGACACAAGAGGAGCGCGGCGCCTGCGACAGATGCCGCAATGGCCGGAGGACTCGCCAGAACGTCCGCGTTTATGACGCATCCCGTGTTCAACACGCATGCATCGGAAACCCAGATGATGCGGTACATCCGCATGTTGGAGAAGAAAGACATCGGGTTGGACTCGGCGATGATCCCGTTGGGTTCGTGCACGATGAAGCTCAACGCCGCAGCGGAGATGCTGCCCATCACCTGGCCGGAGTTTTCGCGGCTGCATCCGTTTGTCCCGGTGGAACAGGCGGCGGGTTATCGGCAGGTTATTGATGAACTGGCCGCGGCCCTCTGCGCGGTGACGGGCTTTGCGGCCGTGTCGCTGCAGCCCAATTCCGGTGCGCAGGGCGAGTTCGCCGGGTTGCTGGTCATCAACGCGTATCATCAGAGCCGAGGCGATTCCCACCGCAACGTCGTGCTGATTCCGCAGTCGGCGCACGGGACCAATCCTGCCAGCGCGGCCATGGTCGGGCTCAAGGTCGTGGTCGTGGCCACCGATGCCCAAGGCAACGTCCGGATGGAAGACCTCCGGTCGAAGGCCGAGGGCCATCGCGACAACCTGTCCTGTCTGATGGTGACGTATCCGAGCACGCACGGCGTCTTCGAGAGCGCCATCCGGGAGATGTGCGCGATCATTCATGAAAACGGCGGCCAGGTGTACATGGACGGCGCGAACATGAACGCGCAAGTGGGGCTCACCAGTCCCGCGGCCATCGGTGCCGATGTGTGCCACCTCAACTTGCACAAGACTTTCGCCATTCCGCACGGCGGCGGCGGTCCTGGAATGGGGCCGATTGGCGTGGCGGCGCACCTCGCCCCGTTTCTTCCGGGCCACGCGGTGGTGAACCCGGGTGGACCGCAGGCCATCTCCGCGGTATCCGCCGCGCCCTGGGGGAGTGCCAGCATTCTGCTGATCTCGTACGGGTACATCCGGATGCTTGGCGCCGAAGGGGTCACGGCGGCCACAAAGTTCGCGATGCTCAACGCGAACTACCTCAAGGCCCGGCTCCAGGGCCACTACCCGGTGCTCTATTCAGGTGCCAATGGCCGCGTGGCGCACGAGTTGATTTTCGATCTGCGTCCGTTCAAAGCGCACGGCGTGGATGAGACGGACGTGGCGAAACGACTGATGGATTACGGTTTCCACGCGCCCACGGTCTCGTTCCCGGTCGCGGGCACCTTGATGGTGGAACCGACCGAGAGCGAACCGCTCGAAGAGCTCGATCGATTCTGCGACGCGATGATCGCGATCTGGTTCGAAATCCAGGCGGTGATCGACGGCAGCGCGGACAAGCTCGACAACCCGCTTAAGAATGCGCCGCATACCGCGCAGGATGTCTCAGCCGACGAGTGGCACCACAAGTACACCCGCGCGCAGGCCGCCTATCCCGTCCCTTCGCTGCGGCACAATAAATTCTGGCCATCGATCTCGCGCATCGATAATCCCTACGGCGACAGGAATCTGGTTTGCGCGTGCCCGCCGATGGAGGACTACGAATAAGCGGCTTGTCTGCGAGACATCAGGCTGTTCGTCGTCGGAATTCTGTCAGCAGCCGGAGCGTGATGGGCCCGGGGGCGCCGGTGCCGATGGCGTGGCTATCGATCGCGACCACCGGGGTAACCTCGCGCGTCGTTCCCGTAATGAACGCCTCGTCGGCGGTCTGGACGTCGGCGGCGGTGTAGTCTGTCTCGCTCACACCGATGCCCAGGTCGCGCGCGAGCCCCATCACGAACTCGCGCGTAATGCCGGGGAGCAGGCCGGCTCCCAGCGGGGCGGTCCTGAGACGCCGGTTCTTGACGATGAAGAAGTTGGATTGAGAGCACTCCACGACGTGCCCGGACTGATTCAGCATCAACGCTTCGTCGGCGCCGCGACGCAATGCTTCCTGCATGGCGAGCGCGTTGTTGAGCAGGTTGTTTGACTTGATGGCCGGGTTGAGCGCCTCGGGATGATTGCGGCGAATCGAGACCAGCGAGACGCGAATGCCTTTCGTGAACGTGTGTTCCGGAGGTTCGGGAAACGGCTTCACGATGATGACCAGCGTGGGTGTGGGGCATGCATCGGGGCTGTACGTGAGACCGCCCACGCCTCGGGTGAGAAGAATCCTGATGTACGTGTCGGTGACTGCACCGAAGTGCTGCACATAGGTTTGCGTGGTCTGTTGAATGTGCGCCGCCATCTGGTCGTTGGTGTACGGCACGTCGAGGGCCATCAGGGCCGCCGAGTGACGCATCCGCGCCATGTGCGGGGGGAAGAGGAATGGGATCGCCCTGTAGGTGCGCAGGGTCTCATAGACGCCTTCGCCATAGAGGAACCCGTGATCGAACACCGGCACGACGGCATCCTGTGCGCGAGTGATGGTGCCGTTGACGAAGACCGCTGCGTGAAGGGATGGCATAGACACGGGCCTGCTCACCAAAGCGCGCCGAAGTCAGGCAGGCGAGGCGTGCAAAGGTGAGTTGCGCGAGTCTAGCACACGCGATACGCTCGCTTTCGGTCCATGCGAGTTCTCACCAGCCAGCAGATGAGGGACGCCGACCGGCGGACAACGGATGAGATTGGGATCCCGTCGCTGGTCCTGATGGAGAACGCGGGCAGGCAGGTGGTGGCGTCGATGGAAGCCACGTTCGACGACCTCGCCAGTCTGCACGTGGCCGTCATCTGCGGCAAAGGCAACAACGGCGGGGACGGGTTCGTGGTGGCGCGCGTGTTGTCGGAGCGCGGCATCGATACGTCGGTGTTCCTGGTCGGGGTGTCAGGCGACGTTCGCGGCGATGCGCGAGTCAACCTCGGCGTCCTGCGTGCGCTCGAGATCGATGTCGTGGAAATTGCCGACGCGGCCACGTGGGAGTTGCAGGGCTCGGACGTGGTTGGCGCGGACATCATCGTGGACGCGATTTTGGGCACCGGGCTTTCGGGGCCGGCGACCGGGCTCGTGGAAACCATCATCGCGGACTTGAACGCCTGTTCAAAGCCTGTCGTGGCCATCGATTTGCCGACCGGGCTCGCCGCCGACAGTGCCGAACTGATTGGCCCGGCGGTGGCCGCGACGCTGACCGTCACACTGGGGGCTCCGAAGACGGCTCTGGTGTTGCCACCGGCGGAGCGGCACACCGGCAGCCTGGTCATCGCAGACATTGGCATTCCCCAGGGCGTCATCGAGAGCCTGGACGGTCCCTGGCTGGAACTGATCACGAAGACCCGGATGGCGTCGCTCGTGACTCCGCGGGTGCCCGAGTCGCAGAAGGGTGACTATGGCCGCATCCTGCTGGTGGCGGGTTCCCGAGGCAAGACAGGGGCCGCCCATCTGGCGGCGTCCGGCGCCCTGCGGTCGGGCGCGGGGCTGGTCACCGTGGCCACGCCCGTGTCCTGCCAGCCGATTCTGGCGACGATTGGCGTCGAGTACATGACAGACGCGCTCGAGGAAACCAGCGACGGTCAGATCGCGTGGGAGGCCGTCGATCGGATCCTCGACACGGACGCGGACGTCATCGCCATGGGCCCCGGCCTCGGCCGATCCCCATCCACGATGGCCCTGATTCAGGCCGTGGTCGAGCGCGCGGGCGTGCCGCTGGTCCTCGATGCCGACGCCCTCTTTGCCTTCGTTGGTGAATCCGATCGCCTGATGGGTCGCGACGACGCGGAGATCATCATCACGCCGCATCCCGGCGAGATGGCGCGCTTGACCGGGTTGACCGTCGAAGCCGTGCAGGCGAATCGCGTCGATGTGGCTCGAACGTTTGCGACCACGCACCGGGTCTTCGTCGTGCTGAAGGGACACCGCACGGTTGTGGCCACGCCCGACGGCAAGGCGTTCATCAACCTGACCGGCAATCCCGGCATGGCCTCCGGTGGCACGGGCGACGTGCTCACCGGTGCTGTGGCGGCATGGCTTGCGCAGCTGCTGGACCCGGCCGACGCGGCGCAGCTCGCGGTTTACCTGCACGGCCTCGCAGGCGACCTGGCCGCGGCTGACGAAGGCGAAGTGGCGATGATCGCCGGAGACGTTGTCGACAGGCTGGGCGACGCGGTGATGGAGCTCACGTCCACGCGCCGCCGCCGGGGCGCGGAGACGTCAGCCGAGTGAGAACCGTCCACACATCGTCCGAGGAAGAAACATCGGAGGCAGGCCGGGGCCTGGCCGCCGAACTGCGCGTCGGCGACGTGGTATTGATTGATGGACCACTCGGCGCCGGCAAGACGGCGTTTGTGCGGGGAATCGCGGAGGGCCTCGGCGCCGATCCCAGTGACGTCTCGAGTCCGACGTTTACGATTCTTCAGCAGTACGCAGGTACATCGACGCTGTATCACGCGGATCTCTACAGGCTGACGCCGGCTGAAGCGGCAGATATTGGCCTGGAGGAGACGGGGCTCGATGGAGTTCTGGCTGTCGAGTGGCCGGATCGATGGAACGGCCAGCCCGCATCTGCGATTCGAGTTCAGATTGACGACGAGGGCGGTTCCCAGCGCCGCATCGGCATCGTCAGAACGATCGGCAAACACCCGATATAATCCGCCCGGCGAGTTACGCAATGAATCAGAAATGAGTCTCACGACCGGCACCCGCCTCGGGCCCTATGAAGTAGTCTCTGCCCTGGGCGCAGGCGGAATGGGCGAGGTGTATCGCGCGAAGGACACGAAGCTCAACCGCGACGTCGCACTGAAGATTCTGCCGGAGGCGTTCACGACGGACGCCGATCGGATGGCGCGCTTCAAGCGCGAAGCGCAGGTGCTCGCGTCGCTCAATCATCCGAACATCGCGGCCATCTACGGCTTCGAAGATTCGGGCGCGACGCACGCGCTCGTGATGGAACTGGTCGAGGGACAGGATCTGTCGGAGATCATTCACTCTTCGGAGGCCGGACCTTCAGGTCCGGCAACGATGCCGGGTCTAAAGACCCGGCCTCCATCCGGAGGAATTCCGCTCGACGAGTCCCTCGCCATCGCGAAGCAAATCGCCGACGCGCTCGAGGCGGCGCACGAGCAGGGGATCGTCCACCGCGATCTGAAGCCCGCAAATATCAAGGTCCGCTCCGACGGCACAGTGAAGGTCCTCGACTTCGGCCTGGCGAAAGCGATGGACCGGACCCTGGACTCTGGACCCGGAACCCTGGACGCACAGAACTCGCCCACGCTCACCGCCCGCGCGACCCAGATGGGCATGATTATCGGCACGGCCGCCTACATGGCGCCCGAGCAGGCGCGCGGCCGCGCCGTCGATCGCCGCGCCGACATCTGGGCGTTCGGCGTCGTGCTCTACGAGATGCTTGCCGGCAAGCGCGCATTCGAAGGCGAAGACATCTCCATCACCCTCGCCAACGTGATGAAGGACGACGTGCAGTGGGACGCGCTACCGGCTGATCTTCCCGCGCCGATCCGCCGCCTGTTGCGGCGCTGCCTTGAGAAGGATCCGAAACGCCGTCTGAGTTCGATTGGCGACGCACGACTCGAACTTGAGGAGGCCGGCTCCCCGGCCGATCGAGACGGCGCAATCACCTCGGCATCAACCCCAGCGTCCGCCGCTGTCGCGGTTCCCACATGGCGGCGTGCGCTGCCATGGATGGTCGCCGCTCTGTTCGGGCTCGCATTCATCGCGGCCATCGTCGCGTGGTCTCCCTGGCGTTCCGCGCCCACAGCCACGCCGCGCCGGCTGCTCGCCAGCATCGGCGTTGACGCGTCGCTCGCGACCGATCGCGGCGCTGCGGCGCTGCTGTCGCCTGACGGGACGACACTGGCGTTCACCGCGCAACAGGGCGGTCAGACGCGGCTGTTCATCCGCAAGCTCGAAGAACTGCAGGCCGCACCGCTCGGCGGTACCGAGGGGGCGAACTA
>JBKJJZ010000590.1:0-2659 GCA_046597705.1 Vicinamibacterales bacterium | reverse complement strand
CCGCGATGCGTTCATCTCGGCCGCCGCCACCAATTGGGCGGCAATGGCGTTGGCACTCGCGCCGCGCGGGACGATGTGAAAGCCGTCGCGGCCCTCTGACGAGTCTGATGCGATCGTCGCCTGACCGAGCGGCTGGGTACTGCTATCATCGGCGGCCTATTGCATCGGACCGCCATGGACCGGTGAGTGAGGAGCCTGTATGAACAAGATCCAGAGAGCTGTGACCGCGGTCGTCGTGGCGGTTGTCGCAGCGGCCGGTAGTTCGGTGAGCGCGCAGGAACCGACTGCGAACAACAACGCAACGGTGCGCGCGGCGATTGAAGCGGGCAACAAGAAGTTCGCCGACGGTGCCGCCAAAGGTGATGCCGGGCTGATTGCCACGGCCTACACCGCGGACGCCGAAGCGTATCCGCCCAACGCCGGCGTGGTGAAGGGCCGGCCGGCTCTGCAAAAGCTCTGGCAATCGGTCCTCGATTCGGGCATCACCGCCTTTGAGCTCACAACGACAGAAGTCGAAGCCCAAGGCACCATGGCCTACGAAGTCGGCACCTACGTCATGAAAACCAAGGCCGGCACAGTTGCGGACCAAGGGAAGTACTGCGTGGTCTGGAAACGCGTCAACGGTCAGTGGCTGCTGCACCGGGATATCTGGTCCACCAGCCTGCCCGCATCGAAACAGTAAAAGGAATCGTCCCCTCTGCCTGGGTTATCGCGCTGTGATCACAGGGCTGGCGCACCGGGTGGCCGGAGGCTGTCGACGTTCCGCGCGGACGCGCGTGACGTCGAATCCAACGCTTCGCGCACCTGGCGAACGAACTCCGCAGCGGTAAAGGGCTTTTGCAAGAACGGCATGTCAGGGTCAACGGCCTTGTGACTCGCGGCGGATTGTTCGGTGTAACCGGACATGTAGAGCACGCGTAGCGCTGGCGCGTGAAGCTGCAGCCGCCTGAATAACTCGGGCCCCCCGCAGCCTGGCATCATGACATCAGTCACCAGCAGATTGATCGCCCCCGCCAGGTGTCCGAACATTGTCGCGGCCTCGTCCCCGTTCTCGGCTTCCATGACTCGATAGCCGGCATTTTCGAGAATGCGCTTCGAGAGGAGACGCACGCCGATCTCGTCCTCCACGAGCAGCACTGTCTCCCGTTGGTGCTCAGCCGGCGCGACGACCGCCGGGCGTGACGACGTCAGGGGGATCTCCGCCGTGGCACGCGGCAAGTACACTTTAAAGGTCGTCCCTTCGCCGATCTCGCTGTAGACCCAGATGTAGCCTCTGCTCTGCTTGACGATGCCGTACGTCGTCGAGAGGCCAAGGCCCGTTCCCTTCCCCGGCTCCTTGGTCGTAAAGAACGGCTCAAACAGACGACGTTGGGTTTCCTTCGTCATCCCGCTACCGGTGTCGGTGACCGGCAGCATCACATAGGACCCGGGAACGATGTCCATCTGGTGAAACGCGGACGGTTCGAGCGTCACGTCTGCCGTTTCAATGGTGATGCTCCCGCCACTCGGCATGGCGTCTCTCGCATTGACGACGAGGTTCATCACGATCTGCTCAAGTTGACCGCGATCCACCAGTGCCGGCGAGAGACTCGGCGCCAGCGTCAGCCCGACGTGGACGTGCTCGCCGATCAGCCTGGTGAGCATGCCCGTCATATCCGTGATCAACCCGTTCACGTCGATCGGGGTGGCGTGCAGCACTTGCTGACGACTGAACGCCAACAGTTGCTTGGTGAGCCCCGCGGCGCGCCGGGCGGCCTTGGTAACCTGGCCAAGGTCCTTCGCGTGCTGGCTCTCGACGTCGACCTCTGCGACCATGAACTCGGTGTATCCGAGGATGACCGTCAGGAGATTATTGAAATCGTGGGCGACGCCAGACGCTAATCGTCCGATGGCCTCCATCTTCTGGGCTTGTTGATACTTCACCTCCAACATGTGGCGCTCGGTGACGTCCAGGGAAATACCGACGGCACGCAGTGGTTCGCCCTGTGGCCCAACCTCGATGCGACCCGCCCCGTTAATCCAACGGACCGTGCCATCCGGCCAGAGGGCGCGATGCTGCACCAGGAAATTTCCGCCTGACTGTCGCGACTTAATGGTCGTGAGCACGGCGTCGCGATCTTCGGGATGAACGCCCTGGATGAACGCCTCAAGGGTCCCGCCAAACGTGCCAGGCGCCAGACCGTATTGCGCCTCGAGGAGTTCAGACCACTGCAGGACCCCGGTCCTGTAATCCATCTCCCAGATTCCGACTCCCGCCGCCTCCAGCACAAACCGCATGCGCTCGTCCGCGGCTCGCACGGCGTCCATGGCGCGCTTCTGCAGCGTGATGTCGGTGTTGATGGCCAGGACGGATGTCGGTTCACCGTGCTCGTTCCGCACGAGCGTCCAGCGCACCGCCATGATCACATCACCCTTGGTTTTGGTCCGCTTGACCAATTCCCCGTTCCACTCTCCGTCCATCAGCAGGGACGCCTCCGCCTGGCGGAGTTGGAGTGGATTCGTGCACAGCAAGTCGACAACCCTGCGGCCAAGCGCTTCGTTGGCGGTCCAGCCGTAGGCTCGCTCGGCGCCCTTGTTCCAATACGTGATCTGCCCGCCCAAGTCCCTCACATAGATCGCGTCGTGAGCAATGTGCAACAGGGCGGCCTGCTGCCGAAAG
>JBKJJZ010000507.1:0-3948 GCA_046597705.1 Vicinamibacterales bacterium | reverse complement strand
CTGTAGAGCTGCGACTCAAGCAGCGCGACAGTCCAGTAACTGACCGCGGCACCTGCACCAAGGCCGACGACGACCGCCGTCAATTGATCACGGACCAGCAGCCCGATGACGTTGGTGGATGACGCGCCGAGCGCCACTCGAATCACGAGTTCCCGCGCGCGTTGCGCCGACGCCATGGCCAACAGACCGAACGTGCCCACTGCCAACACCACGAGCCCGACGATGCCGAGAGATCCGAAGAGCCAGGCCGGCAGCGCGCGATGGACCGTGGCGATGAAGAAGCCCTCATCGAGCGGCACCGCACGTTCGAGGTTCAAACCCGTTTCCCTGGCGACTGCAAG
This sequence comes from Vicinamibacterales bacterium, assembly GCA_046597705.1. Taxonomy (GTDB): domain Bacteria; phylum Acidobacteriota; class Vicinamibacteria; order Vicinamibacterales; family SCN-69-37; genus SYFT01. The sequence continues at coordinate 3,607 of JBKJJZ010000507.1, read as the reverse complement.
TAGACCCGGCATGACGTCATCAGGATTCCCCGCGGTCCGTACGACGAACACCGCGCCGTACCGCCCCTCGAAGTCGATCGGGAGATACACCGAACCGAGTGGCTCACGATCCAGCGATTCGTAGCGGGCGTCACGCACCACCGCCACCACGGTTCGTTCCGGATTCGTGACTCGGCGGGAGGAACGGATTCGCCGTCCCACAGCCGTCTCGCCGGGCCACCAGAGCCGTGCGGTCGCCTCGCTGATGACCACGAATGGGCCGTCCGGCGGCCACTCTCCCTTGCCGGGTAGCCGCCCCTCGATCGCGTGCAGGCCCATCACGTCAAAGAACGTCTGCTCCACCTGGTGATCTGCCGTGCCCTTGAAGGGGAGTGACCCGATTGGCGCCCATCCCGGCGGAAACATCTCGCTGAACATGTGAATGTTCGTCGCTGCCACGCCCGCGGTGCCAGGGACTTGAGCCAGTCTCGACCTCGCGTGCGTGAGTTTGGTGAAGGAGTCCTGGCTGTTCGCGTAACTGGACAAGTAGGCCTCCAGCAACACCGTGCGATCGGCAGCGAATCCAACGTCGTTGGCCCAGGCGAGCGCCAGACTTGTCATCGTCAACGCGCCTGCGGTGACGAGGATGAACCCGAGCGCGGCTTGAGCCCCAATGAGGATCAGCCCGCGCCTTCTGACCGCCCGGTTATTGCGGCCGGTGCGACCCGTAATCGCGGGCGCGATGTTAAAGTGTGACGCGCGGAGGGCCGGAAGGGCGGCGATGAGTGCGACACACGCGAGGGTTGCGACCGCCATGACGGAGATGACCCGGACATCGATGGCCGGCGCCTTGAGCAGGACCAGCGACTGGGGGAGCAGCTTTAATGTGATGCGAAGCAGAGGCTCCGCGAGCCACAAGCCGAGAACCATGCCGGCGATGACCAACGCCAGCACTTCAATGCCGACGAGTCGGGCGAGACGCCACGAGGAGGCGCCAAGCGCGCGCCTGGTGGCGAAGTCTACGGCGCGGTCCACCCCTCGAGCCGCGGCCAGCCCGGTGACATTCAGGCAGATGATGAGCAAAAGCAGTGCCGCGCCGCCGGCAATCAATCGCAGCGCCGGACGCGCCGACGCACCGAGATGTTCACCAACGGGAACCAGCGTCACTGTGTCAAAAGGTGGCTGAGCGACCGCGCCGTGTGCCGCATTGTCTGTTGATGGGTGCAGGCGTGACTCTCGCCGCGTGACCTCCCACAGCCGCGTCTCGATCGCCGGTACTGGCGCGTTCACGCCGACTCTGGCCAGTACGTAATAGTTCCGGCGGGTATCCGCCTGCCGCCGCGCAAGAGAGCTGCCCTCTGGAGAAAGAACATCGGGTTGTCGCCCGCCGAGATCGAGCGGAAACACAAAATCCGCCGGCAGGACGCCTCGGACGATGTGGCCAAACTTATCTCCTCCGCGCTCGGACCTTGTGATCCGCTGGCCGATGACGGAGGGGTCCATGCCGTACTCACGACGCCAGAGTGCATGGCTGATGACCACAGGCCAGTACATCTCCCTCGGCGCCGGGCCCGGTCGTATGACTCGATCGCGCCATTCGAAGTCTTCCGGCTGGAACGAACCGAACTCCGGGCGGATGCCGACGACATCGAAGAAGTGCTCATCGACCGTCCGCATCAGTTGATCGACACCGTCCTTGCGATTGAACGGGCCCGCGATCGCCCCAACGGAGGTCAGCGCCACTTCGGCGACCGCAGCGGTCCATATTCCGGTCTCCACCGACGACACCGCAGTCAACTTGCTGGAAGGCTGTGATGTGATTTGCGCATCGACCACGAACAGGCGATCCGCCGCTGGATATGGCAATGGCTTGAACAGCACGCCGTCGACGATGGCAAATACGACGGCGGAGAGCGCAATACCGGCGCCCAAAACGGCCACGGTGCTGCCAGCATACCAGGGTGACTTGCGAAGCGACCGCAGCGCCAGGCGCACATCTCCTCCGACGCCGGTGAGCCATGGCCCCGACGTCCGACGTCGTCTGCGTTGATCGATGTGCGCGGCGAGGCTGGCCCAGACGGCGCGCGCCAATCGTGCGATCTTCCAGGCCGTTGAACGCAGCAGCCCTCGCGGCGCCTCCTCATGAGCCATGCGACGAATCAACTCGAGCTGTTCGTCTGCATGCCGCTCTCGAAGGTCCCGCGGCCCAAGGCGAAGCGCGAGACGGTAGAGCGCGAAGAAGATGGTCATGCCTTTCGCGCTCGAACGGCTCGAACTGCCTGTGCCTGGGCTACGAGGCCGGACATCCGCTCGGTCTCGGCCTTGAGCACCCTCTTCCCGAGTGTTGTGATGCAGTACGACCGGCGGCGCGCGTCCTCGCCAGGGATGTCCTCAATCAGCCCATCCTCATGGAGGCGGAAAATCAGCCGATACAGCGAGCCAGGGTCGAGGTCGATCGCGCCGTTCGATCGTTCGATCAGGTCCTTGCGAAGCTGGTAGCCATGAGCGTCGGCGCCTGAAAGTGCCACCAGAAGCAGGAAGGCAGCAGAGGGCAGTGGGCCGACGACGAACGAGGTGCGTGTGGGAGGCATGACGTATTAGGAAATCCTGGCCGTAATTATAGGCATGATGCCTTTATAGTGCAAGTGATGCCCGCTTCAGGGCATTTGCCGGCCACGGTGATCCGCACCCGTTGGTGTTCGGCATCATCCTCGGCGTAATCTTCCGCTTCGGTCTGTTCGCCGGGCTGAAGGAGCTACCCACCGGGCTGAACGGCTGTTTGACCAGTTCACCCGTCGGGTGTATTTTAGTATTTGATGATCTTCCGGATTGAGATCACGAAGCTCGCGGCCAAGCAGCTCCGCAAGCTTCCCAGGCATATCGTGGACAACCTGATGATCTGGGTCGCAGCCGTGGAGCTTGACGGCGTGGAGGTAGTTCGTCAGGTGCCGGGTTATCACGACGAGCCTCTGAAGGGTGACCGAGCCGGGCAGCGATCAATCCGGCTGAGCCGAGCGTACCGGGCCATCTACGAGATCAAGGAAGGCACGACCAGGTGCGTGTCAGTCGAGGAAGTCAGTAAACACAACTATTGATGGATGGCCCATGCGAAGAATGAAGAAGTCTGAAGCGATGAAACTCTTGGAAAAAATCTCGGGTGGGCCGCTCACCCTCGGGCGTGCCATCGAGGCGGTTCGCAAGAGCGAGGAACTGTCACAAGATGAGTGCGCTACGCGGCTCGGCGTCTCCAAGTCGCACCTCTGTGATGTCGAGAAGGGCCGGAAGACCGTGAGCCCTGAGCGGGCCGCGAAGTGGGCACTGGCCCTCGGGTACCCTGAGTCAGTGTTGGTGAGACTTGCGATTCAGGGTGGACTGGACGCCGCAGGCCTCAAATACAAAGTCGAGATTGAGGCGGCGTAGGGCGAGTCGCTACGCGCGCGCGGCGAGGCGATGCTCGTAGACGGCGAGCGTGCCTTCCACCATCTTCTCGACGCTGAATGCGTCTTCCACGCGTCGGCGGCCCGCGGCGCCGAGTTGCACCCGCAGGGCGGGGTGCTTGAGCAGGTCGATGATGGCCGCCGCGAGCTCATCCGCATGGTTGGGACGGACCAGCAGGCCGCTATGGCCG
>JBKJJZ010000213.1:0-3277 GCA_046597705.1 Vicinamibacterales bacterium | reverse complement strand
GGCCTTGCGGACCGCACTTGGGGCGTCGCGAGCGAGGATCATCAGCACGACGGTGATGGAAACCGGGTTGGTGTGCGTGCTCGGGGGGAGCGCGGCAGTTCTGGCATCGCTGTGGACCGCTGACGTGTTGCGGACGGTCCTGCCTCCGTTGATGGCTCGATATGCGGCCGCTGCCACCGACTCGCGGACGGTGGCAGTGACACTCGTGGCTTCGGTGTTGTGCTCGCTCATCGCCGGCGGATGGGCAGGGCTACGCGCGGCTCGCGTACGACCGGCTGATGCACTGCTCACCGCAAGTGGCAGCGGCGGGCGACGCAAACTGGCCGGCGGGAGCACGCTGCTCGCAGTCGAAGCCGCGCTGGGCGTCGTGCTGGTCTTTGGGGCCGCGGGCACTCTACGAAGTTTCGCGAATCTCCTGGACGAGGGTGTGGGGCTCGATCCGCGTGGCCTATATACCGTGAGCGTTCAGCCACCGCCGACCGCCACACCGGCACCGCGGCCTACGCCGCAGGAGAGTCTCGCTCAATACGAGCGAGCCCTCCTCGAGAACGTAGGGATGCCCGGCGTGATCGCCGTCGCGGGCGGGGACAGCATCGTCGGATCGGGCGCCACCGCCATGCGAGGCTTCTCGACCGACAGAAACGTGCGCGGCGGCCGTTTCGAAGTGACCGGCGGGTATTTCGCGATGCTTCGAAGTCCGCTGCTCGCAGGTCGCGAGTTCACCCACGATGAGGTCTCAACCCGCGCAGCCGTCGCCTTGCTCAACCCGGCGGCCCTTTCCGAGGTCTGGCCAGACCTCACAGCGAAACAGGCGGTGGGGCGAACCATCACCCTTGCCGACGACGTGCCGCGAACCGTCCTGGGTATTGTGCCGGCGCTGCGCGATCTCTACGGTGAAGCGGTTCGACCGGCCATGTTTGTGCCCCTTGGAACGCAACCCGCCTTCTACTCACCGTGGCTTGTCCGCCTGGCAGACGACTCACCGGAAACCGCAGCGACGTACCGCCAGGCGCTGTCGAGCCGGACCGCAAGTCGCGTGCGGCTCACGCCGCTCGTCGAAGGGTTGGACAGAAGTCTGCGCGAGCCGAGATTTCGCGCGATGCTGTTCACGGCGTTCGCCCTGTGCGGCCTTCTCATTGCAGGCACCGGCATTCTGGCGTTGACACTCTTCAACGTCGCTCTGAGGCGGCAAGAGATGGGCGTGCGCCTGACGCTGGGCGCGGCACCGGGCGACTTGGCGCGGTTGGTGATCCGTGAGGCCCTGGCGCCGGTGGTGGTCGGCACAGCCGTTGGCGCGGTCGCGGCCATGTGGGCGGGCAAGGCCCTGCAGACCTTTCTCTACCAGGCAGACGCGCGCGATCCCTGGACGCTGGCGCTCGTGGTGGGCGTGTTGTTGATGACCGCAGTCATCGCGGCGTGGATCCCGGCCCGGCGCGCGAGTCGCGTCGATCCCGCGATCGTGCTGCGATCTCAATAGACACTTGCCGCCCACCACTTAGTACAATGGGCTGATGTCCACCGTTGCCGTCATCGGCGCCTCACGTGACCGCCGCAAGTTTGGCAACAAGGCGCTCCGCGCATTTCGCGAACAGGGCTTCACCGTCGTCCCGATTCACCCGACGGAGGCAGAAGTGGAAGGGGAGAAGGCCTACCCCAGCGTGACCGACTACCCCGGCACCATCGATGAGGCGACTGTGTACCTGCATGCCGAGGCCAGCTTGCCCGTGCTCGAGGAGATCGCCCGGAAGGGCATACCGGTGCTCTGGCTCAATCCGGGCGCGGATGAGCCCCACGTCATTGCCCGTGCCCACGCCCTGGGCCTGAAACCCAGGGTGGCCTGCTCGATCCTGGCCATCGGAGACTCTCCCATTAATTACTGAGGACCCAAGCCCCTGGACTCCGTGTTATACTGCCGCTGTAAGTCCCCGTTCGCTCCCCCAAACCAACCTAAACGGTTCCAGATTTCCTGAAGTTTTTTCCGAGTACGCACCACATGGCACACCATCCCAGACGTTCCGGACGTCGCTCCCCCGATCTTCCCGTCGCAGACCCCGCCCTCGAGTACGCCGCCGAACAGGCGCGCGCCGAGGCCGAAGCCGCCAACAACCCCGACGCCGCGCCCGTCCCGAAGGCGCCCATGCTCAACATCAATGACCTGAAGGACATGAGCATCCAGAAGCTCACCCAGGTCGCCAAAGACCTCAACGTCATTGGCGCCACAGGGATGCGCAAGCAGGATCTGATTTTCCAGATTCTCAAGGCGCAGACTGAGCAGAGCGGCTTCCTGTTTTCAGAAGGTGTGCTCGAGGTGCTGCCGGACGGCTTCGGATTCCTCCGCGCGCCCGACTACAACTACCTTCCGGGCCCCGACGACATCTACGTGTCACCCTCGCAAATCCGCAAGTTCGACCTGCAGACTGGCGATACGGTGTCGGGCCAGGTGCGGCCGCCCAAGGATGGCGAGCGCTACTTCGCCCTCATCAAGGTGGAGGCGGTCAACTTCGAGGCCCCAGACCAGGCGCGCAACAAACTCTTCTTCGAAAACCTGACGCCGCTGTATCCGCAGGAGCGCCTCAAGCTCGAAACCACGTCCGACAACGTATCCGCCCGCGTCATGGACTTGATGACGCCCATCGGCAAAGGCCAGCGCGGACTCATCGTGGCGCCGCCCCGCACCGGTAAGACAATGCTGCTGCAGAACATTGCGCAGTCGATTACGACGAATCACCCCGAGGTGTATTTGATCGTGCTGCTCATCGACGAGCGGCCGGAAGAAGTGACCGACATGCAGCGGTCGGTGCGTGGCGAAGTCATTTCGTCCACCTTCGACGAACCCGCGCAGCGTCACGTGCAGGTGGCCGAGATGGTCATCGAAAAGGCGAAGCGTCTTGTCGAGCACAAGAAGGACGTGGTCATCCTCCTCGACTCAATCACGCGCCTCGCGCGCGCCTACAACACCGTGGCGCCGTCGTCGGGCAAAGTGCTCTCAGGCGGTCTTGACTCCAACGCGCTGCAGAAGCCGAAGCGCTTCTTCGGCGCCGCCAGGAATATTGAAGAAGGCGGCTCCATCACCATCATGGCGACAGCACTGGTCGACACCGGCTCGCGCATGGATGACGTGATCTTTGAAGAGTTCAAGGGCACGGGCAACCTCGAGCTCGTCCTCGACCGCAGCCTCGCGGACCGCCGCGTATTCCCTGCGTCCAACGTGCAGAAGTCGGGCACACGGAGGGAGGAGCGGCACGTGCCGACGGAGACGCTCGCGACGATGCACATG
>JBKJJZ010000580.1:0-4455 GCA_046597705.1 Vicinamibacterales bacterium | reverse complement strand
CTGCGCGTGTTGATGCCGGTGCGGGCCGCCCTCTTGATCGGGACCTGGCGGATGTGGAGTCGCACCGCGCACAGGCCGACGTCATCGCATGGCACGCGGCGGCAGACAGGGCCATGGCCGCCCTCAAGGCCAGTGTTGGCCTCGCCGCTGATGTGCCACTGCGGCTGGCCGCGCCGCTTTCTGACGTGGCATTCGCGCTGCCGCCTCCACCTCTGGGCGATGACATGTCCGCCCGGCCCGACGTCAAGGCGAAGGAACTTGAGGTCAGCCGTGCGGAGGCTGAAGTGAGACGCGCGACCAGCGATTCGCGATTCGACCTGGGCCTGTACGCCGCGTACATGACCAGGCGGCTCGACCTGGCCCCCGAGCGCCGGATGCACGAAGCGGCAGTGGGCGCGACGGTCAGCCTGCCCTGGCGTAATCGTCAACAGGGGGCAATCGCCAGCGCCGGCGCGATGAGGCGCGCGGCCGAGTTCAGCGCCGCCGCGCATCACCTGGACGCCAGGGCGGAGATCGATGCCGCGCGCATCCGCGACCTGGCCGCAACGCAGTCGCTCGCCCTCTATCGTGGCGGCGTGATGGATCTGGCAGCGCGCAACCTCGCAGTGATGCGGGAATCCTTCGACCTTGGTCGAGGCACGTTGCTTGACGTGATTGATGAAGAACGCAGATATCTGGAGTTGGAGTCAGCCTACACGGCCGTGCTTCGCGAAGTGATCGACGCGCGCACGGCACTGCTGCGCGCATTGGGGGTGACATCATGATTGCCAAAGTTGCAGTGGCGGGCGCGCTGATCGCGACGGGCGCAACCGGAATGTGGTTCTACATGCGACCGGCGTCCGACTTGCACGGGCCCGAATCCGCGGTCGCGTTGCCAACAGCCGCGCCAGCCAGCGCACCGGTGTCCGCCGGCCCGCAGACGCTCACCCTCACGCCCGAGGCGCTCGCTCGCGCTGGCGTGGTGATTGGGGAAGCCTCCACGTCTACACAGGGGTCCGTGCTTCGAGTGCCGGGGGTGGTCGAGCCAGACGCCTACCGAACCGTTGACGTCACGCCCATCGTGGGCGGCACGGTGGTCAGCATGTCTGCCGCGCTGGGCGACGTCGTCGCTGCCGGTGCGGTTGTCGCACGCCTCCGCAGCCCTGAACTGACCGATGAGGTGCGGCAGTGGATGACCGGCCGAGCCAGCCTTGATGCCATCAGTCGTCGACTGGTCCGCACGCGCCAGCTGGCAAAGATCGGTGCCGCGAGCCAGCAGGAAGTGGAGGTGGAACAGGCGGATCTGGTGCGGGCCTCGACTGACGTGGACGCGGCCAGGGCGCGCCTCCTGCGCCTGGGGTTTGACGACGCTCGCCTGGCCTCGATGGCGGCAGGCGACGCGCCGCCGGAAACCATCGACGTCAAGGCGTCCGCAAGCGGTGTCGTCATCAAGCGGTCGGCGAATCAGGGGCAAAACGTGGGCTCGGCTGACTCGCTGATCACGCTGGCAAGTGTTGCTCACGTCTGGGTGATGGCCGATGTCTTCGAGCGCGATCTGGCGCGCGTGCGCATCGGGCAGAGCGCCACAGTGACGGTCGACGCGTTCACTGGCCGCAGTTGGACGGGAAGGCTGACGTACATCGAACCGGAACTCGCGCGCGAGTCACGGACCGCCCGCGCGCGCGTGGAAGTGGACAACGCTGACAACGCACTTCGATTCGGCATGTTCGTGGCCGTGAGCGTGAGCTCCGGTGCATCAGCCGCGCACGTGATGGTGCCTGCGGCGGCGATTCAGACGATTGGCGCTGTGCCGGTTGTCTACATCGAGGAGCAGCCGGGCCAATTCCGTGAGCGTGCTGTCCGCCTTGGAGCGGCGTCCGCTGATCAGGTTGAGGTTCAGTCCGGCCTGAATGGCGGCGAACGGGTTGTGGTCTCCGGCAGTTTCCTGCTTCGGTCTGAACGCGATCGATTGAGCTGGCCCCCACCCGTGGCGCCTGTCATGGCTGCGGCAGTGTCAGTGGGCCGTGGTCAGTCATCGCCATCGCCTGTGTCGGCCCCCGTCGTTCGTCGTCTCATCGAGATCACCGCCGAAGGGTTGAGTCCCTCAAGCGTGACCGTGCCGGCCCACCGCCAGGTGGACCTCGTGTTCGTACGTCGAGTGAATGAGTCCTGCGGAGAGGATGTACTGATTCCCGCGCTCGGCATCAAGCGATCGCTGCCGGTCAATGAAGAAGTCGTGATTCGCCTGCCTCCACGCGCACCCGGCGAGTTGACGTTCAGCTGTGGCCTGAACATGCTGCGCGGCGTAATCGTCGTGAGCGACGGTGGGCGGTAGTCGTTGTGCAATCAGGGACAGTAAGGCGCTCGCGGTTCCCGCATGCTGTAGCGGATCGTGCAACTCCGCACGGATCCCTGAAAGGGATGACGATGACAAGCACAACTATCGTGAACGACCCGGTGTGCGGCATGGACGTCGACACGGCCACTGCGACGGGGCAGAGCGAGTACCAAGGGCAGACCTATTACTTCTGCGGGTCCACCTGCAAAGAAAAATTCGATCTCGATCCGGCGCAGTACGCCGGCAAGCCCGGGGAGACGCCGAAGAGCGAAGAGGGTTGTTGCAGTTAGGTTAGGGACAGTCGTCGGGCCGACGGCGTCGCATGTATCCCGTCCTGTTCCGCCTCGGCGAGTTCGAGATCACCAGCTTCGGCGTGCTGGTTGCGCTCGCATCAGTTGTTGGCTGGCAAGTATTCACTCGCGAAGTTCGCATTTCTGGCATTTCCGCCTGCGCCTCGGATCTGGCGCTGTACGCGACCTTTTTCGGCTTCGCCGGAGCCAAGCTGTTTTGGACTGTCGAGCATCTGAACGAGCAGCCCCTCGTCGATCTGCTGTTCTCGCGTGGCGGTCTCAGTTGGTTCGGAGGGTTTATCGGAGGCGTCGGCGCGGGCGTCGTGTTGATCTTGCGGAGTCGCTTGCCGCTGTTGGCCACGCTCTCGGCGGCCACACCGGCCCTGGCCATCGGGCATCTCATCGGCCGCATTGGTTGTTTTCTCGTCGGCGACGACTACGGCAGGCCTTCAAGCCTGCCGTGGGCGGTCGCCTTTCCACGGGGGCTCCCGCCAGTCTTCGAGCCGGTGCATCCCACCCAACTGTATGAGGCTGCCTGGTTGGCGGGTTTGGTCTGGCTCCTGATCCGATGGCGGCGTAGGCGAGTTGCCGACGCGGACGTGCTCGGCCGGTATTTCGTGGCGGGTGCCGGCTTCCGATTCCTGCTGGAGTTCATCCGCGTGAATCCAAAGGTCGCGCTGGGCATGACAGTGGCGCAGTGGATGTCCGCCGGCGGCGTCCTGATCGGCTTGGCAATCATGTTCACTTGTGTACGTCCGGGTTTCAACAACAGTGGGAGCATCAAACAGTTATGAGTTTGAAAGGAGTTCATCACATGAGCGTGAAACGAATTGGAAGCATGATCGTGGCGGCGGTTGGGCTAGTGGCAATCACGGGGCTGGCTGCGCAGACACCGCCGATGCCTCAGCATCAGATGACGGATCAAATGAAGATGTCGCCAGGCATGGCCGAGAAGTGCAAGGCCATGATGGCCGAACACGACAAAATGACGGCCGACATGAAGGCGGCCGACCAGAAGCTCGACGGTCTGGTAACCAAGATGAACAGCGCGTCGGCGTCAGCCAGGCCAGAGGCAACCGCGGTTGTTGTCACTGAAATCGTCGCGCAGCGGCACACGATGAGTGCCGGCATGATGAAGATGCAGCAGGGCATGATGACCCACATGATGGAGCACATGGCCGAAGGCAAAGACTCCATGGCGATGTGCCCGATGATGAAGCACAAGAGCTGACGTTTGACAGTTCGTGATTTTGAGTATTCAATACCTATGTTTTGATTACTCAAAGACTACTAAACCTGCTTTGTTTCCTTGCGGCTCTTGGGTTGCCCGTTCTGGCGGCCGCCCAAGAGCCCACCCCTCAGCCAGAGCCCAAGACGATGCTCTCGGGCTACATGGACTTCCATTACACGAAGCCCCAGTTCCTCGATGGGGAAATCGATTTTCGCCGGTTCGTGCTGCTCGTGACTCACCGCTACAGCGATCGCATTCGCTTTGTGGGCGAACTCGAGGTGGCCCACGCGTTTGTGGAAGGGTTCGAAGAGGCCGGGGAACTCGAACTCGAACAGGCCTACGTGGATTTCCTGCTGTCGCGCTCGTTCAACATCCGGGCCGGCATGATGCTGGTTCCCGTCGGCATCATCAACGAGCGCCACGAGCCACCCGTGTTCTATGGGGTCGAACGTCCGCTGCTCGACACCATCATCATTCCCACTACGTGGTTCGAAGTCGGGGTCGGTGCTCACGGTGAAGTGGGACGAGGCTGGCGATATCGCGCATTCCTCATGGCGCCACTCAATGCCGCGCGGTTCGACGCCGAAGAAGGCCTGCGGGGAGGCCGGCAGAAGGGC
>JBKJJZ010000549.1:0-6580 GCA_046597705.1 Vicinamibacterales bacterium | reverse complement strand
GCGGCGCGGGTGCCATTCGTTCTGATGTGGGCGCCCACCTGGTCGTGGATCCTGATCGCAAATGCGGCTCTGGGCATCAGCCAGGGACTGACGTGGTCCGCGACGGTGATCATGAAGATTGATCTCGTGGGGAGCGACCGGCGTGGATTCGCGATGGGCGTGAACGAATTCGCGGGCTACCTCGCCGTGGCCGCAGCCGCGCTCGCGACGGGCTGGATCGCGGCTCGGTACGGACTCCGGCCCCAGCCCTTTTACCTGGGCGTGGTCTTCGTGGCTTTTGGACTTGGATTGTCCGTTCTCGTCGTGCGCGACACGACGTCCCATCGCGTGTTGGAATCGAGCGTGACGGAGCATGTGGGACACGTGCCGACGCAGAGTGATGTGTTCTGGCGAACCAGCCTGCGCGATCGGAATCTCTCATCGGCCAGTCAGGCCGGTCTCGTGAATAACCTCAATGACGGAATGGCCTGGGGCCTGTTGCCGATGGTCTTCGCCGGAGCGCATATGACGATTGGGCAGATCGGGATCCTGGCCGCCATCTACCCCGCGACATGGGGTGTTGCCCAGCTCGGCACGGGCGGACTGTCTGATCGTCTGGGCCGCAAATGGTTGATCGTCTGCGGCATGTGGGTACAGACGGCCGGTCTCGTGCTGGTTGGGGCGACCTCAACGTTCCTGGGCTTTGCGGTGGCGGGCGTCTTCATGGGTGTCGGCACCGCGATGGTGTATCCGACGTTGCTGGCGGCCATCGCCGACGTCGCCGCACCCTCATGGCGCGGATCCGCGTTGGGCGTGTTCCGATTCTGGCGAGACTCGGGATACGTTGCGGGAGCTGTGGTCTCTGGGCTAGTGGCGGACCTGTTCGGCTTCACCAGTGCGATCTGGGTCGTCGCCTTTCTGACATGCCTCTCCGGCGTTGTCGTCTCAATGCGAATGAGTGAAACACTCGGGCCGTCATCTGTTAACCGCCGCGGGGGCCCAGAGAAACGATCTCGCTGTGGCTGATCCAGCCACAGAGCAAGCCCCTCTGCAGCGGCTATTGCTGGAGACCGGCCGCGGCATTATCGCGCCCATGCCGCGAGCCGCTATGGTCGCCATCGGTATCGTCATGTTGTTGCTCGTGACGTTCGCGCATCCGTTTGACGGCAACACCTACGGGTTCTGTGGCTGAGCACTCGCCGTGAGCGCGCTGGAATCCGCTCAAGTGCAGCTCGAAGAGGCCAGATTGGCGAAGGAGGATGTGCTCGGCCGGAATGTCACGGAAGTCGAGCGCCAATATCTCCGTCAGCATCGCCCTGAAACCGCAGCGCATTGGAACCTGCTGACGACGCTGCGCGCTGACGACTTGCGCTATGGCCCGTGAAACCCCGCCCGAGCCGTGGGGCTCATTCCTCGCGGACATTGATGCGGCTGCGACTGAAGAACTGGTGCTTCACTGCATCGGCGGCTTCGCGGTCAGCATGTGACTGTACTAGTTCCTGCAGGAGTGCGAGCGCTTCGCCGAACCTGCCTGTCACCCGCAAGATGAGGGCGAGGTCACTGGCCATCACAGGTGACTTTGGGTCCAACACTCGGGCGCGCCTCGCGGAATCGATCGCATCCTGAAAATGACCGGAATCCATCAAATAGAGGGCATGCCAATGGTGCGCCTGCGCGTAGCCGGGGTCCATGTCCAGAGCGGTCGTGACGTGTTTGAACGCTTCTGCTCGATCTCCCCGCTCCCAAGCCACGAAGCTCATCGATGCGTGGCCATCCGGAAGTTCAGGCCCCAGTCGTATGCTTTTCTGCGCGGCATCCCGTGCTGCCATGTTCGCTTCGGTCTTTCCAATGACACCGAAGGCTCCAAGAAGCGAATATGTGTCCGCAATTCCGGCAAGGGCTCGCGCATTCACTGGATCAGCTGATACGACCTGCTCGAAAATCAGCAGGGCCTCCCGGAAGCCGGCAGGTGTTCTCTGAGCCAAGCTCTGTCTTGCTCGATCGAGCGTGCGTTCGAATGAGCCATCGGCATTCGCATACACCGACGGTGCAAGTTTTGTCGCTTGCGGATCTGTCTCTGCATTCGGCCTGCTAAAAACTAGCCAGCCCGAGATCGCCAAGACTACGAGGCAACCAAGCGCCACTTGCTTGGCCCCCCTGGACAGCGGTGGCTGATGCCGCCGCTGCAACAGGGGAATCATCTCCGCAGGAGAGCGAAATCGAAACGTAAGGTCAGGATCCAACGCCCGTTCAAGCAATTCGGTGAACCAGCTTGGCAGATCGGGCCGCTCATCCTGCAGTCGCCTGCGACCCTCCTCGTGTCCTCGCCTGACTTCGTGGAGGTTCGCGCCCTCCACGGGATACTTGCCCGAGACGAGGAAGAAAAGCAGGACACCGATGGCATACACATCCGACGACGGGGAAGGACCAGCGCCCTCGAGAATCTCGGGAGCGATGTAGACGGGTGTGCCTTTGAGGGTCTGCCTGTCTTGTGCCCGAGCAAGGTCTACTCCGGCGCCGAAGTCACTCAACACCAAACGGCCGCCCGTCTCGCGGATGATGTTTTGAGCCTTCACATCGCCATGCACGAGTCCGGCGGCATGCACAACCGCCACGGCGCGGCAAACGTCCACGCCGATTAGAGCCGCCTCTTCCGCGCTGAAAGGTCCGTCTGAACTAATCATCTCGGCCAGCGTCCGCCCCCGGATGAACTCCATCCAGATGCCAACCGTTTCGCCCCTGCGCTCTGCACCGTAGACAGCGGCGACGTTGGGGTGCCGGATTCTCGCGAGCAGCCGTCCCTCTTCAACGACTCTCGAGTCGCGTCCGACAATCGGCGCGGGAGCCGTCAGGAGCTTCAGCGCCACTTCACGATCGAGTGATTCGTCCCACGCTCGGAAGACCTCACCATTCGATCCGGCACCGATCCGCTCCATGATTCTAAGGGGCCCCCAATGACGAACCTCGGCCGCCAGGTCATGCGACACGTCATTGCCGGGCATCCGATGCTGGCGTGGAAGGCGCAGAATGTGCGAGAGCACAAGGCTGGGACCAGCCGGACCAAGCGAGAACGGGAGCGCGGCTAACGCTCTCACCAAGTCGGCGCCGAAGACCCAGTGGCCAACTTGCACGCGTATGTCGACGAGAGCGGAACGCATGGCCGGGCCGGACTCCTGTGCGTGGCCGCCGTCGTCGCGACTCTCACCCTGGATTCGTGCCGAGCGCGGCGAGAGCGCGGCGGTGGCCGAGAATCCAGCTTGGGGTGGGGTCCGCCTTCGCCAGACGCGCCTGGCGGCGCAGCTTCGGCGGACAACCTTCGATGACTTGGCTCGCCAGCCGTAGCTGCGAGCGAGCGTTTAGCGAAGGTTGGCTCCTCGGGCTGGATTCGAACCAGCAACCCTCCGGTGAACAGAAAAAAGCGAAAGAAACGATAGAGTGCGATGGCGTGCTGCCAAGTGATTGACTTCTCAGCCACTTGAGCCCTATTCATCGCACACCATAGCAACCCATCGATCGGGGTAAGAAGAGGCATTATCGGGGGGGTTGTGTCACATTTCGTGTCACAAGGGGCAGGCGCTGAGCGAGTCCGTGCAGAGGCGTGTTCCTCCTCTGGACTCCATGGGATACTGAAACCGTCCCGAACTTAAGGATAGGGAGTCCATCATGAAAGCCATCGAAGCACTCGGCACAATCGAACGGGAGCGTCGGGTGCTCCTCGATAAACCACTCCCGCAGGGCATCGCGGGCCGTGTGCGTGTGCTGATTCTGGTTGATGAGGACGAGCTCGACGAAGGGGACTGGATGCGAGCCGCCGCCCAGGGCGGCAGCTTTGACTTCCTGAAGGCTCCGGAAGAGGACCTCTACAGTCTCGCGGATGGCAAGCCGTTTGATGACGCGCGGTAAAGTCGTCCTCGTCACGTTTCCATTCGACGATCTCAGCGCGGAGAAAGCACGACCGGCCATCTGCCTCACCGAGGCCGTCGGCGCACACAGACATGTGGTCCTGGCTTTCGTGACCAGCCGAGTGCCCGACGACCCACTCGACACGGACATCATTCTCGATCCTGATGATTCGGATTTTGTGCAAACCGGCCTTCACGTGCGGTCCACTGTCCGAGCGCATCGACTACTGACGGTTTCCTCAAGTGCAATCAAAAGGGAACTCGGTCACCTGTCGGTGAAACGGCTGGAACAGGTGACGGAGAGCGTACTTCGGCTGTTTGGAAGCAAATCCGAAAGATGAGCTGAGGTCGGATCCTCACTCAGTCCGGAAGTCTCGGGGCTCTGGTGCCATGCGTCAGTGCACGCTGGACCACGTCGAGAACGTTTCCCAGGTCTCTGGCGAGGTCTTCCGCGAGGAATCGCAAGACGGTGTACCCGTTCTCCTGGAGTAGCCGGTCCTTGTGTCGATCGCGGCGGTATGCGTCGGCATCCCCCAAGTGGAGCGCGCCGTCGACTTCGATCGCCACCCTGCTGGCCTCGCACAGAAGATCGACTTCCATACGGCCTCGGCCGTTGAACGGAATTGGCAGCTCGACGTTGAGCCGGAACCTCTGCCGGGTGGCATCGATGGTCTGCAGCCGGTGGTAGAGGAATGCCTCACTCGCACTGCGAGCTCGGCCCGCGCCCTCAACGTCTGCAGGGACCGGTTGAGCCGCGGCTACGAACAGGTGGCCGAGTGGAACATCGACACCGTCGAGCACAAGCCGGCGGACGCTGGCGGCGTAGTCACGCTTCCACAGGGGATCGGCTGGAAGTACCACGGCGGTGGGCCAGCCAGGAATCGCGCTAGCCGGAAATACGATTTCGTAGCCAAGGGCCTCGTACCCACGGCATCGTCGCTCGAACATCCTGGAAAACATCCGCACATTGAGGTCCGCATAATCGTAGACGCGGACATCTCGTTTGCCATCGTGCGATCGATGCAACCGGCCGACATATTGCGCGATGGTCCCACGCCAGGATACCGGCAGGGTCACAAAGAGTGTGTCCAGTCGCGCGTCATCAAACCCTTCGCCAACGTATTTGCCGGTCCCGAGTAGCACACGCTCTTCATCGAGTGGGATTGCGGCAAGCTGCTCGGCCACCGCGGCCCTCTGTTTCTTACCGGCGCCTCCGCGCAAGACGACGAGGTGACGAACGCCATTCGCCAGCCTGTGGGCCAACCCGTCAAGATGCTCATGCCGCTCAGTCAGGACTAGAGGCGAGCGGCCGCCACGGACAGCTTCGAGAACATCCTGGCAGATCGCATCATTCCTGGCGCCGTCGTCAACGAGCGCCTTGTAGAGCGATTGGAACTGGACTCGCTTGTCCGACTGCTCGACCTCGGCCGAAACAAAGGCCGTCGGCCGAACGAGCACCGTGTGCCCGAATGGCCGCAATGCTGCCTGAGTCTTCGCATCAACGCGATGTCGAACGGGTCCGCACTGCATGAAGATGATCGGCTGGTGGCCATCCTTTCGCACGACCGTCGCTGAGAGCCCAAGAACGTATTTCGCCTTGGCGCGCCGGGCCACCTGTTCGAAGCTGTGCGCGGAGAGATGATGGCACTCATCGACTATCAAGTGGCCGTAGCGACCCACGAGGTCATCGACCACGCCCTTTCGAACAAGGCTCTGAATCACGGCGACATCGATTCGACCCGTAGGTTTGTTTCGTCCGCCGCCGACCTCCCCGATTGCCGAGGCGGGAACGTTCAGGAACGCTGAGAGCCGTTCGACCCACTGGTCGAGCAGTTGACGTCGATGGACCAGCACCAACGTGTTCACACTGCGCTGCGCGATCAGCGACGCAGCAACCACCGTCTTCCCGAACGCCGTGGTCGCCGCTAGAACGCCGGTGTCGTGCGCCAGGAGTGAGTCCACAGCGTTTTGCTGATCCGGACGAAGTGTGCCGTGAAACACGGCGTCGATGCGCTCGCCCACATTCCGCTCGTCGCGAACCGTGCAGGAAATATCGAGGTCATCGAGTAGTACGCGGAGGTCATCCAAGCAACCACGTGGCAGGCCAATGTGATCCGAATGATCTTCTGCGCACGAGACGATTCGGGGTTTCCCATAGGTGGGCAACCGCATCGCCTGCGCCTTGTAGAACTCCGGGTTCTGGAAGGCGGCAACGCGAACGATCAGATTGCGGAGCGCTGGACTCAACCCATCCTTGGGAATGTAGATTTCGTTGCCAAGGGTGAGTTCGATCGACTTCGGCAATTCGCCGTCCACGCGCGCGGCACGGCGACGCGATGGCGGCGTCCTCCATGGTTCGAGATCCTCTTCGTCAGTCGGAAGCCGAAGCCCGACGATGTGCCCGCGTCGCTCGCCCTCCGCGACAATGGCTTCGACCTGCGCCCGGTTGAGCTTGCGTATCGTGGAGAGAAACGCCCATTGATCGGTGTAGGGCATGAGGCTTTGGTCCATGAACACGGTGTTGCCGTGCTCGCGGGCCTGCTTCTGTAGCGGAAGCGCAATGAGATTCCCGAATCCACCGTGTGGCAGCGTGTCCTGGTTCGGAAAGAAGCGGTCGTACGACTGGAAACCTATTTCCGGCGGCCCTGGCGCGCGTATCCTCTGCCCAGTCCTGCTTATCGAAGTCGATCGCCAGGAAG
>JBKJJZ010000198.1:0-2924 GCA_046597705.1 Vicinamibacterales bacterium | reverse complement strand
ATCGACCCGACGGCGAGGCCCATGCGCTCATAGATACCGCGCATCCACTCGGCATCGCGGCGCGCGAGGTATTCGTTGGCCGTCAGCACGTGCACGCCGTGATGCTTCCGGGCGAGCCACACGATGGCCGGCACAGCCGCCAGCGTTTTGCCTTCGCCGGTGTGCATCTCGACCACCGCGCCGTCTGCCAGGGCGAGAGCGGCCTGCAGTTGCTCGTCGTGCATTTGCAGGCCAAGGACGCGAGCCGCCATGACAGCCGTCACGGCGACGACTTCCGGAAGGGTCGCCGCGGTCAAGACGATCGCCGATAGATCGCGATCGGACGTGCCACCGAAATCAGCACGCAGTGAATTGATATCCGATACAAGAGACGTGGGCGCCTGCCCACGCGAAAACCATGAACGCCACGGGCGCATGGGAACCTCACGTCAGCGTGGTTGCAGCCGAGGTGCGCTCGGCGAAGCGGTATGAACGCAAGTATCGCACAGCTGTTCCGGCTGCCGGCGGCCACTCCAGGTGGTAATCTCCCGCTCATGGGATACACCAGACGCGAATTCACCAAGCTGGCACTGACGGCGGCGCCCTCGATCGGATTGATTGGCAAGCCGGCATTCGCATCGGCGGCCTGGCAGAGCAAACCAAACTCCATGTTCAGCGGCGTCCAGATCGGCGCTATCACTTACAGCTATCGCAGCATGCTCGATCAGAGTGCGGAAGCCACACTGCAGTACATTCTCGACTCGGGGATTAGTGCAATCGAGTTGATGGACGGTCCGGCCGAGGCGTTCGCCGGAAAGCCCTCAAACGGCCGGGGCGGCGGCCCTGGCGGCGGCCCTGGCGGCGGCCG
The DNA here is from genome assembly GCA_046597705.1 of Vicinamibacterales bacterium. Taxonomy (GTDB): domain Bacteria; phylum Acidobacteriota; class Vicinamibacteria; order Vicinamibacterales; family SCN-69-37; genus SYFT01. The sequence goes on along the minus strand of JBKJJZ010000198.1, from coordinate 2,077 downwards.
CGGCGCCGCGCCGCTGACGCCGGAGCAGCAGGCGGAACGGCGTGCGACCCAACAGGCCGCCCAGGCCGCCGTGAAGGCCTGGCGATTGTCGGTGTCCATGGACAAGTACAAGGCCCTGCGCAAGATGTATAACGACGCCGGCGTCTCCATCTACGCGTTCAAGCTCCTGAGTCCGACCATGTCGGACGAGGAGTTCGAGTATGTGTTCAACGTGGCCGAAGCTCTGGGTTGCACCCACACCACCCTGGAGCTGCCCACCGACGAAGGGCAGCTGAAACGCATCGGCGACTTCGCCATGAAGCGAAAGATCTACGCGTCGTATCACACGCACTTGCAGGGTACGATGACGGCGTTCGATCAGGCCTTCGCGCTTTCACCCGGCAACATGGCGAACGTGGATCTGGGCCACTATGTGGCCGCCGGAAACGTCGGGGGGACTCCAGTGGAATTCCTGGAGAAGCACCACGCGCGGATCTCGAGCATCCATCTCAAGGACCGCAAGTCCAAGGAGAACGGCGGCGAGAACGTGCCATGGGGCACCGGCGACACACCGATCAGGGAAATCCTGCAGACGATGAAGAAGCGTGCGTGGAAGTTTCCCGCGTCGGTCGAACTCGAGTATCGAATTCCGGAGGGCTCCACGGCCGTCGCCGAAACGAAGAAGTGCGTGGAGTACTGCGCCCAGGCTCTGGCATAACCCCAAGGCGCGTCACCCATGGAGGGCAGACTGGCGTTGTGCTCTTCTTGACAGTCTACGGAGGGCCGTCCGGGTAGGATTCGGTCACGCGGCCGTGGGTGCGCCGTGCGAGAGGTGCACATGATCAGGCTCGTCATCGTTTCCGCGCTCACGCTGTCGATTGCGGGCTGCGCTTCGCTCGAACAACTGCGGTCGTTGGTGCAGCCGCCACGGTTCGCCGAGGCTCAGGACCATGCTGCGGAAATCCGTTTGCTGGGCCCTGGTGCAAACCGTCCCCTTGGAGGGGCCAGCATTCGACTCTGGGCGACGGTGAGGAACCCTAACCGGTTTGGATTCACCCTCTCGACGTTGCGCGGGGCGTTATTCCTCCAGGATGGGCGCGCTTCTGAAATCGATCTCCCGCTCGGGCTTCCATTGACGGCGGGCGCCACCGAGACGTTTCCCATCGATTTCTCGATCAGCTTCGCCGAACTGCCCGGCCTTGCCGATGCGATTCGTCGCGCGATCAGCGGCCAGTCGCTCGACTACCGGTTCGACGGAACCGTCGGCGTCGATGCCAGCCCCTATGGCCGGCCAGAGTTCGGACCCATGACGCTGCTGCGCGGCCAGGTGCGAGGCGGCAGAAACGCGGCCGGCGCGCGATGAATACGTTGCGATGGGCCATTCTGATCACGCTGGTCGGCACCAGCGCCTTTACGATCTTCATCCTCAATCTGCAGGCCGGCGAAAAACATATTCGGTACCAGCTGACGCATCTCTTTTCCGTGGACAGCCCGGCGTTCCAGCGCACGATGGCGCGCCTGCTTGGGCCCGACCTGTTGCCGGGCAATCACATCAGGGCACTGCAGAACGGCGATGAAATTTTTCCCGCGATGTTCGAGGCGATCCGTGGCGCTCAACGCACGATCGCTTTCGAAACGTATATCTACTGGGCCGGACAGGTCGGCGCCGAGTTCACCGAGGCCCTCTGTGCCCGTGCGCAGGCCGGCGTCAAGGTCCACGTGCTGCTCGACTGGGTCGGAGGAAAGCTCGAGTCGAAATACCTCGAAGACATGAAGGCCGCCGGCGTCGAGGTGGAGTTTTACCACCCGTTGCGCTGGTACAACCTGGCGCGCATGAACAATCGCACGCACCGCAAGCTCCTGATCGTGGACGGCCGGATCGGGTTCACAGGCGGTGTGGGTGTGGCGGATCACTGGATTGGCCACGCACAGTCGCCCAAGCACTGGCGCGATTCGCACTTCCGGGTTGAGGGTCCCGCAGTGGCGCAGATGCAAGCCGCATTCGCCGACAACTGGATCAAAACGCGTGCCGAAGTCCTGTTTGGCGACGGGTACTACCCGGAGCTGGCTGCAGCGGGCGGCACACGTTTTGATCCAG
>JBKJJZ010000459.1:0-3201 GCA_046597705.1 Vicinamibacterales bacterium | reverse complement strand
ATTCATGCAGCCAAGGGCCTGGAATACCCGGCCGTGTTCGTGGTGAACCTGCACACGCCGGGCCGCGGCGGTTCAGCGGGCGTCACGGTGATCGATCGCAGCGTGGACGGTCAACCGGAGGTGGCCTTTCGCTCCACTGAGGGGACGAAGCTGGAGGAACGCCGGGAAGTGGAGGAGCTGCGGCGGCTGCTGTATGTGGCCGTCACCCGGGCTCGCGATGCGCTGTATCTGGCCGGCGAAGTGGACGACAACGGTGTACTGCGGGCACCGAAGCGAAGCCTGGCGAGCCTGTTGCCGATTTCGCTGCGCCTGGCCTTTACTCGCGCGGCGGTGACTGAGGATGCTGAAGTGCATTGGGACGCGGCCGGACATCAGTTCGCGGCCAGGGTCTGTCGTTCGCCTTCGCTCCAGGCCGGGTCTGCCGGAATCAGCAGCGAGCGAAGCGAGCCAGCAGCGCCAGAGCCAGCGGTCGACCGTGCGCCGCTTCGTAGCGAGGGACCCTTCGTGCGAAGTGCAACCTTGACTGAGCCGGACATGAACCTGGCTCTCCTTGAAGTGACGCCGGTCGTCTCGGCCGGGGGAAGCTCAGGCCGCCACTACTCACTTGACCGCATCGGCGGAACTCTGGTGCATCGCCTGTTTCAGCTCCACTGGGACGGGCCGCCGACGGCCAGAGACGTGGCAGAGCACCTGGCTCGTCTCACTCGTCCGGAAGAGCTTGTGGATGTGCCAAATCGCGCCAGTCTGTTTGCGGAAGTGGCCGACGCATTCCTGCAGCTGGCGTGGCGCCCCGACGTCCGAGCCGCCCTGGCCGCCGGACAGGCGCACTATGAAGTCCCGTTCTCCTTCATCTCCCCAGACGAACCCGACGTCATCGTCAGGGGCAGCATCGACTGTTTGGTGGCTTACCCCGACGGTTCCATTCGCGTGCTGGAGTTCAAAACGGGAGCCGCCAGGGCCGAACATTCCCGTCAATTGGAGATATATCTGGAGGCCGTCCGCCAGGCGTTTCCCGAGGCCACCGTGAGTGGAGAACTTGTGTATCCCGAGCGTAGGGACTGAGATACACTCTTTTTGATGTCACTGACGTGTCCGAATTGCGGCAACGCTGAAAACTTCCTCGCCAAGACGCTCCAGATGCACCTCGTCCGGGTAGCCGAGGGCCAGGTTCAACCTCCAATGGAAGAGGGCAGGCCAGCTCTGGTCGAACTCTTGTGCGACGAGTGCGATGCCACGCTCGACCTCGAAGGCTTTAGCGACGACGAACGTCGCGAGTTGATGGTGACGCTGGGCGCGCGCTGAGTCGAACAGGTCCCCCTGCGGACACCCGGGCCGTCTCATGCGTCTGCATATCGATGTCCTCGGAATTTTGCACCTGGTGTGGGGCGCCTTTGGCGTCATGACGGGATTGTCCCTCGGCATTCTGGCGGGCGGCACGCGCGCAGCGTTAGCCGGAAGCGCTTTCGGAATGGGCGAACGCGCCGCGGTCGCGCTGCTCGCCATTGTGGGTGGGACCTTGGTGCTGGGAGGCGCGGTCACGGTGATGACCGGGTGGGCGATCAGGCGCCGTTCCCGTCGAGGGCGACTCGCCGCGCTGGTCCTGGCAATTCCCAATCTGGTGCTGGTGCCGTTCGGAACCGCTCTGGGCGTATATACCTTCTGGGTTCTCCTTAACAACGACGCCCGCCGGGCGTTTGGCCGTCCGCCGCGCGAAGCGGCTCCCGCAGTGTGACCACTCGCGATCCAAAACGGTGGGCGGCCTTGTCGTACGCGGTGGGTCTCATCAGCGGAATCGTGGTGCTCTGGATCGAGAAGACGGACAGTTACATCCGCTTCCACGCATGGCAGTCAGTGCTGGCGTTTGCCGCTGCCGCCGCCATATCGATGTTGCTGCCCACGGTTCCCGTCGTAGGTCACTGGGGCCTCACGCACGTCGCGTTCCGCCTGGGCGTCATCGCTCTCTACATATTTCTCATCGTCAAAGCCCTTCAAGGTGAGCGCTACAAGCTGCCGCTGATAGGCGAACTCGCGGCCAGTCTGTCGTCCTGACATCCGGCGCCCCTGAAGGGACGCCCTACGTACGGCGTGACGGACGGCGTGACGGTACGTAGGGCGTCCCTTTAGGGGCGCCACTTCGCGTTCCTCTGCTAGGGGCGCCGGATGCTGTGGTACGGATTCCGCCGGGTCTAAAGACCCGGCATGCGAAGTACAATTCCTTCAATGGCACTATCTGAATCAATCATTCTCGAGGCGTTGCGCGTCGTTCAGGATCCTGACCTGCACCGCGACATCGTCACACTTGGTTTCGTGAAGAACGTGAAGATTAGCGGCGAGCATGTGGCGTTCACCGTGGAACTCACCACGCCGGCTTGTCCGGTGAAGGATTTGCTGCGCGACCAGGCCAAAGCCGTGGTGAGCGCGCTGCCGGGCGTGAGCAGCGTCGCGGTGGAAATGACGGCACAGGTGCGCGCCGCCGGCCGGCCGGAAGCGGGACGCGCTCCGGTGGACGGCGTAAAGAACATCATTGCCGTTGGTGCGGGAAAGGGCGGTGTGGGCAAGACGACTGTGGCCGTCAATCTCGCGGTCGCTCTGGCGGCTGCGGGCAGCAGAGTGGCGCTCCTCGACGCAGATATGTACGGTCCGAACGTGCCGATCATGCTGGGCTTTGAAAAAGGCCTTCGACTGGAGCAGGACGGCAAGAACATCCTTCCGGCCGAACGTTACGGCGTGCAGGCGGTCTCGATGGGCTTCCTCACGGCAGACGATGCACCGGTGATTTGGCGCGGACCGATGTTGCACGGCGCCATTCAACAGTTCTTCCGCGACGTGAAATGGACGGATGTGGATTACCTGATTGTCGATATGCCGCCAGGCACGGGCGACGTGGCGCTCAGCCTGAGCCAGACCGTTCCGGTGGCCGGCGCGGTGGTCGTGACCACTCCGCAGACGGTGTCGGTGGCCGATACTCGCCGAGCCGTGAAGATGTATCAGAAGCTGAACATCCCCGTCATCGGCGTCATCGAGAACATGAGTTACTACGTGTGCGGCGACTGCGGCAGCGAAGCTGATATTTTCGGCAAAGGCGGCGGCGAAGCGCTGGCTCTGGAACTCGGCGTGCCATTCCTTGGTGCGATTCCGCTCTCGGCGCCGGTGCGGTCTGGCGGTGATGCGGGCACACCGATCGTGCTCTCAGCTCCTGAG